>CAZCMD010000030.1:12762-37337 GCA_964499695.1 uncultured Desulfatiglans sp.
GCAACTGACATAAAGGGCCTATGAGAGTCGATAAAAATCTGATAGTGTGGTCAATAATCGGGACAGGGATATCCTCTGTAACCATCCAGCTTGTTACTATCCGTGAATTCCTGACCCAGTTTCACGGTAATGAGATTACCATTGCCCTTGTGCTTTTCGTCTGGCTCTTATTTAACGGTGCAGGGAGCCTGTTATGCAGGGCAGCTAAGACAACAGCCATATCCCTGTATTCTCTCCTGATACTGTTTATAGCCATCTGGCCATTTCCGCAGCTTATGATCATCAGGTATCTCAGGGATATCCTTATCGTCCACGGGGCATCTCCGGGGTTTTATCAGATCCTTTTTTATGTCGGTCTAACGACTGCCCCTTATGCCCTGCTTACAGGGTACATGCTTCCCTGTTCCCTTGAGATCATCAAGGCAAACTATCATGATTTCACATCGGGTGAACTGTATATTACGGATAATATCGGTGACATACTTGGTGGAATTATATTCAGTTTTGTACTGGTCTACTGGTTTAATCCCTTTAAAACCATTGCCATCACATCAGGTATCCTTATCATTATATCCCTGAGCATGTTCATCAAGTATAGGAAAACCCATGTGGCGGTTATCTCTCTTATGATAATCGCCACATTTTATATCTATGCACTGAATCCGGCATTTGAACGGTCAACCCTTTCAGATCAGTACGGGGATGTTGTCAGATACAAAGAGACCCCTATTGGAAGGCTTGTAATAACAAAGGAGGCATCCCAGCACACCTTCTGGGAATCGGGCGCACCCCTCTATTCAACCGGTGATATACAGGGGAGTGAAGAAAAGATACATTACCCCATGTGCCAGCTTGAGGGTGATATAGAGGATGTTCTTCTCATATCAGGTGGTATAGGTGAGACATTGTCTGAATTATCAAAATACCGCCCGAAGAATATCGATTATATTGAACTTGACCCTGCCCTGATAGATATGGCGCTTGCTGAAGGGCTGCTTACAAAAGAGCCCGGACTTAATATAATAAACATGGATGGCCGGGCATATCTGAAGAAAACCCGGAAACAATATGATGCCATAATCATTGACCTGCCGGACCCTGACACCTTTCAACTGAACAGGTTTTACACCGCTGAATTCTTCAGGCTCACAAAGTCAAAACTGAAGGAGAATGGCATACTTTCATTCAGTGTTAATTCCTATGAAAATTATATAAGTGATATAATCAAGAAAAAATTTTCATCAATATATAATACGTTAAATCAATATTATAAAAATGTGATTATAATCCCCGGGGGTTCAGCATTTTTTCTGTGCAGCGAGCGGGTTCTGAAATATGATATCCCGGCAATGCTGGGAAAAAAAGCTATAAAGACCGAATATATACAATATTATTACAATGGGAATGTAACAACTGACCGTATAGAACAAATCAGGGCCAGCATTGATCCAAAGGAATATGTGAATACGGATTTTGAACCAAGGCTGCTGAACATAGCCTATAAAGAGTGGTTTTCAAAACACGGATCATCACCGGGTATCTTTCTTTTTGTGACAGGAATAATTGGTCTTACATATATCATCTTTATGAAAAAGGAGGAATTTATCCTCTTTACATCCGGTGTGGCTGCCATGTCAGCAGAGATGCTTGTCATATACTGTTTCCAGATCATTTACGGGTATGTATATCTCAAGGTAGGGATAATTGTGACCGCATTTCTGTTCGGGTTATTGCCGGGGGCAATTGCAGGGAGTGTATTCACACAGAAAAAGCGCTCGGAGCTTCTCTTCTCTGAATTTTTTATCATTTGCCTTCTGATATGCCTTTTTGTCTGGGTGAACTTTATCAAGACAGACCTGGACCAGACTTGGTTTATACTTTACTCCATCATCTTTTCATTTTTCTGCGGGTTCCAGTTTCCTGTTGCTACAGGTATAATAGGAGAAAAGATGAGCCCTGTTGCAGGGTGTATTGCGGCAGACCTTGCCGGTGCTGCGCTGGGGACGCTCTTTGCAGGGGCGTTTCTTGTGCCTCTTGCAGGTATTCATGCCACAATAATTATAGTAGTATCCCTTAAGATATTAAGCAGCATGATACTGCTGTTTGGGAAAAAGATATAAAACTGTAAGAAAAGGCATTCTATGGCAAGATTATATACCAGAAAGGAATTTATCAAAACAGCCTGCGCGTGTGCCTCGGTGTTTCTCCTGGACAGGACTCTCTTTGGGGCTACTGCAGAAGAGGGCGGGAAAGGCAAAGTCATAAAGGGTACCGTATTCAAAGGAGATGCCCCTGATAAGCCGTGGAAGTGGTCGATTGAGGCAAGACACTATGAAAAAAGAGGTAAGGACACCTTATGCCTTAACTGCCCGAACCACTGTTATCTTAAGCCCGGTGATCGGGGTGTGTGCAGGTCAAGGGTAAATATTGATGGCAGATTATTTTCACTTGCCTATGGCAACCCCTGCTCGGTTCATGTTGACCCTGTCGAGAAAAAGCCCCTGAACCATTTTTACCCGGGCTCTTCAGTCTTCTCCATTGCAGCGACAGGATGCAATTTAAGGTGCCTTAACTGCCAGAACTGGGAGATATCCCAGAAGAGGCCTGAGGATGTTGATCACGGTGAACTCTTCCCAAAGGATGTTGTGGCATCCGCTAAAGAGCGCCATGCACCCTCAATAGCATTTACCTATTCAGAGGCAATCACCTATTATGAATATATGTTTGACACAGCCAGGCTTGCAAGGGATGCAGGGATAAACAGCATTCTTGTTTCAAACGGTTATATAAATGATAAACCACTGCTTGAACTGGCACAATATATTGACGGGGCAAATATAAACCTTAAATCCTTTGATAATAACATCTATATGGTTTTAAACGGCGGGACTCTTGCCCCTGTCTTAAATACCCTTAAGAGGCTCAATGAGAACAATGTCTGGTTTGAGATCACCACGCTCGTGGTACCAACCTATATTGATGACCCTGATATGATAAAAAGGATGTGCGGATGGATACTTAAGGAGCTGGGGCCTGACCATCCTCTCCATTTTTCAAGATTCTTTCCAAATTACAGGCTTAACAGGTTACCCCCCACTCCTGTTTCAAAGCTTGAGGAGTTCAGAAACCTCGCAAAAAAAGAGGGGCTCCACTATGTTTATCTGGGTAATGTACCCGTACATGAAGGAAGCAACACATACTGCCATAACTGCGGTAAATTATTAATTGAACGGACAGGCTACACAATCGCTAAAATGAATATCGCAAAGGGTAAATGCATTTACTGTGGCACGCAGATACCTGGAAGATGGGCTACATAGATAAAGACAATAGAAAATCTAAAAGCAATATTCACCCTTTATTACAGTAGGGGCGGACCTATGTGTCCGCCCGGTATTCGGGGTATGAACCTCCATCACCGGGCAGGCACACAGGCCTTCCCCTACAATGCTTGCAACCTTTTTTATCTCACACTGAAATCAGACTAATACCCTCCTATCTAAAAGCCATTGGAATAGAAGAATGTTTCACTTTTCACGCAATTTGTACTTTAGGTTACATCATCATATTCAGGATTATATTTCCTTAATCAGTAAAAATTTTCCGAATCATCTCATATGTGGTGAATAATAATTATTTCTGCTATATTGGCTCCCGCTGCCAGACCGGCAGGTGTTTATTTTATTATAAAAGATCGGATAACAATCAATGATATATCTCTTAAGGCTCTTAAAATACCTGAAAAATTATACCCGGCAGATGGTGATCTCCATGCTGTTCCTCATCCTCTCTGTTATCTTCAGCATGATCCAGCCCAAGCTCATCGAGTGGGTTATTGACAAAGGTATCAGCGCAGGGATCTTAAATAATATCCTTTATGGTGCATTAGGTATCCTCCTCCTTGGTATTTTTGGCAATGTGGCAAACCTCTTCAGCGGGTTCGCCCTGATCAAGGCAGGTCAGGGTTTAAGTCATGAGGTGAGAAGTGACCTATTTAAAAAGATACTCTCATTCTCATTCCTGAATTTTGACAAATGGCGCACAGGGGAGCTCCTTGTAAGGCTTAATTCCGATGTAAATACAGTACGCATGTTCGTCAGGATGGGGCTCTTTATGATAGTCCAGTCGATGGTTACCATAGTGGGCAGCATCTTCTTCATGTTCCTGACCGATGTGAGGCTTGCAACCATAATGTCCATCATCATGGGAGGTACCTTTATCCTGTCACTTGCCTTTGTGAGTGTAATGCGCCCCCTGTTCATGAAAATGAGAAAAAAACTGGATGAGCTGAATAACACCCTCCAGGAAAACCTGGCCGGATCAAAGGTGGTAAGGGCGTTTAACCGCCAGATTTTTGAAAAGGATAAATTTAGCTTTAAAAACCTGGATATATACAAATTATCCCTGAAGGTGGGGTACCTCTTCGGGGTCTTTATGCCCTTTATGCTTTTCTTAGGGAACATGTCTGTTGCCCTTGTACTGTGGCTCGGCGGTACTGAGATCATCTCAAACTATAATGCCCACACCACAGGGTTTACATTTGGCCAGCTAAACGCATTCATCAACTACGCAATGATGTCCATATTCCCTCTTGTGATGCTCGGCATGGTACTCAATTTTGTTTCTATGGCAAGCGCTTCAGCAGAACGAATCTTCGGACTTTTAAAAGAGATACCGGATATTGTTACCCCTGATTCACCTGTGTCGGCAGAGAATATCAAAGGGCGCATAGAGTTTAAGGATGTTTCATTCGGTTATGGGGAGGGAGAAAATGCCCTCTCTGATATCAATCTTGAAATAGCGCCTGGGGAGAAGATCGGTATTATAGGGGGCACCGGCAGCGGCAAGTCAAGCCTTGCCAACCTGATCCCGAGGCTTTATGAGCCTCGTCAGGGCAACATACTTATTGATGGTGTGGATGTTAAAGATTACGACCCATCCGAACTTAGAAAAAAGATAGGTATTGTGCTTCAGGACCCAATACTTTTTTCAGGGGGCATCAGGGAAAATATCCTGTACGGAAATCCGGATGCTGGTGAAGAGCAGGCTGAGCGGGCAGCGCGGATTGCCCAGGCTACCGGCTTTATCAATGAAAAGGGGTGGGATACAGGTATAGGCGAAAGGGGCACGGGCCTTTCCGGCGGGCAGCGCCAGAGGGTCGCCATTGCACGAACCATTGCTGTTGACCCCAGGATAATCATACTTGATGATGTCACCTCTTCTCTTGATCTTGAGACAGAAAAAAAGGTGACAAGGGGTATCTATGATGAACTCAAAAATGCCACTGTCCTTATTATAAGCCAGAAGATAAAGACCATAAAGGAGAGTGACAGGATTATAGTAATGGATGAGGGCAGGATCACAGGCATTGGCACCCATGAAGAGCTGGTAAAAGCAAATGATATCTACAGGCAGATAGCTAAGACCCAGAATGAATATATCTGAGCAGCATTGAGGAATAATATATATGGAAAGCAGACTTAAAAAAAGACCTCCCGCAGGGCCTCCCGGCCCCCATTCACATATGATAGAGTCAGCAAAGGATGTTAAAGGCTCATTTAAAAGACTTATTGCCTATTTCGGCACGCAGAAGATCCTGCTTGCCATCTCTTCGCTTATCATTTTTGTGAGTGTATTTTTAGGTGTGGCAGGCCCAACGGTGCTTGGGAGGGCAATAACCAACTATCTTGAAAGACAACATAACCTCTCCATGTTTTTAAAGGAGGTTGTGCTCCTTGTTGTCATATACATAGGCGCGTGGCTCACAGAGGCATTCACAAGAGTAATATTGATCAAGGCCTCAAACAATATACTTTTCAGGATGCGGCAGGATGCATTCAACCATATCCAGGGGCTTTCCATGTCATATTTTGACAGGGTGGATATCGGCGAGATCATGTCGCGTCTTACCAATGATATTGAGGCGGTTGAGCAGGGTGTCAACAATCTGTTCAGTGAAGGGTTGAGAGGCCTATTAAGCGTGATCATGACGCTGGCTGCCATGCTGATGCTCAATGTCAGGTTTACCCTGATTGTTGTAGCAACAGTCCCTCTAATGGGCTTTGTTGCAGGCGTTATAGGGGTCAAGGTAAGAAAGGCATTCAGGGTTAACCAGCAGAAGATAGCGGACCTGAGTATAAAGATAGAGGAATCGGTCTCTGGCGTTAAGGTGATAAAGACCTTCGGCATGGAGAAGGCGGAGATAGATGGTTTCAACAGGGTCAGCATAGAGGCGAGGGATGCTGGCACTGTGGCAGAGATGATATCCCACATCTTTTTCCCTGTAATGCAGCTTATTACCTCCATTATACTTGCGCTATTAGCCGGTATCGGTGGTTATCTTGTCTTAAGGCACAGTGATGTCTTTTCCATAGGTTTACTTACGAGCTTTATCATGTATTCCAGGAATTTTTTATGGCCCATACAGCAGATCACAGGTATCTACAATGTTATACAGTCTGCCCTTGCTGGCGCTGAAAGGGTCTTCGAGATAATGGATACCAAACCGGATATAATAGAAAAGCGTTCGCCTGCACCATTCAGCGAAGGGAAGATAGTTTTTAAGGATGTATCCTTTTCCTATGTGGAAGGTAAACCTGTGCTGGAGGATATAAACCTTACTGTGCCTCATGGTAGTGCCATAGCCATAGTGGGGCCCACAGGTGCAGGAAAGACCACACTCATTAACCTCCTTGGCCGGTTCTATGATGTAAAGAGCGGGGCCATAACTATTAACGGCACTGATATACGCGATATGGATATAACTTCTTTAAGGGCATCCCTTGGCGTTGTGCTTCAGGAACCGTTCTTTTTTGCCACGTCAATAAGGGAAAACCTTCTTTACGGGAGCCCGGGTGCCACTGAGAAGGAGATGATAGAGGCGGCAATGCTTGCCAATGCAAGCCATTTTATAAGCAGGCTCCCAAAGGGTTATGATACAGTGCTTACAGAAAGGGGGCTTAACCTCTCACAGGGTGAAAGGCAGCTTTTAGGTATAACAAGGGCGATCTTAAGGAATCCAAGAATACTGATACTCGATGAGGCCACAAGCAGTATAGACAGCCTTATTGAGGCGCATATACAGGAGGCGCTAGTAACCCTCATGAAGGGGCGCACCTGCCTGACCATTGCCCACCGTCTTTCAACCATCAGGAATGCTGACAGGATTATCGTGATACATAACCGCAGAATTATTGAGGAAGGGACATATACAGAGCTGATAGCAAAGAACGGCTTTTACGCACACCTGTATGCCATGCAACAGAATCAGGATGATATTTCGGAGGAGATGTTTAAATAGGGTGTTCTTTAAAGCCTTGTATACACTTGTGCGGGCGCAGCTGGTATGAGTAAGATCAATGAACTAAAGCCTTACATTCATAAGAACTGTAATCAGGTATCTTAATTTTCCTTCTGCCAGGGCCAGCGCCCCTCTATCTCAAGGTGAAGTGTTATACTGAGAAAAGTCCTTATTACAATAACCATGCCCAGGGCAGCCAGGCTTTCAATTGTATGTTTTACAATGACAGTCCTGATTATATCCCCTGCTATTAAGAACTCCAGCCCAAGGATGATTGATCTGCCAAGCTGTCTTCTGAACATAATATACGCCTCGCCGGAGGCCGATTTTTTTAAATTCAAGGCGAATCTTATGGTCGATATAAGCGAGCCTGTTATAATAACAAGAACACCGGCTGCTTCAATAACATAACCTGAAATGGATATCATATCAGTGAACTGCATGGTTTCACCTCTCTATCAATAATGTATCCGGATTAAAACACTCAGAGCCACTCTTTATATTACCCCCCCCTCTCTCTTTTTAATGCTGAAGATATATCTGAGCCCTGGTCTTGTTGTAATTATATGATGCAACCTCTATGAAACATATGATCTGACTATGTCGAGCAAGATGAAGATTACTAAAGTATCATTACATGTCAAGTTATTTAATAATTGCGGGATTGACATACAATATTCTTCTCCATATACTTCATATCAAGACCACTAATAATGGTTCTATGCTTTATTTCAGGAACAGGTGCCAGGGAGGCGTGGATCAGCAGGCAAGGGATGTCATAAACTAAAAAACAGTGTATAAGGTAATGAAATGAATATCGATATTATTATTGTCCTATCCATTTTGTTTATGACTGCGCTTTTGCTCATTATTGACAAATTGCGTATCGATATCGTTGCCGTGCTATGTATGCTGGTGCTTGCATGGACAGGCATCCTGAGTCCCTCCGAGGTTTTGTCAGGGTTTTCTTCCAATGCGGTTATAACCATGATAGCAGTGATGATCCTTGGGAGGGGCGTCTCCCGAACAGGCCTGATGGCCGGATTTTCACAGTTGACGATGAAATTTACCGGCAGCAGCCGCCCCAGAATTATCACAGTAATGTCTGTTGCATCGGGAATAATGTCCGGCTTTGTTCAGAACATTGGGGCAGCAGCCCTGTTTCTGCCTTCTATTATGAATATTTCCCGCAGCAGGAAGATACCTGCTTCAGAGCTTATCATGCCGGTTGGTTTCGCGATTATTTTGGGCGGCTCTATCACCATGATCGGATCAGGGCCCCTTATGCTGGTGAATGATTTTCTGATAGGTGCATCTCTTTCTCCATATAAACTTTTTGCGGTCACACCTGTGGGTCTTGTACTTCTCTTTTCATACCTTCTCTTTTTTATAGTGCTCGGTAAGTATGTTCTTCCTCGATACAAGGCGAAAGAAGATCCTGGCGGGTTACAGAAGAGGCTTATTGAAGAATGGGGTCTCTCATTAAATATTCGCTATTTCATGATAAGTGAAATGAGCCCATTGATAGATAAATCCCTTGAGGACACGGGAATATGGGATGAATACAATCTTAATATTATTGCTGTTAACAGTGAAACATCTGTGGAGTTCGCACCATGGCGTAAGACCAGGTTTGAGCCCGGTCAGATTGTGGCCATACTGGGAAAGGAGCAGAATGCAGATAAATTTGCAGCTACGCACGGACTGGTCCCGGTTGCAAGACCTAAAAAATTAAATCTGCTGGATGACACATCCGGTGCGGGATTCGCTGAGGTGGTTGTCCCTCCCCGCTCCGTGATTGCCGGTCAGTCTATTAAAAATTTTGGACTGAGACGGAATTACGGGGTTGAGCCGGTTCTTCTGTATCACAGGGGCGAAAAGATAACAGGTGACTTTTCCGATGTTGAAATAACACCGGGAGACATATTTATTGTTCATGGCCTGTGGGAGAAGATTGCTGATATGAAGAAGGGTCATGATTTTGTAATCATTACACCGATTGAGACAGAGGAAAAAGATGCTTCCAGGGCATGGATTGCATTTCTGTGTTTTGTTTTTTCAGCGGGGCTGGCCGTGGCAGGGTTCTCTATCCCGGTATCCTTCATGTCAGGAGGCATCGCCATGGTACTGACAGGTGTATTACCGGTAGATGAGGCCTACAATGCCATTGACTGGAAGGTGGTATTTTTTATGGCAGGGCTCATCCCGCTGGGGATAGCCATGCAGAAAACCGGTACTGCGATCTTTCTGGCTGAGAATATAATTTCGAGGATTCACGGCAACCATATCTTTATCATACTTCTGGCAATATCAGGGATAACTGTCCTGTTTTCACTTTTTATGTCAAACGTGGGTGCAGCCGTTATACTGTTTCCAATGGTGATCAGTATGGCCAATACATTAGGCGTAGATCCCCGTCCTCTTGCACTGCTTGTGGCCGTCTCCACCTCCAATTCATTTATCCTTCCGACCCACCAGGTCAATGCGCTCTATAAGACGCCCGGAGGATACAGAAACATGGATTATGTGAAATCTGGGGGTGGCTTGACCATGCTCTATCTGGCAGTTGTTGTAACTATAATTTACTTTTATTATCTATGAAAGGGAGACACAGTTATATTTTATTATTATATTTTGAACTAACAATAACAGAGGAGGATACCCGATGCTTTTAAAACACTATTTTCTCGAAAAAATTGCACACAGTTCATACATCCTGGCCGGCAGCAAGAGCTGCGCTGTGATAGACCCCCGGAGGGATGCGGATATCTACATCAACGAAGCCCGCCAAATGGGGGTCAGGATCACTCATATTCTTGAAACCCACCTGCATGCGGACTTTATATCCGGACACATGGATCTGGCGGCAAAGACAGGCGCAAAGATATATGCCCCAAAATCAGGCAAATGCAAATTCGAACATGTCGCAGTATCCGAAGGTGACAGCTTCATTATAGAGGACATGAAACTTGAAGTCCTGGAGACGCCGGGGCATACCCCTGAGCATATTGTCTATGTGGTTACTGATAAATCGCGTGGTGATTCCCCCATTGGGGCCTTTGTGGGTGATGTAATGTTCGTGGGTGACGTTGGAAGGCCTGACCTGTTCCCCGATATTGCTGAAGAGCTGGCAGGGAAACTCTATCACAGCCTGCATGACAAGCTGCTCAAACTACCTGATTACTGTGAGATCTACCCTGCACATGGCGCCGGGTCTCTTTGCGGAAGATCGATGGGGGCCAAATGGACCTCCACCATAGGCTATGAAAGGCGTTATAACCCCAGCCTGCAGATAAAAGACAAGAATAAGTTCATTCAGTCTCTTACCTCCAATATGCCCCCGGCCCCTGACCACTTCAGCAGGTGCAGTGATATCAACAGAAAAGGGCCGGCAATGCTTTCCAGCCTGCACGGGATGGAGGAACTCACTGCCCCGGAATTTAAGAAGAGGATGCAGGCAAAGAATTGCCTGGTTCTGGACACCCGGAATTACGCGGCTTTCGCCGGTTTTCATATACCGGGTGCATGGCATATCGATCTTGGCGGAAATTTCCCGACCTTTGCAGGATGGGTATTGCCCCCTGACAGTGACATTCTCATTGTGGCTGACAGCTATCAGGATGCCGCCAACGCAAGGCTCTGGATGCAGCGTGTGGGCATGGACCGGACCGCGGCACACCTTGCTGGAGGTATGCAGGGCTGGATAAACAGTGGATACCAGACAGGGACTGTAGGTCTCATCTCAGCCGAATATCTGTACCAACTTGTAAATAAGGATAAAAAATCCTTTACACTGGTTGATGTGCGCGCCCCCCTGGAATATGAAACTGCGCATATAGAGGGTTCTGTGAATATCCCTGCTCCTGACCTGCGATTTCGCAGTGATGAGATAAAAAAGGACAAACCGGTTTATCTTATATGCAGCACCGGTAACCGCTCCAGCCTTGCAGCCAGCATTCTGAAACAGAAGGGCTTTGATGAGGTGCATCATGTGCCCGGAGGCATGACCGGATACAGCGCAGCAGGGTATATAAAGTAATTAATTACCTGACCACAGGAGAGATCCCCTTCAGGGGATCTCAGGGGTCTGTATAAAAGGAGGATATGTTATGGACTGGTTGACACAGGTAAAATGGTCTCCATACGCGGTAGGCATAGGAATCGGTATTTTAAGCTGGTTCACATGGCTGCTCTCTAATGAACCCATAGGCTGCTCAACTACATTTGCCAGGTCGGCAGGTATGTTTGACAGGCTCTTCAGAAGAAGAGGGGCTGAAGAGATGCCCTACTTTCAGGAGGTAAAACCGGTTGTTGACTGGCAGTTTATGCTGGTTGTGGGCATTATTATCGGGGCATTTGTTTCCTCAATGCTTTCCAATGATTTTATCATGCAGTGGATACCCTCTGTATGGAGATTTCATATGGGTGATAATATACTATTCCGCCTGATTATCGGGTTTACAGGCGGTATTCTCCTGGGGTTCGGTTCCAGGTGGGCGGATGGGTGTACGAGCGGACATGGCATAAGCGGCACTATGCAGCTTGCGGTATCGAGCTGGATATCCGCCATCTGTTTCTTTGCAGGCGGAATTTTTATGGCGTGGCTGCTGTTCAGGGTAATTTTATAGACAAGGCGGGGAGAGTGCACATGAAATCAAAAGGAATGAAACTGTTACCGGGCCTTATATTCGGCATAATATTCGGTTTTCTCCTTAATAAAGGCGGGGTTACCAAATATGATGTTATTATAAACCAGCTCCTGTTTGTTGATTTTACCGTTGTAAAAATTATGCTCACCGCTGTTGTTACAGGGATGCTGGGCCTGTTTTTAATGCAAGGGCTTGGTTTGATAAAGCAGCGTCCCAAGGCAGGCTCCTGGGGTAAAAACGCAACAGGGGGGTTGATATTCGGTATGGGCTTTGCGCTTCTGGGCTACTGCCCCGGCACTATCGCCGGCGCCATGGGAAACGGATACCTGGATGCCATAGTTGCAGGGTTACCTGGGATAATAATCGGTTCATGGCTTTTTGCAATGGCTTATCCTTATCTGAAGGACGGGATTCTTAAAAAGGGGTATTTTGGCGATACAACAATACCTCAAGTGTTAAAGGTTAATAATATTACTGTTGTTATTCCCCTGGCCATTTTGATTATTGCGCTGCTTTATGTGATGCAGCGGGCAGGGCTATAAAACAGGATCGCCTGTTTTTTATATTCATAAAAATAGGAACATTCTACAACACAACCGGTGTAAAAGATCTACTTGCATGCTCTGAAATAGATACATCATTTTGTTGAGACGTCATTCATATAAAACGAACTGACAGCACAGAACGGCTTTTATGCACACCTATATGCCATGCAGCAGAACCGGGACGATATTTCGGAGGAGATGTTTAAATAGGGGGTTGCTTACCTCTCCAAAGTACCGGAATGTTACATGAGATTTTTTATTTTGTGTCTATCAGGCTTTCGTATGGTATTCCCATTTCTTTATGTAATTTTTTAATCTGGGGTAATGAGAGCGGACGCTTTCTGTTTAAGACATCACTGACCCTGCTTTTGGGGCCGAGAAACTGCTCAAGGTCTTTACGGTTCATATCCATTTGCTCCATACGGAACAGGATTGCATCAACAGGGTTTGATGCTGGAATCGGATAATGCTTTTCCTCATAGGCCTCAACCATGATTAATAAAATATCAAATTCGTCTCCTTCAGGGGTATCAGGTTTAGCTCCCCAGAGTTCTTCAATACGTTTCAAGCTGCTTTGGTATGTGTTTTCATCTTTAATAGGTTTCATTCTATCACCTCAACATTAATTCTGTCATACTCGGCATGGGTGCCGACAAACTTTATAAACATTGCTTGCCGCAGATAATCCATTGCGCAAACGATCCTATAATGATTCCCTTTAACATTAAATACAACCCGGTTATTTCCTACAATGGATGCATTTCTCAGGGTCTTTTTAACATCCTGTGGAGTTGACCAGTATTGTTTCGAACAGAAGTGATACCATTCTGTCAGATATAGCTGGGCTTTTTCATTGCCTGGTCTCTCCCAATATTTGCGTAATTGGCTTTTTGCTATTATTCTCATTTATAGGCCCTGTTACCAGAATGGTAACCAAGAAAAAAGGCTAAGTCAATTAGATAATCGGTTAGAATTTTGAAGGCGCCAATCAAATAATAGAAGTTTTTCTGTCATTCCCAACCCGCCTGCCGGAAGAAGCCTTGGCGGAGTCTGGATCGGGAATCCAGTTTTTCTTAGAGTTTTACCTGCCTGACCATTGCCCAGGATCTTTCAACCATAAAGAATGCGGACAGGATTATAGTGATACATAACCGCAGGATTATTGAAGAGGGGATATATACAGAACTGTTAGCAAAGAACGGTTTTTACGCGCACCTGTATGCTATGCAGCAGAACCAGGATGATATTTCGGAGGAGATGTTTGAATAGGAGTTTGTTTAAAACCTGTCACAGCCCTGTGTTGGGATGTAAAGAGGAAAGAAGCTATCACATAATTCTGGTTCCCATGACAAATGGCTGAACAGCATAAAAGAATAGTCGCTCATCTTCCAAATTAAGTATCATATTTGACATGCTTATCAATAATGGCCTTAAAATCATTATCATCAAGGTACTCAGACCAGTCCTTATCATCAAGCACGAATTTAATAGAAATTTCATTGCCAGCCAAACTAATATCAAGATGTTTTAATGCTTCATGTTTATCTCCTTTTAGGGCATAAACACAGGCAAGATTGTAATGTTTTCCGCCCAATTCAATAGCTTTTTTATTTTTCTCAATAGCCTGACTGAATAGAGATTCAGCTTTTTCTCCCTGTTTGGTCTTTGCCAGTTTACCTAAATAAACTCCCCAGCTACTAAAAGCCTCGTGATAGTTTGGTTTAATCTCAACAGCCTTTTTTGATTTCTCAATAGCCTGATTGAATAGAGATTCAGCTTCTACTCCCTCTTTAGTCTCTGCAAATTGACCCAAAACGATTCCCCACTCATAAAACGCTTCGTGATAGTCAGGTTTAATCTCAACAGTCTTTTTATATTTCTCAATAGCCTGATTGAATAGAGATTCAGCTTCTGCTCCCTCTTTGGTCCCTGCAAGCTTACCTAAAACAATTCCCCAGTTAATAAATGCATTGTAAAATTCCGGTTTAATTTCAACCGCCTTTTTGAATTTCTCAAAGGCCTGATTAAAAAGAAATTCAGCCTCTGCACCCTGTTTGGTTTCTGCGAGTTTACCTAAAACATTCCCCCAATTATAAAAAGCTTCGTGTTTGTCAGGTTTGATCTCAGTGGCTTTTTTGTATTTCTCAATAGCTTGATTGATTAAAGATTCAGTTTCTGTACCCTGTTTGGTTTCTGCCAGTTTACCTAAAGCAACACCCCAGTTATAAAAAGCCTCGGAAAATTCAGGTTTAATCTCAACAGCTTTTTTGAATTTCTCAAATGCCTGATTAAAAAGTGATTCAGCTTCTGCACCCTGTTTGGTCTTTGCCAGTTTACATAACTCAGTCCCCCAATTATAAAATGTATCATGTTTGTCAGGGTTGATCTCAACAGCCTTTTTGAATTTCACAAATGCCTGATTAAAAAGTGATTCAGCTTCTGCATCGTGTTTGGTTTCTGCTAACTTCCCTAAATAATTTCCCCAGTTGTAAAATGCCTCGTGAAGGTCAGGTTTAACCTCAACAGCTTTTTTGAATTTCTCAAATGCCTGATTAAAAAAAGATTCAGCTTCTGCACCGTGTTTGGTTTCTGACAGTTTCCCTATATCAATACCCCAGTTATTAAGCAATCCAGCTAATAACTCATTAACTCCTTCATCATTTTTCTCTTCTGCTTGTTTTACAAGGCTTGAAATTTGTGCTTCTTCATATTTCTCAGAAATGAGCAAATCAATTATTTCTTTTTTCAGTATATTTGTTTTTCTATCTTCTTCAGTTGATATATCAGCTTCACCTTTTTCAAACTGATTTATGGCTTGTGTTACATCTCTTTTGGCAATTTCAAGCCGCTCTTTTACGCCTTTAAAATGCTCTTCATCATTAATGTCATTAATATTAGTCAGCATAGCCTGTAATGAAGTAAAGGGCTTCTTCAGTATTTCCGGCTGTTCTAGTCCTAAAGCTTCATTGAGTTTGATCATAAAAGCATCGGAATCAAATCCTGTAATGAAAAAGGCATTCGAGTTAGGGTTTTCCAGAAAACCTTTTACATTTTCATTTGGCGAATGGTCTTTGTAGCCTATCCAGAAAAGACCATTATCAAACCTGCCTAAATTTTTAACATGTTCAAAAACAGGGTCAGAACCACTGTATCCGATAAAAATCCAAGGTCTCTTATTTTTAATACTATCAAATATTCTTGGAAGTCTTGTTTTTACCTTATCCATTTCACTAGATGTATTTAAAAGCCATAAACCATGATGTTGACCATGCAAATATACAACTGATTTTTCTTTAAAAGTCGTAGTAGTGAGTTCGTTAAGGATTGCCATGTCATAAGTTGGAGGGTATTCATTATATAATGCAAGCGCACGAAGCATTAGATTATCGAAGTTAACAGTTAAAATATAATCAACAAAACTATGTTTGTGTAATTGGGCCAGATAGATATGTGTGACATTTATTTTTGCATTATCGACATATTCTTTTAAGAGCTGGTTTCTTTGATATGGTTGAAGGCATTCCATTAAATGGGCATAATCCCTTTTACCTTCTTCAAGACCACAAATGAATGGATCAACGGGATAATCTTTTAGAATCTTATCTGCAATTTCACCGGCTAATGGGATGTTGCCAGATTTTGAAGCTCCAGCACCAAGAAAAAAAATAGGTTGAGGTTGGTTTTTTTCCTTGGCTTGTTTGAGCACATAAGCAAGATGTTTTATTGTAATTTCATTCATCGCTTCCTCATATGGGAAAAAAGAAGATATTGTTAACTCTTATCACCAAACCAATAACCCCTCGGTACAAAATATTTTAAAACAGTTATTTCACCTAAGGTGAGTAGCCGAAGAGGCTTTTATACTGTAAGCTTTTTTCTTGAAATGAAACGTTGGCGTAGTTTTAGGGCTTTTCTATTAAAAATTCAAGAAGATATTCAATAACAATGATCAATGAACAATTATCAATAATCAATGATTGGTGATCAATAGAAAGTCACCGGAACAAGTAAAGTTGTTCAGGAAAACAGTAGAAATCCTTAAAAACACTTTTACCCAATCACAACATCCTCAATCAGCTTGTCCTTTAATATCAGTTGCTGATTTTTTTGATTATCAAGCCTGAACACTCCATATCCATTTGAATATATGATGGTGCCATCATGGCCTATATCGAATGCGGCTACATTATTTGCCATGACTTCCTCAACATTGTTGTCATTCCTTCTTATCAGTTCCCATGAAGATGGAACAAGTGAAGGCACCCCCATTATTTTTACACCGGTATTCAGAGCCTTTTCCGCATTGATAATCTTACCCTTTAAAACAATGGTTTTCAGATCATCACCCTGAATCCTGGGGCCTGAAGCGGTAGTTAATGGTTTTTGAGAATATACAAGTGAAAAGAAATTCAGGTAGTGAAACACTGCCCTTATAAGTCTGAAGGGAAATAAAATAAAATCAAGCGCTGCTGTATCAAGCCTGTATTGATTATGCTCATGAGGACGCCTGATAAAATAGAGATATCCATCAACGCTGATGTGAGGCTGCAAAAAATCATATCTGCTGTCTTCAAGCACAACAGTCATTCTGTTATTATCAAGATCAAGCGCCTGAATAGTGGTCGTACCCCTCCCGGCTGAATATCCTGCCTGGCTTCGCGCAATCCCCGT
This sequence comes from uncultured Desulfatiglans sp., assembly GCA_964499695.1. Lineage (GTDB taxonomy): Bacteria > Desulfobacterota > DSM-4660 > Desulfatiglandales > HGW-15 > JAAZBV01. The sequence goes on from CAZCMD010000030.1 coordinate 29,928, forward strand.
TGATTGGAACAATATTTGTCTATGTTCACCCGGTATCCAGGATGGGCAATCATCAATGGAATCTCCTTCAGTGATCTCTCTTATGTCGGTGCCGTCTTCATTAATCAGAATTATATTGGATGTTCCGTTTGCGAATTGTTGAGAACAGATAAACTCCTTTGTCTTTCTGTTGATGTCAAGGTCTTTGGCTTTAAATTTTTCTTTATGAAATAAACGGTTTTCCTCATTTGTATTGTAATCATATACAAATAGTCCACCTGATGATTCTGTCTCTAGAATATAATACAGTTTGTTGTCGTCAGGACACATTGTCACGCTTGTTATGTTTACCATTATTTTATCCGCAGGGTGTTTATCCACCCCCCATAAAATACTGCCACCAAAATGTGATCCGACACCCTGTGTTTTCCATTCGTTCTTCTGATTTACTCTCACAATCTGATCAATTATCTTTTGTCCAAAGGGGCTTTGTATTTGTTCTGAAGAAATGCTTTCTTTCAGGTGAAAAAGTTTTCCCTGGCTGGTGTAGGCCAACTTGCATCCGGCGGGCAAATTCACTCCGGAGGAATGAAGATATTCTTTTTTTTCCTCCTGATATTTATCGTAACCAGCAGCTAATATTTCAATAAAATAATATAGTATAAATCCAACCCAGGGGATCAAAAGAATTAACAGCCAATGTCGAGGTTTTCTATTCTTTATGGCATGATTAATAAAAAATAACTGAATAATGATTTCCGTTATAGCAATAAGATGCATTCTATTACTCCTGTGGCCTTTATGATAATAAAATTTTTTATTGTTAAAATATTGAATAATTAGAATGTAATAAAAATAACTATTGAAGCTTTATCGACTGTATCATTAAATTTAATTAATTTTAATCCTGTTTTTTAAAGAAAATATCATTTTGACAAAAATGCATGAAATAGGTGTTTTAAGAATGACCATAAAAAATATCTAACACCTGATAGATAGAAAAAAGGGCGGTTAATAAAATTATTTTTGGCTGCCTTTAATTTAAGTATATATGACCCTTAAAGGGTATATAAAAGTTCTTGTAACAGTATATATTTTGTTATAGTAGAAGTATGATGCCGAGTTAGTTTTTTCACTCATTTGAATTACAATAATAAAAGGCCGGATTTTTTTACCCGTTATGTAACCTGTATATAAAAGGAGGAAGATCATTGGCAGATAATCATGAAATCATGGATGTGGATGTGCTTTTTGTGGGTGGAGGTATTGCTTCTTTGAGTGGTGCCCTGCATCTTACTAACCTTATCAAGAATTATAACGAGGCAAAGAAGGATGGTGAGGGAAAAAACCTGGATGAGGTCATGATAGCTGTCCTGGAAAAGGGCCCTTTTCCGGGCGCACACGGTATATCCGGCGCGGCAATAGACCCTGCTCCGCTAAAGGAGCTTGTCCCTGATTACCTTGAAAAGGGCGCACCAATAGAGGGTAATGTGGAAAAGGAGACAGTCTATTTCCTCACAGAAAAAGGGCAGTTCAAGCTCCCGATGGGCATGGCCCCAAAAAGCCTTAACCCGCTTAATAACCATGGAAATTGCATTGTTTCTGTTTCAAGGCTTAATGGATGGCTTGCAGGGCTTGCAGAGGGAAATGGTGTCAATATCTTCCCCGAGTTCCCCGGTGTTGAGGTCCTTTATGAGGGGAGTCGTATAATCGGTGTAAGGACAGGGGACAAGGGTGTTTCCCATGATGGCAGTAAAAAATCCAATTTTGAGCCGGGGATTGACCTCCATGCAAAGGTTACAGTGTTTGGAGAGGGTTCAAGGGGCAGTCTTACAAAAACAGTGTTGAATCATCTTGGCCATGGTGCAGACAGGAATCCTGCGGGCTTTGAGGTCGGTGTAAAAGAGGTATGGGAACTCCCTGAAAAAAGGGTCGAGCCTGGTGAGATCATCCACACAATGGGATACCCTTTAAAATCCGACACCTTTGGCGGCGGTTTTATCTATGGCATGAAAGAAAATAAGATAAGCATTGGCCAGCTTGTAAGCCTTGACTACAGTGATCCTTTTCTTGATCCTCACAGGGAGTTCCAAAAGATGAAGATGCACCCTTTGATAAGCGCCATTCTCAAAGATGGTAAAATGGTGCAGTACGGTGCAAAGACAGTCCCTGTTAGCGGTTACTACTCTGTCCCTAGGCTGGTTTTTCACGGTGGTATGATCATAGGAGATTCTGCCAACCTGTTCAATGCCATGATGATAAAGGGTGTGAACCTTGCCATGAGATCAGGCATGATAGCAGCAGAGACAATCTTTGAATGCCTTGTAAATGGTGATTTCTCTATTGATCACCTCGAAAAATACAGCGAGAAGCTGTTAAAGGCAAAGGAGTATAAAGATTTGTATAGAACCCGCAATTTTCATCAGGCAATGGAAAAGGGATTGTATTTAGGAATGATGACAGCAGGGCTCCAGCATATCCTGGGTGGAAGCATTTTCGGGGTTCGACTTGAGTCAACACCCGATCATACACATCTGAAAACCGTTAAAGAGCTGTACGGCAGGGATAATCTCACTGATCAGGAAAAGGGTGATATAAAATATGATGGAAAAATAACATTTGATAAGGAGTCAGATGTTTATTATTCAGGCGCAACCCATGAAGAGGATCAGCCGCCGCATCTTCATATAAAGGATTATAACATTTGTTATACCCGGTGTGCGGAGGAGTACCAGAACCCATGTGTCAGATTCTGCCCGGCACAGGTCTATGAAATGGAGGTAAATGAGGAGACAGGCAAAAGGCAGTTAAAACTTAATTTTTCAAACTGTGTTCACTGTAAGACCTGTGACATCAAGGACCCGTATGAAAATATCACCTGGGTACCACCTGAAGGCGGTGGCGGCCCGAAGTACAGCATGATGTAAAGTTGAAGCAAGGCGCAAGGTAAAGACTGGCAAGGGTTTTAAGAAGATAACGATGTGAACAGTGCTCCCCTATTTGTTTTCTGGGGCATTTTTATATGTCTGAAGAAAGTATTAAATAGTGTTAGCTGACAGCTGATTGCTGACTGCTGAAAGCCACATCCGGAATTTGTTACATTCCGGATGGATACTAACTGACTAATTAAACATTCCGTCAAAATGAGGGGAATTATGAAAATCACAAAAATCGAGTGTACTCCATTATCTATCAAGTTTGTTAAACCGATTGTTATGTCCGGTGGTGCAGTCAACTGGGCTCACACAGTATTACTCAAGCTCTATACAGATGAAGGAATTACCGGTATTGCAGAATGCGGCGACACCTCTATGTGGTATATGGGCGAAAGCCAGGAATCGATCCTGCATAATGTCGGTAATATTTATGGGCCCCAGGTACTTTTAGGTGAAGACCCCTTTAAAATCGAAACCATAATTGCCAGAATGGATAAAGTCGTATATCGCAATTACCACTCCAAGGCCCTTGTTGATTATGCCCTGCACGACCTGGTTGCCAAGGCAATGGGGGTACCGCTATACCAGTATTTAGGCGGTCGTGCCAATGAAAGGATAGAGCTGGCTTATGTAATGTCTTCAGGGACACCCCAGGAGGTGGCTGATAATGCAAGAAAGCTCGTCAGTGTGGGCTACAAGGGGCTTAAACTGAAGGTGGGCCATAATAATATCGAGGAAGATGTTGAGATGGTTGCCGAGGTGCGCCGGGCAGTAGGCAGCAGTGTCAATGTGATGACCGACACCAATGGCGGATGGGACTACATGCGTGCCTTAAGGTTCCTTAAACAGGTTGAAAAATATGATGTCTTTTTAGCAGAGCAGCCAATTCCACGCTGGGATATCAACGGACTAGCACGTTTAAGGCGTAAGACATCAGTGCCCATCTTTGCTGATGAGGCAGCAACCGAACTGAATGACCTGGTAAAACTCTCTCAGTTGGATGCTATTGACGGATTTTTCCTCAAGGTACCCAAGGCGGGTGGTATCCACAAATCCAAAAAGTTTGTGGCTGTTGCAGAGGCAATGGGTCTTAATGTAATGACCGGGTGCATGATTAATTCCGGCCTGGGCGCAGCCGTGGAAGCCCATTTCCTGTGCTCTACAGAATGGCTTGGAAGGATCGAACAGGAATCCATTGGACCGCTAAACATGCATGATCTGCTGGAGACCGATGGCGGCCCGATTCCAAATGACCTCGGGTTAAGTTCACCACGTTATGAAAAGGGATATCTCTATCCGCCAGAAGGCATTGGCCTTGGCGTTGAATTAAACGAGGCTGTTATTCCTAAGTTGAAGACAGAGGGAAAGTCACCGATAATCATAAAGCTTTAGTTGAAAAAAAGAACGTCCAATGTTCAACATCAAATGTTCAATGAAAGGCAAAACACATTATCTTTTCTTTGTTTTAATTTTTCATTGGAAGTTGAAAGTTCGATGTTGGACGTTCATGTTTTATGAAGATTAATAATGCATTATTCTTCCTTCCTAACCACAATCACATCCCTTTCTTTAATAACACGGTCAACCCTGTGGGCCATTTTTCCATATATATCACCTTCAAGTATATTGATTGAAGGCGTACCCTTTAACAGGTTTATCATCTCCTTTCGCGAGAATCTGGTTGAATCCCAGGACATGACAATCGTACCTCCTGGAAGAATAGCGGATACCCATATGGGAAAGGCATTTTCTATGAGTTCGGTTATTTTTCCCCCATGCTGTATTCCATAGGGGAGGTCTGTCACAATAAAATGGGGCCTTTTAATACCGGAAATAAGTTGGGGTGAATCAATTGTGTCGCCGTTAACAAGCAGACATTTTTGCTGGTCTGTTCCAATGGTAAACCAATATTTTTTATTAGTTTTTTTTACCCTTTCTTCCTTGAAAATACAGGGAATTTTCTGTTCCTTAGTATACTGTTTAAGAAATGTTGCAGTGGATTGTACATCCTTTGAGTCTTTTTCAACCCCCGCAGCCTCTGCCCCAAGATAAAGCGCAGTAAAAAGTGTTGTGCCCCCACCGGTCAGGGGATCAAATATCCTCAAGTCCTGCCATTTGTAACTAAAAAATTTGCTGCTGAATCTGGCAATATTACACATGAAATGGGTAAACATCTCATTCGTCTTCCCCTTATATCTCCTTGTCATAACAAGGTCATAAGGTATTGGATTGTTATTTTTTATATCAACAGGTTTTAAAAATGGCCCGGTTACATTACCTATGCTGTCGAAATAGAAAAAGAAGCTTCTGGTCATTGACAGGTTTTCCAGCTCATATAAAAACATGTCATCTATTGCGCTTTCATCAACAGGAAACTTAAGATATTCATACCTGCCAAACTTCAATGATTCAATGGATTGCAGTGATTGCCCCAATGGGCTTAAGCAAAGCTCAACTGGCGCAAGCACCTCTGCAATATTGCTGTAAAGGGTGCTTCTCTGGGGGGCAATCTGTGCGATAATCTCAGGCATGGAAAGATAAACCTTAAGTCTAATAGTCTAAAAGAATAATAATCCAGTATAAATTGTTTTTAAGATGCTCAATTTATATCATTAAATTGATATTGTATATAATTATGAGGACTTAAATATACCATAATCATCAAAAGTATATTCTTTTCAATAAAAAACTTGACTGATTCTTTCTCTTGGTCTTTATAAGTGGCTTCTATAACAATTAGAAGTTCATATGGTCAATTAAAATTACATACAGGAGGAGTGTTAGAAAATATGAAGGAACGGACTTTATCTATTATTAAACCGGATGGTGTGGTAAAGAATCTGATAGGCGAAGTAATCAGGCGGATAGAGGCAAAAGGGCTTAAGGTAATAGCAGCAAAGATGATTTCAATGAGCAAAAAACAGGCACAGGGTTTTTATGCTGTACATACAGGTAAACCCTTTTTTGACTCTGTAACTGGATTTATGTCATCCGGCCCATGCATGGTTATGGTGCTTGAGGGTGAAAACGCCATATCAACATATCGCGAACTGATGGGCGCTACAAACAAGGACAATGCAAAAGAAGGCACAATAAGAAGGGATTATGCAACCGATATAGAAAAGAATGTCGTTCATGGATCGGATTCACCCGAAACAGCGGCATTTGAGATCGGCTACTTTTTTAATGGCCTGGAAATTCAGGCCTAATTAAGGGTATAAATTTTTGGAGACTTGTATCATGCAAGTCTCCAAATTTTATTTCAGGTCAGAGCAGTGGGATATACTATCAAAGGCGTAAAGATCCTATTATTCTGCATCTTCCGATTTGACTTTTTCACCCTTAAGTTCCCTTATCTCTTCTTTCAGGGTTTCAACCTCATTCTTTAAACTGGCAGTATCTTCATTTGTGTTTCCTGATGAAGATTTATCTTTTACCTCTTCAATTCCCAGGTATGCTGCCAAGCCACCACCCATGATAAAAAGCAAAGGAAGTACCCCTCTAACCACCTCAATGAATGAACCAAACCATACAATAAGAAAAACAATCCCGAGAACTAATGCAATAGCACCACCAATAAGAGAGTTCATGACAGTTTCCTCCTTTAATTGTAAAAATAAAAGATTTTATATCATATCTATCTAAAGGCAGCAATATTTTATTAAGCATATTATGGTTTAAATAGCTGTTTATGTTCCGGAAGGCAGGTAATAAAAATGTTACAAAATTCATTATTTATTTGCATTTTATATGGATTACATATAGTCAGATATATCTTTTTTTAAAAGAGATTTGGGTAGTAAAAATTAGAAAACAAAGAAAATAAATGAAAATATGAGGAAAATGACGATTTCAAGTAATATTTTAACGTTATTACTGATTATCGGTATTGATATATTTCATATATAAATTTATCTTCCAAGATTCATTTTTTCTAATATGGGCCAGCGTAGCTCAGCTGGCAGAGCAATTGATTTGTAATCAATGGGTCGGGGGTTCGATTCCCTTCGCTGGCTTCATATGTAGGGATAAAAATGGAGAGGTTCCCGAGTGGTTAAAGGGAGCAGACTGTAAATCTGCCGGCGAAGCCTTCGGAGGTTCAAATCCTCCCCTCTCCACCATAAATATAAAAAGGTTTGCTTATAGCATGCCTTATATAGGCGGGAATAGCTCAGTTGGCTAGAGCGTCAGCCTTCCAAGCTGAGGGTCGCGGGTTCGAATCCCGTTTCCCGCTCCATTTTTTATTTTAAGGGTGTTTAATATAGTATGTACTATTTGCCCACGTAGCTCAGTAGGTAGAGCACATCCTTGGTAAGGATGAGGTTCACCGGTTCGATCCCGGTCGTGGGCTTCGAGATTTTAATAAGTAATTTACTTTAAATAAATTTAAAGTTTTGTTCTTAAGCTTATAAAGGGGGATAGCGATGTCTAAACAGAAATTTGAAAGGACTAAGCCACACGTAAACGTTGGGACGATAGGTCATATAGACCATGG
>CAZCMD010000031.1:0-37110 GCA_964499695.1 uncultured Desulfatiglans sp.
CTAATACTCTCTATTCTCTAGAGCTGGTACTGCATGTCATGCAACTGGCGAAATCTCCCATTAATATCCATCAGCTCTTCAGGTGTCCCTGACTCAATAATCTCCCCTTTTTCAAGGACAAAAATCCTGTCAGCATTTCGTATTGTACTTAACCTGTGGGCAATAACAAAAATGGTGCACTTGCCTTTCATGGATTCAATTGATTTCTGAATAAGCTCTTCACTTTCTGCATCAAGAGCAGAAGCCACCTCATCCAGCAGCAGTATGGAGGGATTCGTAAGAATCGCCCTCGCAATGGAGATCCGCTGTTTCTGTCCACCGGAAAGGAGTGTACCCCTGTCACCTACTACAGTATCGTATTGATTAGGTTGCGCCATGATAAAATCATGGGCATGTGCGGCTTTAGCGGCTTCTATAATCTCCTTTTTATCAATGTCATATGATGAGCAGTTAATGTTATTGTATATGGTATCATGAAATAAAAGCACCTCCTGGCTGACTATGCCTATCTGCCTTCGAAGCGAATTCAGGGTGACATCCCGTATGTCTATTCCATCAACCAATATAGAACCTTCTAACGGGTCATAAAACCTCGGGATCAGATCCATCAGCGTACTTTTTCCGGCCCCTGTTGAACCAACAAATGCAACCATTTCACCTCTATTAATAGTAAAGGAGATATCTTTCACTATAGGGGTATCCCGGTTGTATGAAAAATAGACTTTCCTGAATTCTATATACTTGCTATGACGTGGAAGAACGATGGCAGATGGATTTTCTTTAATCTCAGGTTCAGCATTAATTATTCCAAAGACCCTCTCTGTGGCACCCTGAAGTGTTTTTAATTCATTATGTGTCTTTGCAAGATTTTTTACAGGTGAATAAACCCCTTTAAATGCCATAAACATGGCGATCATACTGCCAATGCTATGATTAAAAACAAGTATACCGACAATAAGGATAACCGAAAGGACTATAATAATTGTAAAATCCATCATCGGCCCCATACCCCTTAACCACCGGTTCCAATGCATGGTCTTTTTATACAAAAAGTCTGCCGCATTCTGAAATTTTAGTGAACGATTTTCCTCTATGCTTAATCCCTGAATCAACTTAAGACAAAGTAAAGTTTCCTGATATACTGTAGAAACATCCGCGTTTGCATCCTGTACCCTGGTGGAATGTTTTTTTAATTTTCTTCCAAACAGGCGTATAAGCCAGAATATTACAGGAACAGCTGCAAAAACGATTAAAGTAAGTTTATAATCCTTATATAGAAGAAAGGCTGTAAAACAGAGTATAAGAAGCGGGCATTGAACCAGCCCTATAGTTATACTGGATATTGAATTCTGCATTACAGTGAGGTCTACTGTTGATCTTGACAAGAGAGATCCGGCCTTGTTTTTGTGATAGAATCCCTGATGAAGGGACATAAATTTTTTATGGAGATCAATCCTTATATCCTTAATAGCCCTGTTTGAGTAGGCTGCCGCAGCCAGTTCGGAGATAGAGGTTGTTATTGATATAAAAAAAACAGATATGATAATGATAATCCCCGACATTATCATAATCATAGTTGGAGTCGGATTATCAATCAGGTTATAATCGGTAAGTAATTTCAGGACAAAGGAACTGGATTTCCCGAGGGTTTCCTCCTCTGTTGATACGGCTGACGACATTGCGATACTGCTTTTCATCATTCCATCATCCAAAAAAGTCTGCGTTATAATAACAGGTATTAATGATAGTAGTGATGTAATAATGGCCGGTATAATAGAACAGATCATAAGTTTTTTGTGTTTTCTGACATACTTGCCTATGTCTTTTCCGAGTATTTTTTCTATCATCGGGTTTCCTGCATGTTTAAATTTTGGTAGTAAGGGTAGTCATCTTATTGGCATAGCAGGATATTTGTCAAATAAAATGGGCTATAGTTAATATTGCACCTTATCAGCATGAAACCCGAATTTATTTGACAAAACACGCCCTATTCATTAGTTTTTAACTTCCGTTTTCAGTCAGGGAGATCACAAAATGTTATACAGAAAAATTGGCAGGACAGGATATGAGGCATCAATATTAAGTATGGGATGCATGAGGCTCCCCATGCTTGAGCAGAAGAACCCACCAAAGGACTTCATAGAAAGGCAGCGGGCAGTAGACGAGGAAAAGGCCCTTGAGCTTATCAAGTATGCCATAGATAATGGCATTAATTACTTAGACTCTGCCTATATGTACCATGCTGGTAACAGCGAGCTTATTCTCGGAAAAGCAATAAAGGGCAAAAGGGATAAACTCATTATCACCACAAAATCTCCTGTCATGATGATGCAGAAGCACGAGGATTTTGACCGCATACTGGATGAACAGCTTAAAAGGCTGGGTACTGACCACCTTGATTTTTACCTCCTGCACGGCCTTGTAAAAGAGACATGGGAAAAGGCAAAGGCGCTTAAGGTCTTTGATTTTCTTGACAGGGTGCAGAAAGACGGCAGGGTAAGGCATGCGGGTTTTTCATTCCATGACAAATTGGATATCTTCAAGGATATAATAGACTCTTACCCCTGGTCAGCATGCCAGATCCAGTACAATTACTTTGATGAAAACTATCAGGCAGGTAAAGAGGGTTTAAGATACGCGACATCAAAAGGTATTGGTGTTATAGTAATGGAGCCCTTGAGGGGCGGTAGGTTTACGCAGAGGATACCTGATGCGGTTCAAAAGATATGGGATACAGCAGAGATAAAACGGAGCCCTGCAGAGTGGGGCTTGAGGTGGGTTGCCAATCACCCCGAGGTCTCTGTAATATTAAGCGGCATGACCACAATGGAGCAGCTTAAGGAAAATATCCGGATCGCTGACGCATTTAAACCGAATAACCTCTCCCAAAAAGAGCTTGGAATTATAGATAAGGTTGTAAATGCTTACAAGGAGATCATGGCAGTAGGATGTACAGGCTGCAACTACTGCATGCCCTGCCCCAACAGCGTAAATATTCCCATGATCTTTTCCCTGTACAATGACGTTGTCATGTTCAAGGATGAGATGCCTGTTATCATGTATAATACAATGGTCCCTCCTGACCAGAACGCCACAAACTGTATTGAATGCGGTGAATGCGAAGATAAATGCCCGCAGCATATTGAAATAATTGAAAACCTTAAAGATGCCCACAGGGCGCTTTATAATGCAGAATGGAAACCGGGCCCGGGTGGGCCTCCAAAAAAATAGTGTTACATTATTTATTAATCTAAAGGAGGATGTAATTATGGAAAGACGTGATTTTATAAAGGCAGGAGTTATTGGATTAGGCGCTATTGCGATAGCGGACAAGGCATCAGCCCTTCAGTTTTACCCCAAAAAGTCTGACAAAAAATGGGCTGTTATATACAGCACATGGTGCGGTTCAAGCCGTGACGCGGGTGTCTGGATATCAGAGGGACTGGGCGGCATAGCAGATGTGTTTGATGTGCGTGAGAATCCTGACCCAAAAGCATATGACCACATAGTAATAGGCGGTTCCATCAGATCAGCCAAGATATCAGATGAGATGCAGAATTATCTTACAAAAAACAAGGATGTTTTAAAGGACAAGATCCGGGGTTTCTTCTGCGTACAGGGTAACATGAAAAAACCCACAGGCCCTGAAAATGTAAAACAGCTTATAGATGGTCAACTTTCAGTTATCACAGGTGTCACGGGCGTGCCCGGAAAATGTTTTAACGGGAGGATAACCCTGAGCCTGCTTGAACCGAAGGAATTTAAAATGATGAGCGAAATGGGCATGCAGGATTATGACCTTATGAAGAGGAGCGATTTTCTGGAATTCGGGAAGGAAATACTCGCCTCTGTAAAATAACCATATTTGTAGGGGCGAAAAATTTTTCGCCCCTACAGGTTTAAACCTATTTTTTTCTCTTTATCAACCTGGTCAGGATACCGATCTCCTGGCATTTGAAAATCCATGCCCCCAGTGTAAAGATAATAATACCCGCTGTAACCATTACTGCTATCCGGATAATGAGAGATAAATTTGTATGATGTAGATCATTTGAAAAGATATGGATGTTTATCAGGATAAGGCATATTGCCATCAATATGGCTGCGGACAGGACTTTCAAAATGGAAACCATAACAGGTCTATAACTCCATTCAGGCATCTTTTTCTTGAGGCATATAACCAGCAGGAAAAAGTTTATAGCCGAAGAGATAGAAAGCGCCAGTGCCAGGCCGTTATGCTTCATGGGGATCATCAGGAGAATACCCGAGATCACATATGCAAGAAATGTTATTACTGATATCTTTACAGGGGTAACAGTATCCTGGAGGGCATAAAAGGCAGATACTATTACCCTTACGCCTGAAAAGGCCCATAATCCGACTGAATAGTAGACCAGTGCACTCACAGTCATATCGGTTGATACGGAATCAAAGGCCCCCCTCTGAAAAAAGAGCTGAATGAGTGGTTTACCCATAATAATAAGACCTGCCATTGCAGGTATTGAGACAAAGAATGTCATCTTAAGCGCATGATCAAGTGTATCTTTGAAGGCGGTATTATCCCTTTCTACTGCCTGCCTTGAAAGTGACGGCAAAGAGGCCGTACTGATTGCGATAGCAAAAACACCTAATGGCAGTTCAACAAGCCTGTCTGCATAATAGAGCCATGCTATGCTGCCGCTCGGAAGATAAGAGGCAAGCAGAGTGCCTGTAAGCTGGTTTATCTGGTATATGGCGGAACCGAAGAGTGCAGGCAGCACAAGGAGACCTATCCGTCTAACAGCAGGATGGCCCGGATTAAATATCGGCTTAAGTGTGAGTCCGCATCTGTATATCCACGGCAGTTGAAGCAGGACCTGTATTACACCGCCGATAAGCACCCCTATGGCAGCGCCTACTACGGGCTGTGAGAGATGTGGGGATATCAGGTAGGTTGCGCCGATAATGCCAAGGTTAAGGAAGATTGGGGCCGCAGCCGGGGCAGCAAAATGTTTCAGGCTGTTCAGCACCCCCATAAAAAATGCAACTAGGCTTACAAGAAGTATGTACGGGAAAGTGATTCTTGTGAGGAGCACAGTAAGTTCATACTTTGGCCCTTCACTGCCAAATCCGTAAGCTATCAGCCTCACTATCCATGGTGTAAAGAGGATACCTGCCATCGTGATTATCACAAGGATAATCGAAAGCAGGGTAAGTATGTTTCTTGCAAGATCAAATGCCTCCTCCCTGGATTTTGTTTTCAGGTACTCGGTAAAAACAGGGATGAATGCAATAGTCATGTTCCCTTCTGCTGTAAACCTGCGGAGCATATTGGGTATCTTGAATGCCACCACAAACGCATCTGCGGCTATGGTTGCCCCGAAAAATGAAGCAATAACCATATCCCTTACAAGGCCAAGCACCCTGCTTATCATGGTATAGAATGAGACAATGGATGCGGCCCTGCCCATCTGGCGTTTTTCCACATTTTCTGTTTTATTTAAAGAACCTTTTATTTCCATTTTTTATCTTGACAGTAAATCCCTATTAAATTATTAAATAACGTTTACAAATCTTAACAACAGGAGTGTTTAATTTGGCAAATCATAAATCAGCCCTCAAAAGGGCAAAACAGAGTGAAAACAGAAGACTCAGGAACATGGGATATAAAACCCGTTCTAAGAATATCGTAAAAGAGGTACGGGAAGCAGCAGGCGAAAACAATAAGGAAAAAGCTATCGCAACACTTAGAAAAGCTACTGTAATTATTCAGAAAAGTGCTTCTAAAGGTGTATTTCATAAGAAAAAAGCGTCCCGTAAGATATCCCGTCTTGCACGTCAGATTAACCAGATTTCGGCATCCTGATCAATTATTTACAAGAGATAGAAACAGGTTCTCAAGAACGGGCTTTGCTCTTGCCCCGGACTTGAGTAACCTGTCTGTTTCGTAAAGTAAAGAAATCCCCTTTTTTAGCCCTCTGGCATTCCAGTTCTTAGATTGCCTCATAAGCTTTTCTGCCATAAATGGTGCAATTGCCAGTTTTGATGCTATTTCACCTTGCCTGTTACCGTTTTTTGCAAGTATCATTACCTGCCATAACAGACCTATCTGCCTGTTTAACATCCCGATAATCTGGAGAGGCGCCGCCTTTTTGTCCTCCTCATCAAGAAACCTTGATAATGCAGAAAGGGCCTGTGCCGCCTTTTTTTCAGACAGGGCATCCATAAGCTCAAAAATGGTGTACATCCTGCTGTTAATGGCAAGCTCCTTAACCTCAGCCTCTTTTACCTTTTTGTCACCGCATGAAAGTTTAAGTTTTTCAAGCTCGCCATATATTTTTCTTAAGCCTCCGCCTGTTATATCCTGTAAAAGCGCACAGCCGTCACGGTCAATATTGAGCCCTATCTCGCGGGCAGTGGCCTGTATCCATGGAATCACCTGGCTGTTTTTCAGCTCGCTGAAGTTTACAGCGAGGCCCGCCCCCCTTATGGTCTTATAGAATTTATTCTTGAAATCGGTCTTTTCAGAGAGGAATATAAGGCAGGTTGAATCAACAGGTTTTTCCAGATAAGGGACAAATTTATTGAGCTGTTCAGCCTTGTAGCCGTCTGTTCTTCTTAATATTATCAGGCGGTTTGATGATAAAAACGGCACAGACTGTGCCCTGTTTACCACATCGGAGGGGTTAATCTCCCCCCCGTAGCATATCTCCATGTTAAAATCCCTTGAATTCTCAGGGATATATTTATCACGGATCTTGTCCAGTAACCTTTTAATAAGAAATTCATTGGGGCCGTAAAAGAGGTAGAACGGGGCAAGTTTACCCTTGTTCAGTGCATTAGTTACATCCTCTGGCTGAAGGTCATTTGCCATCAGAACCTTTCCATGGTCATATTAAATAATCTTCCTGAGACCAGCCTTGCAACCTTGAGCAATGCATCCCTCTCACTTTTCCTGTTAACAAGAGGATCAGAGGTGATATCAAAACCTGCCTCTTCTGTAATGTCCGGGTCGCTCCAGACGGCATTTCCGGTTGATCTGTCTATTAGGCTTGCAGAAAGGCGTACTGTAAGGCGTCTTCTTGCTGTGGTCTCATGGATAACCTCTCTTCCTGAAACCTCGCTTCGGGTTGAGTTATAGGTCAGGGGCTGGGTTGATATCTCATAAACCTGAACCTGAAGTATCATCTTTGCCTGATCTTTACTTTTGATGGGGACCCTGCTGTGACTGATGAACTCATTCCTTAAGACTGTTGTAAAATCCGCCTCAAACCCCTTTTCTGATGAACTGCTCTCTATCATAGGTATGGCAAGGCTTTCAATCTCGACACCGACCGGTTCGCCCTCTGCCCTGAACCTGTAACCGCAGGAGGTCAGGCAAAGGATAAATAGTAGCAATAAATAAAAGTATGTATGCCTTGATAGGTTCATCCCATGTTCCTAAATCACAATATTAACGAGCTTCTGCTGAACAACAAAAATCTTTCTTATACCCTTATCCCCGATAAAGGTTTTGACCTTTTCATCAGCAAGGGCTTTAGTTTCAATCTCTTTATCTGTGAAGCCGGCAGGTACCTCGATCTTACTCCTGACCTTACCGTTTACCTGGATAACAACAAGCTTCTTATCCTTCTCAAGGGCATCCTCATTATATCCGGGCCAGCCGGCCTGAATTAAATACCCCTCATGACCCAGCATGTGCCAGAGTTCCTCGGTTATGTGGGGCACGACAGGAGCGAGCAGGAGTATGGTCTTTTCTGCGGTTTCCCGTATCACAGACCATGAGGTTTGATCCATTTCCTTCACATCATTCATATACCTGTATACTTCATTAATAAGCTCCATTACAGCGCTTATTGCCGTATTAAAGTGGAACCTGTCCTCTATATCATTTGTGACCTTCTTTACTGTTTCATGTATCTTACGGTTGAGTGCCTTAAGGTCACTGTTCAAGACCTCTTCATTTACCTCTGGGGCATTTTTAAGCTTATCTATATTATCATCTACAAGTCTCCACACACGGCTAAGGAACCTGTAGGCCCCTTCAACACCCTGATCGTTCCATTCAAGGTCGCGTTCGGGAGGGGAAGCAAACAGGCAGAACATGCGCACAGTATCAGCACCATAGGTATCAACAAGCAGGGCAGGGTCAACAACATTTTTCTTTGATTTTGACATCTTCATGCTTCTGCCCCTTATTACGCGGGCGCCGCACTTTGTACAACAATCATCCTTAACCTCGTCAGGGAAGAGGTATCCGTGTTCAGGACACTCCTCTGTCTCCTTGCATACCATGCCCTGTGTCAGGAGGTTTTTAAATGGCTCATCCATATGGAGATACCCAAGGTCTTTTAAAACCCGGGTGAAAAACCTTGAATAAAGCAGGTGCAGGATGGCATGTTCTATACCGCCTATGTACTGGTCAACAGGGAGCCAGTATTTAACACTATCACTTTTCACAGGCGCTTTGTCATATCGCGGGCTTGCATACCTTGCAAAATACCATGATGACTCCACGAATGTATCCATGGTATCGGTTTCACGCCGTGCAGTGCCATTGCATTTCGGGCACTTTGTCTCATAAAAATCAGGTTCAAATGGCAGGGGCGAGCCTCCGCCCTGTCTCAGTTCCTTATTGATCGGAAGCCTTACTGGTAGATCCTTTTCAGCGACAGGCACAATACCGCATTTTTCACAGTAGAGCATCGGTATGGGTGCGCCCCAGTACCTCTGGCGGGAGATATTCCAGTCCCTGATCCTGAAATTGACTGTTTTACTCCCCATGCCCTGTGATTCAAGGTAGAGGGCTATCTCCTCTATGGCCTTGAGGTTTGGAATGCCATTGAACTTTCCTGAATTGATAAGTACACCCTGCCCTTCATATGCCTTTGTCATGGTGCTGGCATCAAGCTCAGCATCTGTCGGTGTAATAACAAGCTTCTTTTTAAGGTTGTATTTCTGCGCAAATTCAAAGTCCCTCTGGTCATGGGTTGGTACACACATGATCGCACCGGTGCCATAATCGGCGAGCACGAAATTACCCACAAATATGGGGATATTTTCCTGTGTCAGGGGATTAATAGCATACCGCCCTGTAAATATCCCCTCTTTCTCGGTGAACTCGGCAGTGCGGATAAAACCGGCTATCTTCATGTTGCGCTCTATAAAGGCAAGTACATCCTTTTCCTGTTTAGTCCCCTTTATCATTTCCCTGAGCATCTGATGCTCAGGTGCAAAGCACATGAATGTCACACCATATACCGTATCAGGCCTCGTGGTAAAGACATCTATAACCTGGTCAGAATCAGCAAGCGGAAACTTTATTATTGCGCCATAGCTTTTTCCTATCCAGTTTTTCTGCATGGTGATAACCCGTTCAGGCCACCCTGTGAGACTATCGCATTTTTCAAGTATATCCTCTGCATAATCGGTGATCTTGAAGTACCAGCTGTCCATCTCTTTTATGGTTACTTCCCTGTTTGTATGACGCCAGCAGCAGCCATCCTCGACCTGTTCCTTGGCAAGCACTGTCTGACACAGGTCGCACCAGTTGACATTTGTCCGCTTCTTGTATGCCAGCCCCTTTTCATACATCTTTATAAAGACAAGCTGCTCCCATTTGTAATAATCCGGGTCACATGTGGCGATTTCACGTTTCCAGTCATAACTGAAACCCATCATCTTGAGCTGACCTTTCATATGGTCAATATTGGAGTAGGTCCATTTTGCAGGGTGGGTATTATTATCAATCGCTGCATTTTCTGCAGGAAGACCGAATGCGTCCCAGCCCATGGGGTGAAGCACATTCTTTCCGATCATCATCTTATACCTGGCTATGACATCGCCTATGGTGTAGTTGCGCACATGACCCATATGTATTTTGCCTGAGGGGTATGGGAACATCTCAAGAAGATAGTATTTTTCACGGTCAGGGAGTTCCTTAACTTCAAAGAGGGCTGCGTTCTCCCAGCTCTCCTGCCATTTCTTTTCTATTGTCTTTGGGCTGTATTTCACAATATGACTCTGCCTTTTCTATTAATTATATTATCATTGCCGGTTCGCCTTTTTCTGCATCTGTCAACCAGGCATATTTATCCACAATCACTGTAAAATCGGAAACCGGGGAATAAAAGTCCCTTAAACTTCCGGATATCTGTTCAGATGATTCAAGAAACCCTCTGTCAATGGATATATACATCTTTAACAGAGAGTCAGGTATATCCTTATATTTTCTTAAATAAATATTGGCAAGGGTTTTTATCGTTGTTTCGAGGTGCATTAGGTATGCCGACTCAAACCCGTGTACTACAGGAAGATAAAATACAAATTCATTTATCCCCATTTTGTCCAGGGCTGTACCCAGAACATAAACCTCTCTTTTCAGCACCTCAATCGAATATTCCGATTCAGCACCCATACCATAAATAAGGAGTTTATCGGCCTTGATCGCCTCCTGTGTTGCCAGGAGCAGTTTTTCGCCGCGTTCCCCTAACCAGACACCTGCATTAATGATATCACTGACACTTCCGGACATTTTTCTGTCAATACTTGTCAGAACGCGTGATATGCTGCCCTGTATGCTGAAGGAAAACAACACTATTGCCTGGCTAAAGAGATCTTCAAGGGGGCGATTTGTGAATCTCAGATCGAGCCGCATCTTTATTTTTATTCCTGCTTTTTATCCTGTAAATATTTAATGTAAATATAATCCAGCACCCCGTTGATAAAGGCCCCTGACTCTTCAGTTCCGTATCTCTTGCCCAGCTCAACCGCCTCGTCTATTGAAACCTTGTAGGGGATAGTGTCCATATAGAGCATCTCATAGATGCTGAGCCTTAATATGCTCCTGTCTACCCTTGACATCCTTTCCAGACGCCAGTTTTTAGAGGCCTCCTTTATCAGACTGTCAATATGGGTCAAATTCGCAGATATTCCCCTTACAAGCTCCTTTGAAAATGTCCTGAGTGATTTCGGGGCATCAAAATTCTCACAGATCAGCTCAAAACTTTTTTCCGGGTCTCCGGGGCTGTATTCCATAAAAAAAAGGATCTGGGTTACGAGCTCCCTGGCTTTTCTTCTGTTTCCCATTCTATAAATCTATTTTAGCTTCCTGCCCTGTTGGCTACTTCATGTTTTTAAAAAGGCTTGCCATCTCCATTGCAGCCATTGCAGCATCCCACCCCTTGTTTCCGGATTTTGTGCCCGCCCTCTCTATAGCCTGTTCAAGGTTATCTGTTGTGAGTACCCCGAATGCTACAGGAGTATTACTTTCAAGTGATACAACAGCTATACCCTTGGCTACCTCTGAGGCCACATAATCAAAATGGGGTGTAGCCCCCCTGATCACGGCACCCAGGCATATAATGGCGTCATATCCACCCTTTAAAGCAAGCCTTTTTGCTGCAATGGGGATCTCAAATGCGCCAGGCACCTTTACCAGGGTAATATTCTCTTCAATTGCACCGTGTCTCTTAAGGGCATCCATTGCGCCTTCAACAAGTTTTGAACTTATAAAATCGTTAAACCTGCTTACCACAACAGCAAACCTGTAACCCTCCGCGGAAATAATACCTTCAATGATTTTTGGCATCTTATTCTCCTGTTGATTGTTTTTTCTCTTTACCTATCTTCATCATATGGCCAAGTTTCTGACACTTGGTCAACAGGTATTTTCTATTTTCAGGCCTTGGTTCACACTCGATGGGAACCCTGCTGGTGACTACAAGCCCGTACCCCTCAATACCCTTAATCTTTTTAGGATTGTTGGTCATCATCCTCATCTTTCTAATGCCAAGGGCATGAAGCATCTGGGCGCCTACACCGTAATCGCGCAGATCAGCCTGAAATCCGAGTTCTTCATTGGCCTCGACAGTGTCACGCCCCTTGTCCTGTAAGGCATATGCCCTAAGCTTGTTGGCAAGACCAATACCCCTTCCCTCCTGCTGGAGATACAGGATCACGCCAAGTCCCTCCTCTTCAATTATCTTCATGGCCTTTGCAAGCTGGGTACCGCAATCACACCTGTATGAGCCGAATACATCACCCGTAAGGCACTGGGAATGCACCCTGACGAGTATCTCCTTGTCAGGATCTATCTCTCCCTTGACAAGTGCAAGATGTTCATGAGCATCAATATCATTTATAAAACCGTAGGCCCTGAATTCGCCATAAGGTGTCGGGAGCACTGTTTCAGCCACGATATGTACAAAGGACTCTGTTCTCATCCTGTAGGCAATAATATCGGCTATGGTCGCTATCTTGAGATTATGCTTTTCAGCAAATTTTACAAGATCAGGCATCCTGGCCATCGTACCGTCATCATTCATTATTTCACATATTACGCCAGCAGGCTTGAGGCCGGCTAGCCTCGCGAGGTCAACAGAACCCTCGGTCTGCCCGGTTCTGAACAGTACCCCTCCCTTTCTTGCCCTTAAAGGAAAGACATGCCCGGGCTGCACAAGGTCTTCAGGCCTTGCATCATCTTTAATAGCAGTAAGGATAGTCTTTGCCCTGTCATGTGCAGAGATGCCTGTTGTTACACCCTCCCTCGCCTCTATCGATACAGTAAAAGCGGTATTAAAGGGTGATCTGTTTTCACTGACCATCAGGGGCAGTTTCAGCTTTTCTACCAGTTGATGTTCAAGAGACAGGCAGATAAGCCCCCTGCCGTACTTTGCCATAAAGTTTATCGCCTCGGGGGTTATCTTTTCTGCACCAATAGTAAGATCGCCCTCGTTCTCCCTGTCTTCATCATCAACAAGGATTATCATTTTACCATTCCTCAAATCTTCTATAACATCTTCAATTCTTGATACAGTCATTTTATGTTTCCGCCAAAACCGAACTGCTCCAGCATCTCCATGCTTATTTCTGAAGAACTGTTTCTGTTTCCGGCGGTCTTCTCCTTCATTAATAATTTTTCAACATACTTGGCAATCAAGTCAGTTTCTATATTAACCTTGTCACCGGGCTTTTTGTTAAGCAGCGTTGTCGAAGCCCCTGTTTCCGGGATAATATTAACCTCAAAATACCCGTTTTGACAAACATTTATCGTAAGACTTATTCCGTCAATTGTAATAGAACCTTTTTCTATTGTATACCTTGAAAGACCTTCATCGATTTTTACACCGATCAGCCATGACTTTTTGACCTGTTTCTTTTCCGTTATTGTACCGATACCATCCACATGGCCTGACACAATGTGGCCCCCAAGCCTGTCAGAGAGTTTAAGTGCCCTCTCAAGGTTCACCTCTTCACCCCTCATAAGAGAACCAAGTGTTGTCCTTGAGGTGGTTTCTCTTGATGCATACATCCTTAAAAGGCCATTATTCATCTCTGTAACGGTAAGGCATACACCGTTTACAGCAACGCTGTCACCAATCCGAGAGTCTCTCATATCAAAAAGGGGCGTAATCAAGATATCCAGATCTCCACCGGATATCCGTGAATCATTGATTCTGCCAGTGCCCTCAATAAGACCTGTGAACATGCGCCATTCCTTAATAAACCGGATAACCGGTAATGAGTATATCACTGCCGATCTTCCTTATTTTTGTTCTTTCAAGGTTCAGTGAATCATTCATGCGAATGGGCCCCTTTCCTATGGCCATGGGGATACCGTCACCCGCACCCAGAATCTTAAGCGCCTTGAATATCATAAATTTATCTATGAGCCTTTCCCTTATCATGGAACCCATGAGAGTAGCCCCCCCCTCAAGCAGTATTGAGGTAATATTCTTTTTACCGAGTATATCCATAAGTTCAGTCAAATCAATATGGCTATCCTTTACAGGGCATTTTATAACAGAGGCATTCTCTCTTTCAACCCGTTTTATCTTATCGCCCGAAACTTTTTTACCTGTAACTATATAATTCATCACCCCGGCATCATCATTTAAAAGCCTTGCATCAGGGGGAATCGAAAGATGGGTATCCAATATAATCCTGTGAGGGTTGCGGCTGTTTTTTCCAGCCAGTCGTGATGTTAAAAGAGGGTTATCCGCGATTACCGTACCCACACCGACCATTATTGCATCAACCTGGGATCTTAATTTGTGGACATATCTCCTTGCCTCTTCACCTGTAACCCACATGGAATGGCCTGTTGATGTTGCACTAAAGCCATCAAGGGTAAGTGCTGATTTTGCAATAACAAACGGCCTCCCCGTTTTAATGAATTTAGTAAAGGATTCAAGGAGTTCCATGCATTCCTTTTCAAGGACTCCTGTCCTGACATTTATCCCTTTATTTTTAAGATACTCTACCCCTCCTCCCTTGACCTTCGGGTTCGGGTCCCTCATACCAACAACCACATTTCTTATGCCGCGATCAAGTATAACCTTTGTGCAGGGCGGTGTCTTGCCAAAATGATTGCAGGGTTCAAGGGTGACATAAATGATATCTCCGGGGGCTATCTTTCCCTTAAGATTTGATATGGCATCAACCTCGGCATGGGCTGTCCCGGCCTTTTTGTGGTAACCGGAAGATATCACCTGGCCGTCTCTCACAATAACAGCACCCACAGCAGGGTTCGGGGCAGTTTTACCAAGGCCCTTTGATGCCATTTTAAGGGCCTTTTTCATATATATGGTATCTTTATCGCTCAAATGAATTCTTCTGGAAAGGGTTTATTAATAACACAGACAGGTTAGTTACTGTATGAATATGGAAATAAGGAGACGTTAATTTCCTCCTTCTCTTCTGGTTTTAAGTATATCTTCCAGTTCGGCCATGAACTCATTTATATCCTTGAACTGCCTGTACACAGAGGCAAACCGGACATATGCAACCTCATCCCATGCCTTCAGGCTGTTTATAACCCGCTCCCCTATCTCCTTGCTCTCCACCTCTTTTTTGCCAAGCTCCTGAAAATAGACCTCCAGTGAATCAACAAAATCATCTATCATGGTCACACTGACAGGCCTTTTCTGGCAGGCATTTTTTATCCCGGCGATAATCTTATCACGGCTGAAAGGCTCTCTTCTGCCGTCCTTTTTAACAACCATCGGCAGGATTTCTTCAAGCTTTTCATAGGTGGTAAACCGCCTTTCGCAGTCAAGACATTCCCTGCGTCTTCTTATGGTGCGGCCATCCTTGCTTAATCTTGAATCTATAACCTTATTTTCGAGCTTAGAGCAATAGGGGCATTTCATATACTCAACCTTTCGATTTCGAGTTTAGCTTCTGCCAGCATCTGATCCGACAGCGGATCATCATATCCTTCACAATAATATACCTTCTTAATACCTGCATTGATTATCATCTTTGTACATATCACACAGGGTTTGTTAGTACAATAAAGAATTGATCCGTTGATAGATATACCGTGGTATGCCGCCTGAATAATGAGATTCTGCTCGGCATGGAGTCCTCTGCACAGTTCATGTCTCTGCCCTGAAGGGATAGAGGAATCTGCCCTGAGGCATCCTGCCTCTTCACAGTGTCTGAGCCCCGATGGTGCACCATTATACCCGGATGCCAGGATCCTTTTGTCCTTGACCAGTATGGCCCCAACCTGCCGTCTCATGCAGGTTGATCTCTTTGCAACAAGCTTTGTTATTGCCATGAAATATTCAGGCCATGCCGGTCTTGACAATTAGCTTACCCCATTAAAACTCAGTTGAAATACTGGTATATCGGGAACTTTGAACAGAGTTCCTTTACTGTTTCCCTAATATCCGCAAGGGTCTTTTCATTACTTATATTTTGAAGAGCCCTGTTTATCAGGCTGGCAACCGTTACTATCTCATCTTCCTTGAAACCCCTTGTGGTAGCAGCAGGTGTCCCTATCCTGAGACCGCTTGTTACCTGTGCATTTCTCTTTTCAAATGGTACGGTATTTTTATTTACGACTATACCTGCCTTGCCAAGGGCTGTTTCCGCCTCAAGACCTGTTATATCCTTTGATGTGAGGTCAACAAGTATAAGATGGTTGTCTGTACCGCCGGAGATCAGATTAAAACCGTATTTCATCATCTCCCTGGCCATGACCCTTGAATTTTTTACTACCTGCTTCTGATATTCCGTAAACTCGGGCTGCAATGCCTCATGGAAACAGACTGCCTTTGCAGCCAGTACATGCATGAGCGGACCACCCTGGATACCGGGGAAGATCGTCTTGTTTATGGCCTTTTGATGCTCCACCGAAGACATGATCAACCCGCCTCTTGGGCCGCGCAGTGTCTTATGGGTTGTTGTTGTAACAAAATCGGCAATACCTACAGGGGTAGGATGCTGGCCCGCTGCAACAAGCCCTGCGATATGGGCTATATCCGCCATCACATATGCCCCGACTTCATCTGCTATTTCCCTGAATTTTTTAAAATCGATCTCTCTCGGATATGCGCTTGCCCCGACAACAATCATCCTGGGTGAGTGTTCCTTTGCAAGATCATAAACCTGGTTATAGTCTATGAGCTGGGTCTCAGGATCAAGCCCGTATGAGAAGGACTTATATATGTTACCTGAAAAGCTTGCCTTGCTGCCGTGGGTGAGATGCCCGCCGTGGGAGAGGTTCATTCCAAGTATGGTATCACCAGGTTTCAGGACTGAAAAATAGACAGCCATGTTGGCCTGGCTCCCCGCATGGGGCTGTACATTCACATACTCTGCATTGAAGAGTTTCTTTGCCCTTTTAATGGCCAAATCTTCAACAATGTCCGCGTTTTCACAGCCGCCGTAATACCTTGCCCCCGGGTACCCTTCAGCATATTTGTTTGTCAATACATTACTCTGGGCCTCTATTACAGCCCTTGATGCATAATTTTCAGATGCTATAAGAACAATACAATCCTGTTCCCTTTTAATCTCTTTTCTTATTGCCTCTGCAACCTCAGGATCTACCTGTGAAAGCCCTTTTTCTATCAACTTAATCACCTCTAATTTCTATTTTATCTATACGTGTTTTATGCCTGCCATCTTCAAATGCTGTTTTGAGAAATACCTTAAGCATTTCAATGGCCAGTCCTTCGTTTGTTACCCTGGCCCCAACTACAAGGATATTTGCGTTATTATGTTTTCTCGACATCTCGGTAGTAAAAATATCATGACACAGAGCTGCTCTGACACCCCTGAACCTGTTTGCAGCTATGGACATGCCGATACCTGAACCGCAGATCAGTACCCCTTTTTCATATTCACCCTGAGAAATGGCAGATGCAACTTTTCTGGCAACATCAGGGTAATCAACCGAATCGGTACTGTATGCACCGGCATCTGACACCTCATATCCCGGTTCATGTGCAAGGAGTTCTATATATTTCTTTTTCAAATCAAAGCCGGCGTGATCTGAACCAATTATTATTTTCATTTATATCCCTGATTCAAAGAATTTCCAGTGTAATTTATGGTTCATACACCTTTATTAGCAATGACGCATTTGTCCCGCCAAAACCAAATGAATTCGACATTGCCACCTTTACCTGTGCCTTTCTGGCCTTGTTTGGTACATAATCAAGATCACATTCAGGATCAGGTGTTTCATAATTTATAGTCGGCGGAATAATACCATTCTTTATTGTTAAGGCAGTGTAGATCGCCTCAACACCGCCTGTTCCGCCCAGGAGATGACCTGTCATGGATTTGGTAGAACTGATAGCCAGCTTATAGGCATGTGCGCCAAACAACTTTTTAACAGCCTTCGTCTCGGACAGATCATTAAGTGAGGTCGAAGTCCCGTGTGCATTGATATAGTCAACATCCACAGGTTTCAGACCGGCACTGTTTACTGCCATTGCCATGCAACTGACCGCGCCATCACCTTCCGGGTGCGGGGCTGAGACATGATATGCATCGCCGGAAAGTCCATATCCGGCGATTTCAGCATATATTTTTGCCCCCCGGTTCAGGGCGTGATTCAACTCTTCGATAATAAGTATCCCTGAACCCTCCCCTATGACAAACCCGTCCCTGTCTTTATCAAACGGTCGGGATGCCCTTTTGGGATCATCATTTCTTGTTGACAGGGCATGCATTGAACAGAACCCTGCAAAGGCAAGGGGGGTAACAACTGCTTCTGCGCCACCTGTAATCATGGCATCAGCGATTCCATCCTTAACAAGCCTGAAGGATTCACCGACAGCATGAGTGCTTGCAGCACAGGCAGTTTCTATTGAAGAATTCGGTCCCCTGGCACCATACTCTATTGCGATCTGCCCGGGGAGCATATTGGGGATTATACCGGGGATAAAAAAGGGACTCACCCTTCCCGGCCCCTTTTCAAGAAGGGTCTTGTGAAAGCTTTCTATCATTGAAAGGCCACCCAGACCTGATCCGGTCAGACAACCTACCCTGTTACAGTTTTCAGGACCTATTTTCAGCCCTGAATCTTCCATAGCCATCCTGGCTGATGCAAGACCGTAATGAATAAAGATATCAAACCTTCTTATCTGCTGCTTATCAATAAAATCTTCAGCATGAAAATCGGTCACCTCTGCGGCAATTTTACTTTTAAAGTCAGAAGTATCAAACCTGGTAACTGGCCCTGTAACCGATTTCCCGGCACATAAAGCCTCCCAGTTTTTTTCAACCCCTGTGCCCAGAGGAGTGACCATACCAAGCCCGGTAATCACAACCCTTCTTTCCATATAAATAAACCCCTCTATCCCAGTACGTGAAACGATGCCTGCAACCGGGATCTAGCCCATTGCCTTTGTTATGTATGAAATGGCATCCTTTACCGTAGCGATCTTCTCAGCATCTTCATCCGGTATTGATACATCAAACTCTTCTTCCATTGCCATAATGAGTTCAACCTGGTCAAGAGAATCAGCGCCAAGATCATCCACAAATGAGGCTGTTGGAACAACATCTTCTTCAGCCACATCGAGCTGCTCGCATATAATATTTTTAATTCTTTGTTCAATATCTGACATTAAACTATCCCTCCTTAAAATTTTTTATTAAAATAACCCTAACCAAATAATATAATTGGCCTACATATAAAGGCCGCCATTAACATGAATAATCTGCCCCGTGATATATGAAGCAGACTCTGAACAGAGCCAGTATACGGTTTCCGATACATCCTGAACCGTACCAAGCCTGCCCAGGGGTATCTGTTGAAGGTATGACTCTACCACCTTTTCAGGAAGCGCATCGGTCATTTCTGTCTGGATAAAACCGGGGGCAACAGCATTTACCGTGATACCCCTTGAGGCAACCTCTCTTGCAACAGCCTTTGTAAACCCCATAATCCCCGCCTTGGATGCAGAGTAGTTTGCCTGACCTGCAACCCCTATCTGGCCTGAGACAGATGCTATATTGACTATTGTACCCCTTCTATTCTTTATCATTGACCTTATAATGGTCTGGGTACAATTGAAAATACTTTTCAGATTTATATCAAGTACAAGATCCCAGTCCCTTTCGGACATCTTCATGAGTAGAGAATCTCTTGTAATGCCCGCATTATTTATCAGGGTATCAACCCTTCCGTATTTTTCAAGCACATTATCAAAAAAGGTTTCTACAGCAGATTTGGATGAAACGTCAACCTTGAAACTCTCACACCTGATACCTTTTTCACTGAGCATCGCAAGTGTCTGATCGGAAAATGATTCATCAGGATCATAATGAGCAATGATTATGACCGGATTCTCTTCTGTAAACTTAAGGGCTATTGCGCGGCCAATACCCCTTGACCCCCCTGTTACAACTACAACTCTCTGTGAGTTATCCATTCTTTTTTCCACCCTGTAAAATATTTAGACCACCCTGCGATTACATTGAGCGTAAACCCGCAAGACTGTTTAATAGCTTTTCACCCGTGTTGTTCCGGACATAGCTGAAAGCCATCCTGATGGCATTTTTTATCGCTTTCGCTGAGGAGTGCCCATGACAAACGATACATACCCCGTTAATGCCCAGCACAGGGGCACCTCCATAATTTGCATAATCAAGGTCTTCTTTAAATTTACTAAAAAAACCTTCATCATTCAAACCGCATTGTTTATCAGTTAACCCTCTTATCAGCCTTGAGGTGATTGATTCTGCGACCCCTTCCGATATTTTCAGAACAACATTTCCTACAAACCCGTCACATATAATGATCTGTACCTTTCCGTTTAATATGTCTCTGCCCTCAATATTCCCGTAAAAATCCAAAGGGCCTTTTACGAACAGATCATAGGCGGCCTTTACAAGGTCATTGCCCTTTCCGGGTTCTTCACCTATATTTAAAAGCCCGACTTTCGGCCTTTTCATGCCAAGGCACGAAACCGCAAATGCCTCGGCCATTATGCCGAATTGATACAGATGGTGTGGCCTGCAATCAACATTGCCTCCCACATCCACAACAATCACTTCACCCTTTTCACCCGGTATAATACCGGCAAGGGCCGGTCTTTCCACACCTTGAAGTTTTCCGGACGCCATTATACCGGCGATCATTGTTGCCCCTGAATTTCCTGCACTGACAACCGCATCAGCCTTTCCGTCCTTAAGAAGCCTAAAGGCTACCCGGATTGATGAGTCTTTCTTTTCCCTGTATGCCTTAACAGGAGACTCACTCATATCAACTGTCTCATTGCAGTGATAAACCGTCAATCTTTCAGTGTATATTTCATCCTTAAGATAAGGATTGACAGAAGCCTCATCTCCTACAAGAACAATACTGCAATCTATTTCTTTTAAAGCCTGTAAAGCCCCGTGAACGACCACTTCAGGAGCATAATCCCCTCCCATGGCATCCACGGCTATTATCATTCTAGATCTCTTCTTTAGTCTCTGTTATTGTCTTTCCCCTGTAGGTGCCGCAGTTTTTACATACCTGATGAGATAATACCGGTTCATGGCATTGGGGACAAGAAGATACATTAGGCATTGTGATATGATCGTGGGATCTCCGCATATCCCGTTTTGATTTCGATTTTCTTTTTTTTGGTACAGCCATTTATTTTGCCACTCCTTCTAGTTTTTTAATTTATTAAGCGATGCGAAAGCCGGATGCCCCTGCGCTTTATTACATTCGCAGGAATTCTCATTCAGATTACATCCGCATTTTGCACATAATCCAAGACAATCAGATCTACACAGACATTTTACAGGTAAAGAAAGAAAAAGCTGTTCTCTCAAAACCTCATTCAGGTTGACCTTATCATCGCTGATAAAAACAACCTCCATATCATCTTCCATTAATTCCAGCTCCTCCTTTTCAGTATCATCGGATGTTGGAACCAGAAAGTAATTAAATTCAGCTTCTATCTCCTGCCTGTATGAATCAAGACACCTGTCGCAGATAACCTTAAGTGCCCCTTTAAAAGCACCATTAAGTACGAATTTACTCTCGACCCTGTAGATCGTTAGCGCAATATTAATCGGTGCCTCAATTGCCTCTATCTGATAATCATCTTCTCCCGGTGACCACCACTCCCTGCCAAGGGTAAATGAAAATTTCTTTCTCCCTTCCCCGGGGATTGTATTAAGATCTATTATCATCTGTTTTTCAGTTTTACCAAATAATTTAAAGGGGTTATATCAACCATAAACCCCTTCTTTACTTCTATAAAAAAATAGAATGTGCAGTATATATCAGAACACCTGTTTGTCAAGTTTTTTGAATAACATACAAAAGAGAGGATAAGGAAGAAAGGAGGGTTTAGGGCGCCATTAAAACAAAAATCACCATCTGCCCTTTTTTATTCAGACAGAAGGTGATTTATATCATTAAAATCTAAATAATATTTGTTATGGAATCCGCCAGTACCTTTTCAGCAATCTTTTTTGAATCCACATTATAGGTACCATTTTTCACCATCGTTTTGAGCTGCTCTATCATTGCAGCCCGCTCTTCAGGGACAGCCTCCATCTTTTCAGCCGCCTTGCTGAATTCAACTGATTCCTGTGAAATATCAACCTTGGTGCCTTTTCCAGGATCCTTTTCTGCTGTCTGACTGCTGAGGTTATCGGCCTCTTTCGGTCTTGCCTGGGATGGATCAAGGTTCCCAACCTTATTTATACTGCTTGATATTTCGTTAATCTTCATTTTTCTGCCCCCTTTAAGCCTTAAAAACAGGTCTATCTATTTAAAAGAGATACTGCTAATCCTCTGTCATCTGCATATCAATACCACCGGAGAACTGATCCACCAGCTTATCAGTCAACTTTTTCAGCACCTCTTTTTGACGGGCTTCACCCGAGATGTTTATTACATCAACCGGTTTTTTCTTTTCCGATGTGCCTTCATCGGCAATCATTGCCTTTTTCTTCAACTGATTACCGTATATCCTGAGCACATTCCTTATCTGATAAGTGGTGATCAAAATAAATTGCCTCCACCTACCTGTTCGGCCCAGGACATTTAAAACTTAAATATTTTTTAAAAAATAAGGGGAGTAATATTTTAAAAGAGCTGAATCACATACAACTCTCATATCGGCGCCAGAACCGTGAGACTTGAATGATTTTATCAGTTATTTAAGGCAGTTCTATCAACTGGCTGCACTGCGAGGTTTTTCTATCCCCTGTTTTTTTATCTTCTCAACAAGCGTTGTCCGGTTCATGTTCAATAATTTTGCAGCCCTGTTTTTGACCCAGTCTGCCTTCTCAAGTGCCCTGATAATAAGCAGCTTTTCATAATCATTGATGGCATTATTAAGTGAGAACCCGTCATCAGGTATCATGGAGGGGCCAACCTCTTCAGTCTTCTGTTTCTGAAGCAGCTTGTCAGGCAGATCATTTATGGTAAGCTCATCAGCATCTGTGAGGATCACCATCCTCTCTATTATATTCTCAAGTTCCCTGACATTCCCGGGCCAGTCATAATTCATAAAGGCCTTCATTACATCCTTTGAAACACCTTTAATCTCTTTGCCCCTCGTCTTGATCATGATATCCACAAAATGCTTAATAAGCAGTGGTATGTCTGAGCGTCTATCACGAAGGGGGGGAATTTTTATGGGGATAACCCTTAACCTGTAATAGAGATCCTCCCTGAACTGATTCTCAAGGACGAGCTTATCCAGATCCTTATTTGTGGCTGCAATTACCCTGATATCACATTTAATTGTCTTGGTGCCGCCAAGCCTTTCAAACTCCTGCTCCTGCAATATACGAAGCAGCTTGACCTGTAGATGGGGACTCATCTCACCGATTTCATCAAGGAAGATTGTGCCACCGTTTGACATCTCAAACCTGCCTATGCGTGTCCTGATGGCATTTGTAAAGGCCCCTTTTTCATGACCAAACAATTCACTCTCAAGCAGGTCTTCCGGGATTGCACCGCAGTTTACAGGGATAAGAGGTTTGTCACGGCGCATGCTGTTATAATGAATAGCCTTGGCAACAAGCTCTTTACCTGTGCCTGATTCTCCCAGGATAAGAACCGTGCTGTCAGTATCAGCCACCTTTTCTATTATCTTGAAGACCTTGTTCATCTCAGCGCTGTCGCCAATAAAATTATCGAATTTGTATTTCTTTTTAAGCTGGTTCTTCAGGGCTACGTTTTCTCTCTTGATATCCCTGAATTCAAGGGCCCTGTTAATGACCATTATTACCTCTTCCATCTTTACCGGTTTAGCAAGATAGTCAAAGGCACCCGCCTTCATGGCCTCAACAGCAGTTCTTATGGTAGCATACCCTGTCAGGATAATCCCTATCGTGTCAATAGAATGATCAACAAGGTATTTGAGTACCTCCATTCCATCAACCTTTGGCATATTCAGATCAATGAGGGCAACATCATATAAATCCTCTTCTATAAGGTTTATGGCCTCTTCGCCGTTCTGTGCAGTATCAACATCAAAATCTTCAAGGCTTAGTATGTCAGAAAAGGACTCTCTGATCTTTGGTTCATCGTCTACTACCAGTATCTTTGCTTTTGCCATAGATTACTCTCCCCTTTCAGGTGATATCATTTGGATAATACAACGCCAATATTTTGGCTCTAGTCTTAACGACGTCAATATTCTAACTTCAAATTTTAAAATAGCAACCTTTTTTTTAATTATTAAAAGAGATATAGCTGTTTGAAAATAATATTGGCTATTTTAGATAAATATGCAAATAAGCTATGTTATAGATCGTAGTTAACTATCATTATATTGTAATTTTTCTACCTGTAAATTTATTATGCTGTTTTCCAACAATCAGTACGATATAGATTTCGTCAAAGAGTTGACAAAAAATCTACAACTGTACAAGAAAAGGCTGTTATGCTAAAAGTATAAGTCAAAAAACTATCATCATAAAATTAGCACGAAAAGACAGATACAACCTTTTATAATGGGGTGTAGAGATGCAAATTTTAAGCGGCATAAGATATAATCTGGCAGGTTTAAAGATGGGGCTCAGGACGCCAAAGCTCCTTTTTCTGG
This sequence comes from uncultured Desulfatiglans sp., assembly GCA_964499695.1. GTDB lineage: Bacteria > Desulfobacterota > DSM-4660 > Desulfatiglandales > HGW-15 > JAAZBV01. The sequence continues at coordinate 24,291 of CAZCMD010000031.1, forward strand.
GATTATTGCGCTTTTTTGTTGTCATCCTTGTAGCAATAGGTTTAGGCGCTATTATACTGATATACCATACTGATATAATATCTGCTATATGGTCTAAACCGGAAAGCCTCTGGGTGGTATGGATATGGTATCTCTTATCGTGGCTCATATCACTGATCCTTATATTATTCTCATCTGTAATATCATATCTTCTTTCACAAATACTGTTTTCCATTGTGATCATGGAGAGTATGTCAAGGATCACAGAAAGAAGAAGCAAGGGCCATGTTACAGAACCTGATAATCTCTCCTATTTCGGCCAGCTCATGTACCTGATAAGGCAGGAGATCCCAAGGGCAATCATACCGGTATTATTACTCCTGATACTATCTGTTATAGGATGGCTTACGCCTTTAGGCCCATTTATAACCATTATTACATCTATCATTGCGGCAGCATTTCTTGCCTGGGACAATACAGACCTTGTGCCTGCAAGGCGGTGTCTGAAATACAGGAGCCGTTTCAGGTTTTTTATTGATAACTTTTCATTTCATATAGGTTTCGGGCTTTTATTCCTGATCCCTGTTATTAATATACTATGCCTCTCTTTTGCACCCATAGGGGCCACCCTTTACTATCTGGACAAGCATGAATAAAAGAAGCTGTTAAACGTGAGAATCAAATGACCAGAAAATTTCCAAACCTTTTTTCACCATTAAAAGTGGGTAGATTAACCTTTAAAAACCGGATTATATCTGCCCCCATGACCTTCCCCATATTAACCTCAGATGGATGCCTTACCCCTGAGGCCATCGCCTTTTATGAACTCAGGGCAAAGGGTGGGGCCGCAGTGGTTACTGTGAGTGAACTGATTGTTAAACCTGAAGGTAGATACTACCCTGTTCAGGTGATTATGAATGCCCCAAATGCAAAAGACAGCCTAGCAATGGCGGCAAGGGCCATAAAGCGGCACGGAGCCATCCCCAGTATGGAATTATCACATGGAGGGAAATACGCCCTTACAGATGAAAAACATCCTGTAAGCTACGGACCAAGTGATGAGTTCACAGATGATTTGCAGACGGTACATTCAATGACCCATGACATGATAGAGAATATCATTGAAGCATATGGAAAGGCAGCAGAAATGTGCATGGCCGCTGGTTTTGAAATGCTTCTAATACACGCCGGTCATGGCTGGCTGTTACAGCAGTTCCTCTCGCCTGCTACAAATAAAAGAACAGATAAATACGGCGGTAATCTAACAAACAGGGCAAGGCTTGCTGTTGAAGTACTCGACAGGGTGCGCTCTGTCGTGAGAAATGGTTTTCCCATTGAGCTGAGGATAAGCGCAGAGGAATACATGCCGGGTGGTTACACTTTTCCAGAGGCCATTGAGTTTGCCAAACTGATACAGGAGAGGGTTGACCTGATTCAGGTTTCAACAGGGGCACATACAGGGAGTTTTGAGAAAACCCATCCCTCCTCATTTATGGAGAGAGGTGTAAATGTGCATTATGCAGAAGAGATGAAAAGACACCTGAATATACCTGTCTCTACCATAGGGGCGCTTAATGAACCTGACATGCTGGAAGAGATAATCAGCACAGGTAAGGCCGATGCTGTTGTAATGGCAAGGGCGCTGCTTGCTGACCCTTATCTACCGAAAAAGGCATACCTGGGAAAGGATGACGAGATAGTACGCTGTTACAGGTGCTATGCATGTATGGCAGAAAGGTTGACAACAGGCCTGCGCATATGCTCCCTTAACCCTGTGATCGGTAGCGAATATGAAACAGGTTTTATTAAAAACACCGCCAGACCCAAAACAGTGCTGGTAGCTGGTGGAGGCCCCGGGGGCATGCAGGCTGCATTAACAGCAGCTGAGCGCGGCCATAATGTTATCTTATGTGAAAAAGGTGATAAACTGGGCGGGGCACTTAACGGGGTGAAAGGTGCACCATTTAAAGAAGACCTGTACAGGTTCATCTCAACAAAGGCCCTTCTAATGCTAAACGCTGGTGTAGATGTGAGGCTCAATACAGAGGTAATACCTGCGCTCGCAGCACATATCAGACCTGATGTTCTTATTGTTGCTGTTGGAGCAGAACCAATCATACCTCAGATACCCGGTATAGATGGTAATAATGTGATCATAGCAAATAATTTACCCGATAATTATGAAAAGGTTGGCAATAAGGTTGTTGTGCTGGGTGGAGGGCTCGTAGGGTGCGAGATTGCCCTTCATATGGCCATGGAAGGTAGAGGGGTAACAGTTATAGAAATGATGGATAGTCTATGCCCTGATGCGAATCAGCGCTACAGGCCATTACTTATGGCACAGCTTAACCAGCATGTCAGATACAAAACCGGGATGCGTGGGGTGCAGGTTACAGATAAAGGAATTTTATGCTCTGATAAGGATGGCAATAAAACATTTTTAGAAGCAGACACCATTATATGTGCGGCTGGTCAGAGGTCTTGCAGAGATACAGCGATAAAACTCAAAGAAAGCGCACCTGAAGTGATAGAAATAGGTGACTGTGTAAAGTCATCAAATGTAACTCAGGCATTGTTTCAGGGATACTGGGCAGGGGCGGATATAGAGTAAAAAGAAAAGTACTACACCAAAATATTGTGTAATGCTGAATTTATATCCGGAAACTTAAAACTGAACCCCTCATCTAAAAGCCTCTTTGGGACTACCCTCTGACCTTTCAATAATACATTGGCAAACTCGCCCATAATAATCCTGAGTACAATTCCTGGCACTGGAGGCATAATAAGAGGTTTTTTCATTTTTGAAGCAATGACCTTTGTGAATTCCCTGTTTGTAACAGGGTTTGGTGCTGTACAGTTATAGATGCCGCTCAAGCCAGTATTTTCTACCTGATGGATGAAAATATTTGTTAGGTCATAGAGATGTATCCACGAAAAATATTGTTTTCCACTACCGAGCTGGCTTCCCAGCCAGTATTTGAAAATGGGAACCATCATCCGGATGGCACCTCCGTCCTTGCCGACTACAATACCAAACCGGTTTATTATTACCCTCGCACCACAGGATAGTGCATCCATGGCAGCCCTCTCCCACTCCTTTGAAAGGGATGCAAGAAAGTCATTGCCTGGTGCAGCTTTTTCATCCAGTACCTCGTCATCATGAAAACCGTAATAACCCACTGCAGAGGAACTGATCAGCAAAATATCTTTCTTTTCATGCCTGGCAAGACCTTCAACAATATTTCTGGTCGTATCAATACGGCTTTTAATCAGGGTTTCTTTATATGCCGGCGTCCATCGTTTAAATATGGAGGCACCTGCAAGATTAATAACCACATCACATTCCCTGAGTCTCTCAAGCCATTGGCCTTTACTGGCAGGATCACCATCAACATAGAGGATATTATTATAATGTACCGGATTTTTTAATGAGCGGGTCAATATGTATAATCTGTGTCCTTTATTAGAAAGTGCGGTCGAAAGTGGTTTACCTATAAAACCCGTGCCACCGGTTATAAAGATATTCATAAACCCTCCATTGGAGATTTACTTTCTTATGATAAAGTTTGAACGGACTGTGCTGGCGCCAAAATATTTTTTTGAAAATTTTTCGACTGTCCCCAGGTCAAACTCTTTACATGAAAAGATATTGAGATAGGTAGCCCTGTATTCTCTTGAAAAATGCCCTTTAACTGAACCCTCATCGGAAAACTGAATAACCGAAAAGAGCCTGCTGTTTTCAATACCTTCACCGGAACAGGAGAATATTGGTTCACCAGATGTTTTCATGCCTGATGCATCTAACAATTTACCTGGAAAACTTCTTATCAAACCAATATCAGATATAGTACCAATGCTGCAACCATAAAGGTCCAGCACCAGCTCACGACCGAATACAACAGGAGGTAAAGGCACCCTGTTTTTCTTTTTTTTCACTGCGGTTAAAGTCATAAAAAGCGTTCATTCAGAAAACCGGGTACATAAAATGCCCCAAGATGTATCCCGGGGTTATAGTATCTGGTTTTCATATTAGATGCGGATAACTTTTGCTCAAGTGAATTGATATCTGTTCTACATGGATCGATATTATCTGAACAGAACATAGCAGAAAAAAAACCGCCAACATAGGTTGGTATGGCAAACACATATGGTCTTACAATACGAAATATCTCTTTTAACAGTATATATGATACTCTCTGTTCATCGGGCTGCATATGAATGGAACCGGTCTGGCATACCATGATGCCATCCGGGGTCAGAAGATCACGGATGTTCCCGTAAAACTCCTTTGAAAAAAGCACTGTGGCCGGACCGATGGGGTCAGAGGAGTCCACTATAACAACATCATATTTTTCATCGGTCTCTTTTACAAACAGGGCACCGTCAGCTATTTTAATATCTGTCCTTTTATCATCGAATGCCCCGCTATTTATCATCGGAAGGTATTCTTTACATATGTCGATAACAGCAGGGTCTATCTCCACCATTGTTACCTTCTTTATAGAGCTGTGTCTTAAGACCTCCCTCAATATACCGCCATCACCCCCTCCTATTACTAGTACCTTTTCAGGATTCGGGTGAGAGATGAGCGGTATATGAGACATCATCTCATGATATATGAATTCATCCTTTTCAGTTGCCTGGACAATCCCGTCTAAGAGAAGCATCCTGCCATACAGGTTTGATTCCACTACTTTTGCGTGCTGGAATGCAGAATTGCTTTCATGAATGACGGATCTTATCCTGTAATGAGTTTCAACATCCTTCCACCTTTCAATTACCCACTCCTGATCCCGGGTCATGATGCGATAATTCCCCTCCTGATCTCCTGTACATCAATCCTGAAAGGCTTGAATTCTTCCTCAAAGACAGGGATCGCAAGATGAGGGTTTATAGTGCCGCAGACAAACAGATCAAGTGCCGCATAATCATATTCCGGCCATGTATGGATACTTAAATGGGATTCCTGAAGGATAGCTACACCGGATATTCCACCGTTAGGAGTGAAGACATGCAGGTCAATACCGAGCATGGTTGCTCCGCAGGTATTGATCGCCTTAATGAAGATTTCCCGGATACGGGTGGAGTCGTCCAGGAAATGCTTTGTCCAGAGTTCAATAAGAAGATGAACCCCGGTGTACTTCACGTCACCGTCTTGACAGCAATATTCTCTTGCATATAAGTATTCTTTGTTTAATGTTATGTTCTTCATCTATACCCATAAAAACTCCTTTCCCTTTTATTTTTACCTGAAATAATGATGGATAAATTTCAGGCACAATAAAACAGGATAAATCAGATAATCCAAACTGATTGAAAAATCAATAAAAAAATATGGTTTAGGCCTTTAAAATAATGTTTTTCATAAAGAGCTGTTGAATAAAAAGAATATTCATATTATATTTAACGCATGTATCCTTAAAATTGTAAAAATAAGTTATTTTAATGTATATTTCTTTTATATTAGTCTATCTACCTATAAATTTCGGAGGGATAATATATGGCAAAAAAACTGCTGATAATCGGGGGGGTTGCCGGAGGCGCTACAGCGGCTGCAAGGGCAAGGAGGGTGGATGAAGCCGCAGATATAATCCTGTTTGAGAGGGGTGAATATATCTCATTTGCCAACTGCGGCCTGCCCTATTATATCGGCAACATAATAACAAAGAGGGAAAGCCTGCTCGTAATTACAGCAACTGCATTAAGGGCAAGATATCGCCTTGATATCAGACAATTTTCCGAGGTTACTGAAATAAACCGTCTTACAAAAGAGGTCACTGTAAAGGACCTGAAAAGAGGCAGGATATACACTGAGAAATATGACAAAATAATCCTCTCACCAGGGGCAGAGCCCGTGAAACCTCCACTTGAGGGTATAAATCTTGAAAACATCTTTAGCCTGAGGAGCATCCCTGATTCAGACAAAATAAAGGCCTGTGTTGATACTAAAAAACCTGAATCTGCCGTGATTGTCGGGGGCGGTTTTATAGGTCTTGAGATGGCGGAAAACCTTGCACACATGGGGGTAAAGGTAACCATTATAGAGATGCTTGATCAGGTGATGGCGCCAATCGATTATGAGATGGCTGCTATAGTACATGCCCATTTAAAAGAAAAGGGGGTATCACTGATCCTGGGTGATGGTGTAAAATCCTTCTCAAAGGCAGAAAGCCGCATAAAGGTTATTACAGGCAAAGGAGTCGAAACAGTATGTGATATGGTGCTGCTTTCCATCGGTATCAGGCCGGAAAACAGGCTCGCAAAAGAGGCAGGGCTTGAAATCGGAAAGCGAGGTGGAATTATAGTGGATTCAGGTATGAGGACATCAGACCCTGATATCTTTGCTGCGGGTGATGCGGTTGAGATAAAGGATTTTATCTCAGGGTATCCGGTAATGACTGCCCTGGCAGGGCCGGCAAACAAGCAGGCCAGGATAGCGGCAGATAATGCAATGGGAAGAACCGCTGTTTTCAGGGGTACAATAGGGACTGCTGTTGCAAAGGTCTTTGACCTGACTGTCGCATCGACAGGTTATAATGAAAAGACATTGAAACAGTATAATATCCCTTACATGACAAGCTATACACATTCAAACTCCCATGCAGGCTATTACCCTGACGCAAAGATGATGGCAATAAAGCTAATATTTACACCAGGAAGCGGAAAAATCCTGGGTGCGCAGATAATTGGAAGTGAAGGGGTGGATAAGAGGATCGATGTGACTGCCACTGCCATACACGGCTCCATGACCGTGTATGACCTTGAGGAACTTGAACTTGCCTATGCACCGCCCTATTCTTCTGCAAAGGATCCAATAAATATTGCCGGTTTTGTTGCGGCCAACATACTTAAAGGGGATGTCACCACAATTAACTGGAATGAATTAAAAGATATTGACCCTGAAAAAGAGATCCTCATAGACCTGAGGGATAAAAAAGAGCTTGACGAATCAGGATTTATAAAAGGGGCTTTGCACATACCACTCCATGAACTCAGGGTGAGACTGGATGAACTCGACCGGTCAAAAAGATATATCCCCTATTGCGCAATAGGCCTTAGAGGATACCTTGGGCACAGGATACTTGTTCAGAACGGGTTCAGGTCAAGGAACCTTAGCGGCGGGTACAAGACCTGGAAACCGGTAGCAACTAAATAGGGAGATTTATAATGGCGTCTGAAATTCATGAACTGGCAGGTAAGCCCGCACTAAAATCGATGCTTATTGACCCTGCAAAACTGGAATCAGCCTATTATAATAATGACCTGAAAGGCCCTGTTTCATTCGGTACTTCCGGGCACAGGGGGACATCCCTAAAAGGTACATTCAATGACATGCATATCGCAGCCACATCGCAGGCCATATGCGAATACCGCAGATCAAAAGGGATTGATGGCCCCCTTTTTATGGGTTTTGACCCCCACGCACTCTCTATACCGGCCTTCAGAACAGCCCTAGAGGTGTTTGCTGCAAACGATGTTGAGACCGTTATTCATAAAGATGATCAGTTCACCCCAACACCGGTGATATCATTTCTTATACTTGAATCCAATAAAACCGATAAGGCCCACTCTGCGGACGGTGTTGTGGTAACACCTTCACATAATCCACCACGGGATGGAGGGTTTAAGTACAATCCCCCGAGCGGAGGCCCTGCTGATGTTGATGTCACAGATTGGATACAGGCGAGGGCTAATGAACTTATAAAAAATAACGGTCAGGGTATAAAAAGAGTACCCTATGAAAAGGCCCGCAGAAAAGCAAATGTGCACGAGCGGGATTTTATGTTGCCATTTGTCAGGTCATTATCCAGTGTAGTTGATATGCGGCTGATAAAGGAGGCAGGCATCAGGATCGGTACAGACCCAATGGGGGGTGCCGGCACAGAATTCTGGACGCCGATTGCCGATTTCTATGGTGTTAACATAGATGTGGTAAATAAAAAGACAGACCCCACATTCAGGTTTATGACCGTTGATTCTGACGGTGAGATCAGGATGGACTGCTCATCTCCCTATGCAATGGCAGGGCTTATAGCCATGTCAGATAAATACGATATTGCCTGGGGTAATGACCCTGATTTTGACAGGCATGGGATTGTATGCCCGGATGGCCTCATGAACCCGAACCACTATCTTTCTGTTGCTATCTGGTACCTGCTCAAAAACAGGGAGGGCTGGGATAAGGATATCTCCATAGGCAAGACACTTGTAAGCAGCAGCATGATCGACATGGTGGTTCAGGCATCAGGGAAAAAGCTGCATGAAGTGCCTGTGGGTTTCAAATGGTTTGTAGAGGGGCTTCTGAAAGGGACAATCGCCTTTGGAGGAGAAGAGAGCGCTGGCGCAACCTTTTTAAGGATGGACGGTTCCGCATGGACGACAGATAAGGATGGCTTCTGCATGACACTCCTCGCAGCGGAGATAATGGCAAAAACAGGGAGATGCCCTTCAGAGATATATAAGAATATACTTGTCCCTGAACATGGTGAACCCTTTTACAAAAGGGAAGACGGCTCTATAAACGATGAACAGAAAAAGGTTTTAAAGGGGCTTAAACCTGAAGGTATCAAAACAGACAGAGTCGCAGGCAAAAAGATCATTAACATCATGACAAAGGCCCCCGGTAACAACGCATCCATAGGTGGGGTCAAGGTGACACTGGAAGGCGGCTCATGGCTTGCCATAAGGCCATCAGGCACAGAGCCCAGGATGAAGATATACATAGAAAGCTTTGAAGGCAAAGAACTCTGGCAGAGGATTTATGATGAAGCCCTGCCGCTGATATTCGGGTACCCGAAATGAACAGATATTTGATAAATAAAATATTCCCTGCTGCACTATGTATCACCATTATGCTCTCATTCAACTGTTACGGAAAGTCCTTCAAGACATCTATAAATAAGAGACAAGATACACAGATACATAAACTGGAACTTTCAAAGGAAAATCCGGCTGAAAAAGAAATCAGGGATGAGAATCACAGGCTTGCATCTGACATCCGTAAACTTACAAAACTCTCTTCTGAACTGACTTCACTTGCATCCGAGATGCAGGAAATGAGGGAAAACTCAAAGGTATGGACAATTGATTATTTTCCCCCAGAGGAGCATGACAGAATAGAAAATATCCTTTTCAGGTATCTCATGATCAGAAACACCCTCTGGGAGATTATCTATTACTACAAGGATTACAGGGAACATTTCACCTCCCCCGAGACACAGACAAAGGGCTTTATTATCGGCTACAGTGCAGGTCTGCATCTTACATCCTACACCTCTCTGCTTGTATCCACATTTATAGATGAACCGGCTGGCCGGAAAAAACTGAATGAGGCATATCCGAGGTCAGAGATCGATTCAGGCACCTTTGACAGGCTGCTTTCAAGCCTCACCTCCATTGATCACATGGAGGCAATAAAGGTAGCATGGGTACTGTTCAAGAATGAAAAGGCTGACAACTCTTCAGTCCTGTACCGCATCTACAGCACTGACCGGGAATATCAATCAGTAATTGACAGGATAGAGTATCTCTATCACCAAACAGATGAAAGGGTATCATACATCCTTAAAAAGGAATCCCTGCTCTTCCCTAAAACAGTCAACAGGCTGAGGCACACGGTTATTGTCAGCCTTGCAGACACTATGAAGGACACGGTGGGGGATAACCTCTATGCAATCAGGGGGCTATTATTTTCAAATGTGAGTGACATAAAACTACCCCTTACAGACCCTATAAATTTTTCAGATGAACAGAAGATGGAACTCCACTCCATGTTGAAGCCGGGTGATATCATCCTCACCTACACTGCCGGGTATATGAGCAATATATTTCTTCCGGGCTCATTCAAGCATGGCATCACCTATGTGGGTGACACATCCGTAAGAAAGGAGCCGGGCCTTGTAAATGATCCCAAAGCCCTAATCTCTGGCATTAATATCAAAAAGCTTGAGGAGGATTTTACTACTGATCTTCTTGAGTCAGGTCTTAAGGCTGATGTTATAGAGGCGGTTGCAGAGGGTGTTATCTTTAATTCCCTTGACCTTCTGCTTGACACCCACATTAACAGGATGGTTGTCTTGAGGCCCAGGCTAACAAAAGAGGAGACCAAAGAGGCCATCACCATTGTCTTTGCACTGCTTGGTTCGGACTATGATTTCAAGTTTGATTTCAATGACGGATCATACCTGTGCTGTACAGAGGTGATATACAGGGCACTCAACTCAAGGGGCACCTATAATTTTGACCTTGTAAAAAGGATGGGTACACTCACCCTGAGTGCTGATGATATTCTGGAATACTATATAAAGAAGGAATACAAACCCTTTGATATTGTAGTATATGCAGAGAAAGATCGTATATCTGACGGCAATAATGCAAGCCTCTATAAAGGTGAAGAAGGATTGATTCATTTAAAGAAACTGATGAAGGTCAATTGAACCTGTGGCACAACCAGGATAAACTTTCCTTTTCACTGTCATGTTACCGGGAAGAACCTTCCTTAATAACCATCCTCCGGATGATCCTCACATTTATATCCAAATCATATCAATGAGTTAACCTTCTATAAATATCTGGCACGGTTTTAGCATAATATCTTGCCGATTACACCTTTAGATTTAAAATGACATTACTTGGAGAATAGATTGGATTTAGATAAAAAATGCCTTCAACCATTTGAAGCGAATTTGAACAATGAAATGAAAGATGATTTTTCGCCCATAAACGAAGCTGACCTATTCTTTACTAAAGAAACCAAAAAATCATCTCTATGGGCTGTCCAATGGTCTGACCTTATGATGACCATGTTTATACTTTTTTGTGTGCTTTACGCCTATTCATCAACCAGATTAAATGAGGTACAGGCTGCCCCTAAACAGGATTTATCCAGGTTATATGAGGAAAGCAGAGAAACATTAAAGGCAAAAAACTTCAATGACATTGCTACAGTGGAACTTACAGATGATAAGGCTGTAAAGATTATACTCCCGAGCGATATACTTTTTGATGTTGGACAGGCAGAAATAAAAACATCAGCATCAGGGTCTCTGGCTGCTGTCGGGGAACTGCTTAAAGATAAGGATTATGAGATAACTGTGGCAGGGCACACGGATAGTATCCCTATTAAGTCAGAAAAATTTCCTTCCAATTGGGAATTGTCAACTGCCAGGGCCTGTGAGGCTGCAAATTTTTTAATCGAAAAAATGGATATTCCCCCGGATAAAATACAGGTAATAGGGTATGCTGAGTACAGGCCGATTGCACCCAATGAAACCCCTGAAGGACGCAGTGCTAACAGGCGGGTTGAAGTAATAATTTCAAAAAATCAAAATAAAAAACAGATTGCTGACAATCTAAATCATCTACAGGAATGAAAAAAATGGAAAGAAAAAAGATAATAGGAGTGATTTGCTGTGTGGCTTTAATTTTTCTTGGTTTTGCATTTAAAGGAAACCTGAGTCTGTATTTTAATATTGCCGGCCTGTTTATTGTACTGGGCGGCACCATGGGTGCAACACTCATAAGCTTTAAAATCAATAGTCTTGTAAATCTCTATCAGGTAATAAAAAGGGCTTACCGTTTTCCTGTTAAGGAACCGGAAGAGATTGTTGAGATAATGATAGATATCTCTGTTAAAAGCCGGGTCAAGGGCCTTCTTTCACTTCAGAAAGAGGAAGAGGAAACATCTATTCTGTTCCTGAGACGTGCATTGGGCTTTCTTGTTGACGGATACCCGGCCAGGGAGATTAACGATATCCTGAACACAGAAATGCAATTTTTTAAAATTCGAAGGGAAGAATCAGAAAGGATGTTAAAGACAATAGCTGAAATAGCTCCTGCCTTTGGGCTTATAGGCAGTATAGTCGGCTTAATCGGCATGATTGCCGGTATAGGAGACTCATCTGTCATTCTAAAAACGATCCCTGTTGCCCTGACATCCACTCTTTATGGCATTATTCTTTCTAACTTTATTTTGCAGCCCTTTGCTGCAAATATCAGGGAAAGGACCAACCAGGAACTCCTGCTTCAAAAAATGATCCTCTCCGGAATACTTGCTATTGAAAGCAAAATGCACCCAAGGATGCTGGAGGTAAAGCTCAAATCTTTCCTCACCCCATCTCTGCGGAATAGCAAACTAGTATCTATTGACAGAATAAGAAATAAACTCAACATGAATAATGATGAACCTGAAACATCATATGTAAGCAATTCCATGTAACAAATTATTTTCTTGTTATCCGGGTTTATTCTTCTTTCTCTATCTGAACCGGCATTGGTTCCATATCACCGCATTTGCGGTCAGGCTGGTGAACCATCCTTTTGATCACCCTGTCTGAAAGAGGTTTCTCTTTTTGGCCTTTTAAAATTTCTCTTACCCATTTTAAAGTTGTCCGCATACATGCCCTCAGGATGGGCTAACCCTATCCCGTGATTATTCATATTTCCCGTGTTGCATCAACCACTCATTTCTGGTACAAACCCATCCATTGCGGTTTAAAGTCTTTTATCTGTATAAAAAGTTATTTTTTACTTTCAGGGAGTTATTCATTGCCGAGTATTACTGAACTTTTAATCATTATTGCAATTATCCTGGCTATTTTCGTGCTCCCTAAAAGACTTAACAGGAAGTCTGAACCAGTAAAAAGAACACGCCTTAATCAGGGTTCAGAGCTCACCGGCTGGCAGCGCATGGCGATCCTTCTGTCAATCCTGTGGCTCTCCATTATAACACTCTACCTGAAACCGTGGATGAATGAGATGAACGAATGGTATATCTACATATACGTCGGGATAGGCCCGGTATTTATATTCTGGGGCATTTACTGGATAGTCTGCGGTTTCA
>CAZCMD010000032.1:0-15169 GCA_964499695.1 uncultured Desulfatiglans sp.
GCGGGCAGGCGACCTCCTTTCCATCCTCCGTAAGGGCGAATAATTATTCGCCCCTACAGTTTTACACCACTATTCAATTCACGTTGCATCTTTTGCGATAATTTGGAATTTTCATTGCTGTCCCGAAATCTGATTTTAAGCAATACATGAATATGAACGTCCAACACCGAACGTCCAACTTTGAACTTTCAATGAAAAACAAAAAGCAAAGAAAAGACAATGTATTCTGCCTTTCATTGAACATTGGATATTGAATGTTGGATGTTCGATGTTCGATGTTCATTCTTTTTTTACCTCATCATCCCCGGCAGCAAAAGCACAATATCCGGGAATATGGTGAGTATTATCAAACCCACAAAAATGGCAACCAGAAAGGGTATAATGCCCTTGAAAATCGTTTGCAGTTCAATATCCTGAGCTATGCCCTTTATCACAAACACATTGAGACCAACGGGCGGTGTTATTGCCCCTGCCTCAAGCAGTATGACGATGATAACCCCGAACCATATCGGGTTAAAGCCTGCCTTTACAACCACCGGGAAAAATATATTTATGGTTATGATCAGAAAAGAGAGCGAGTCCATTATGCTCCCGCCTACAAGGTAAATAATCATAACAAACAGCAGAACAACATAGGGCGATGCATTAAGCCCTCCCACCCATTCTGCAAGGGCCTGGGGCAGACCGCTTATTGTAAGAAAACGGCTGAAGATCATTGCCCCGGCAACAATGAGTAACACCATAGCAGATGTGCGTGTGGTGTTTGATACAGCCATTTTAAAGCTTTCCCAGCTCAGGCTCCGCCTTATGAGCCCTATAACAATCGCACCGGCAGCGCCTATGCCTGCTGCCTCTGTGGGGGTGAACCACCCCATTAAAAGCCCGCCTATAACAAGTAGAAACAGGAGCAGCATCTCGACAGTCCCTGATAATGACCTGATCTTTTCTTTTAAACTGGTTTTTGATGCAGGTGCTCCCAGAGTGGGTTTGATAATGCACATTGTTAAAATAATTCCTATAAACAATATAGAGAGCAGGACACCTGGCAAAACACCCGCAATAAAGAGCTTACCAATAGAAACCTCTGTCTGTATGCCATACACGATGAGCACAATACTTGGCGGGATAAGTATGCCAAGGGTGCCCCCGGCTGCTACTGTGCCAGAGGCAAGTGAAAGGTCATATTTATTTTTTCTCATTTCAGGCAGGCTTACTGTGCCCATGGTCGCTGCTGTTGCTGCACTTGATCCGCATATGGCTGAAAACCCTGCACAGGCCCCGATGGTGGCAACAGCAAGGCCCCCGGGTATAAACCCGAGCCAGGCATTGGCAGTATTGTATATCCTTTTACTTATCCCTGAATGAAATGCGATCTCGCCCATAAACACAAATAGAGGTATAACCAGCATGGTGTATGAGCTGAACTGGGTATAAAAATTATCGCTCAGGATAAAAAGCCCGCCGTCAAAGGAGGTCAGGCAGGCAAAACCTATAAACCCTGCAAGTATCATGGAAAAGGCAATGGGCATACCAAAAATCATGAGAAGCACCATTACAATGATGCCAAGAACTCCAGCCAGTTCACCGCTCATTTTTCACCTCCTGTCAGTAACCTGATCAGGTCGGTAAGAAGAACAAGGGTAAGCACAAGGCATCCTGCAGAGACAATGGCTGCAAACGGCATTACAGGTAACCTTAAAACCTCAGATAATTCACCGATTTTATAGACACTTAATGTATAAAGAATAGACTGCCATGAGATAATGGCAAAGAGTATCAAACCGATAAGGTCAATAAGGGCAGTAAGGAACAGGCCGGCCCTTCCGGGAAGCCTGTCTGTTAAAAGGGTTATGCGGATATGGCCTTTTACCATCTGTGTATAACCAATCGCACATGCGATCACAAGCACACCCATCTGGCTCAGGATATCCACAGACCCTTTAAGTGGCACCCCGAAAACAACCCGGTTGAACACATTGATGCAGACAATTATCATGATCACAACAAGAGAAAGGCCCGCTATCCAGTTAAGACACCTTGCAATAAAATGTACTGTTTTTTCAAAAGAGTCCAAAATCCACTCCTTTTATATGATTGTTATCGTTTGTTTGTGAACTAATGTAGGGGCACGGCGCACCGTGCCCTGACGTATATAATGCAACATGTCCGAATGGGCACGACGCGTCGTGCCCCTACATTTCTAGCCATAGATATTTCCTTGAATTTGAGATGACAGCATATGCCTTTTTATAAATAATAACCCATCAACACCTGATTAATAAAAACCATTATATTTTCCAAGCAACCGATTGAATTCATCAAGCCACTCCTTTGCAGGAAGCCCCCTGTCTGTTGTCTCTTCAAGCCAGTCATCAGTCATGGCGCTTAACACCTTCATCATTTTTGATTTTTCTTCTGGTGTAATCTCTGACAGCTTAACCCCCTTTGAAATGGCATACGTCAGGCCGTCTTCCCCTGCTGCCTGGGCAAAGTTGCCTGCCCATTCGCTGTGTTCCGTCTTAATATCATCTACAGCCTTTTTGAGGTAATCAGGCCAGGTATTGAATCTTTCTTTATTAACAATAGTGAACATAACCGCAGCGGGCGCTGGAAACGGTGTAATATAATCGATAACCTCATTGAACCTGAAGGGTTTTATAATCTCAAAGGTGGTGTAATTGCCTTTGATAATATTTTTCTGCAAAGCCTCATATATCTCTGAAACGGGTAAAAACACAGGCGATGCACTCAACTTTTCAAGGGCCTGAACACCGGTACCGGTGGCCCTTATCTCCTTACCCCTGATGTCATCCATTGATCTCACCGGAAACGTGCCGAAAAATCCGCACCCCTTTAGGCCAAGGCCGTTACAACTGAAAGATACGACCTTTACACCCTTAAATTCAGGGGGATCAAATTTGTTGTACATGTCCCAGGCAATAAGTATAGGCACCATTGAATTTTTGTATGGGTGAGGGTAATTGAGGAGCGCCATCATGGGGAACCGCTCAGGCCTGTTGGATGATGCATTCATCCCCACATCCACAACACCCCTTAGAATACCCTCTATGGTGTTTTTGCCTGTAAGAAGGGTGGCATTATAGAATGGCCTGACCTTTACTCTGTTTTGTGTGCGGGCCTCGATCATCTCGATCCATTTTTGAGTGGCCCTGCCAGGCGGTGAGGTTTCTGATGTCCAGTTTGTGAAGGTGATTACAATTTCAGGCTTTTCCGCAAGTGAATATCCTGCAGGAAAAATTAATATAATTATCGTAAATATAAACAGGTTGATTCTTTTTAATGGCATCAGGATATCTCCTCCCCGGCTAATAACCAGAGGGTTATATCCTGAAATTACCTATGAATCAACCCTTCTGGTCAATATTCTCAAGCAATTTTTACCCTAAAAATAGATCCTTTGTAGAAAAATGGGGATCACTTGTAAGGTTAACGCCCAGGCGTCTTAAACCTGCCTCATCCCCAGGTGTCGGCATATGGGTCATGTGCACCTCACAGTCCCTGAGCTCGTTCAGCTTTTCCATTGCGAGCTGGGCAGCAGGGTTGTTTGTGGCGCTTATGCTTAAGGCGATCAGGGTTTCAAGTAGATCAAGGTTCAGGTTTTTTTCCTTTAGGATACCTGTTTTTAGATTCCTGACTGACTCTGTTATATTCGGTGACAGAATCTTTATCTTGTCAGGTATCTCTGCAAGATGCTTTATGGCATTTAATATCAGGCCTGATGCTGCATGAAGATATGTTGAATTGCTGCCTGTAACAATGGTGCCGTCCTTTAATTCAATGGCTGCACCGCAGAATATGCCTTCATTACCCTTGTTCTTTTCTGCTGCCTTAACCGCCGCCTCATGGGCCGGTTTTACAACATTTCTGTATTCCGGGGTAATATTAAAATCCTCCATAAGAAGTTCAACCCTCTCTACAGTCTCTTTACCTGTAAGACCCATTGCATATTCGCACTGGTACCTGAAAAATCTCCTAACTATCTCCTGCCTGGATGCCTCCCTTGTTGCCTCATCATCAGTAATTGCAAAACCCACACGGTTTACACCCATATCTGTTGGGGAATGGTAAGGGGATTCTCCCCCGCTTATCTTTTTCAATATCCTTTTTAAGACAGGGAAGACCTCCACATCGCGGTTATAGTTAACCGACTTCTCATTGTAGGTCTCAAGGTGGAAGGGGTCGATCATGTTAAAATCCTTGATATCGGCAGTAGCAGCTTCATATGCAATATTAACCGGGTGATTCAGGGGCAGGTTCCAGATAGGGAATGTCTCAAATTTTGCATACCCGGCATTTATCCCCCTCTTATGTTCATGATAAACCTGTGTAAGACAGGTGGCGAGTTTTCCGCTGCCAGGGCCTGGGCCGGTAACAATAACCAGAGGCTTTTTTGTCTCTATAAATGCATTGGCACCATAGCCTTCGTCACTTACAATAAGGTCAAGATCGGTCGGGTATCCCTTTGTAAACTGATGCGTGAATACATTAATGCCGCGTCTTTCAAGCTTGTTTTTAAACTGCTTTGCAGATGGTTGCCCATTATATCGTGTTATAACCACTGCCAGCACATCAATCCCCCAACTCCGCAGGTCATCTATGAGTTTCAGGGCCTCTGAGTCGTATGTAATGCCGAAATCGGCCCTCATCTTTTTTCTTTCTATATCTCCGGCATATATGCAGAGGATCAAGTCTGCCTGGTCTTTGAGCTTCTGAAGGAGCCTCATCTTGATATTGGGGTCATAACCAGGCAGCACCCTTGCGGCGTGATAGTCATAAAGGAGTTTCCCGCCAAATTCCAGATAGAGCTTGTCATTGAACCTTTTAGCCCGCTCAATTATCTCCGCGGACTGTTCTGTAATATATTTTTCATTGTCAAAAGCTGTTTTCACTCTTTACCCGCTCCTTTTATAATAAAGTCAGTACGTTAAGAAAAGCTGTCCCAGTAATTAGTATTAATAGATTTTCAGCAGTTTTATAATCTTTAATAATATTTTTTATCAATACATTTTTTAAGGAAGGTGTAAATATTTATGACGTGAATGGAGGAAAATAATTTGTAGGTTGTGTCAAGCGAAGCAACCCAACGATATGCTAGAAATATTCAAAAATGTCCCTTTTATATTTTTAAGCAACTATATCTAATATAAGCAATCATATAAGGATATTGAATTTTGACATGGTCTACTTAAAAACACAAATGGATAAATGTAATGAGGAGTATTCATATTATTTTAAGTTTTGAGGTTTTCGTAGGGTCAGGATTTATTCCTGACATTTTTAGGTGAGGTATAAAACCCCACCCTACGTTGGTGAAAAAAAATATCCTCTATTTTATCGGTACCTTTTATGCTGAAGTATATGACAATTTTTTCATCAAATATATGTAAGTCCAGCCATTTTTTGAGTAGTAGTTAGGTCCTATATGGAGAATGATGAGATATGATGGATTATCAAGTCAATTCGTGATTGAGTTGCAAAGCTGGATTCTTCAATTATGGCATCGATAATGATTTCACCTTCGTCAAAGACTATGAGAAGACAAATCGGCGTTGCAGAAACACAGAGAAATAACGAACCCAGTTACAGATATCATTATGTAAGTTCTATTTTAAGTGAGCGCCCTACGGCATTTGCTGCTTTTTTCATAGTTAAAAGTGTGACTGCTTCATTGGAAGGATCAAGGAGTCTGTCCAGTGCACATCTGCTGGTTTTCATTTTTTTTGCCATATCCGATTTATTTATATTTTGCTCCTTCATTGCCTGTTCTATTTGATAAGCAAGGACTCTTTTTATTGCTGATTCCTGTACCTCCTCAAGCATATCTTCATTCTTAAGAAAATCGTCGAAATTGCTTCCCACATTCTTTTTCATAACCAATCACCACCTTTTACCTTTGCATACCTCTTCAGGGCTACTTCAAGATCTTTTTTGGGTATCTTTTGATCTTTTTTAATGAACCCATGTAAAAGAATCATTCTACCACTTTCAACAGAGAAAATAACACGACTGATCCTTTTCTCTAAATTTGACCGAACTTCATATAGCCCCTGTCCCAGGGCCTTAATTAATGGCATTCCTAAAGGCCAACCGAACTGGGCCGTTTTAATATCTTCACCAATTATCTTTTTTTCTTCCTTTGTTAAAGTATTCAACCACTCTCTTACTGGCTCTCTACCCGAATCAGACCTGTAGAAATTGACATTCAATATGGGCCTTCTATTTAAAACGCTCATAATGTACCTTTTTTGATACAGTTAGTCAATCTATTTATGAAATTGTTAAACATTAAAACAGCGCATGGAAACACTAAAACTCGTACTCATCAATATCGCCATGTATATATTGTATTTTTATACTGAAAAATGAGCGGGGAATTTACATAGCAATTATCATTAACTGGCACTTCATGTTGAAGCAGTTAAATAATACTATAATAATACTTATAATCCGTCATGCCCTCGAATGAAGCATGACGGATTAAATCTCACAATACTTCTCTATGCTGACTTTATCAGCTTATCAGGTCCGAAAGATTCCTGTGGGTACACCTTTGAAAACTTAGGAACAGCAACAGGGTTTGCATAGTTTCTGCCAGGTCTGTAATCTGCTCTTGATATAGTTTTATATTCAAGATGTTTTATCTTCCAGCTACCATTATCACTTACAAGGGCCATTTCACAGACACCGCCTTCCCAGTATTTAATGATACCTTCGCCCTGGAGCCTTGCCATCCTAACAAGAGAAGAGTCCATATCCATTGGATGTCCGGCCTGTATGGAATATGTAAATCTTGCCTTTGCACTCTTCTGATCAGGAGCGACCTCAATGGTCTCTTTTTTTGCATCAACATCAGGGGTAAACCCTGGCGCATACCCGGTTTGTTTTCCGGTCATCCCGATGCTGAAATAGTTGCAGTACAGGCGGTTAATGCCGGTATCTCTTCCCCTGAACAGGCCACCATTAAATACAACCTCTGCGTCCTTGCTGAAGAGTGTTACAGTATCCTTGTACATCCCCTTATCAAGAAGAGCTTTATATTCTTCATACAGCTTCCTGATCTTTTTTTCTTCTTCCATTGCAGCTACCTGCCTTGAAAGACTATCCACCCTGCCCTTCAGCTCTTTATCATCACTGATAACAGCCTTACCTATTGCCGGTACAGCCGTAGCAGCAACAGCAGAGATACCTGCCCCGATCTTCCATATAAAGGAGCGGCGGCCTCTATCAGCCTGCATGTCGTCTGTTTTTGACTTTAATATATGCATATTAAACTCCTTTCTTCATCTTCGGGCCAAAATACTTCTTTATATCATAGCACCCTATATGGCGCCCTATTGCACCTGTAAGGCTCAGGTTAACACCCATTGCGCCTCCGGAGAATCCGAAACCGCAGTCATGTGATACCTTTGTATTGATAAGCTCTATCATCTCAGCCCCGTTACATGCCTCTTCATTCTGCACGAATATATAGACACCATTACGGAGTTTTACATAGATACATGGTGAACACCACTGTGCGCCCATTGTCTGGTTATCAGTAAAGATTGTCCATGACATGGAGTGTGGAGAGGCGTAAACATGCATTGATGTCATCTGGTCAGAATATGACCATGAAAAGGCATGGCCAACCAGTTCATCTGTATGTTCATGGCGTACATACCCGGGGGCCTCAATGCCTTCCATCTCGCAGATACCGAAAATTGCTTTGTATGTTGTCTCATTTCCGTAATACTTTGTACCCATGTGTGAATGTATGCAGGTTGTAAGACCGTTTGTGAGGTCAACCGCAACAGCTACACTGGCCCTTGGTTTACTGTCAGTAAGGAGGTGGGCAAACCATGCAAGTTTTTCATCACCTTCATAGACACGGCATGGCTCCTCGTGCCATTTATCTTCTCCCTCTTCCATATATTTCAGCTTGAATTTTTCAGGAAATTCATAATGACGTACCGGTCCGCCATTATCATACCTGAGTGTAAATTTTTTACCGACCAGGAAATCTGAGAATGGCATATTGTTTCCGGCCATCATCTGGGGTGCAGCACCTTCTGTTCCTCCAAATACTGTCGTTTTCTTTAATGCAGCCTGATGCACCTCTTCATCAGTCATGTACTTAAATGTCCTGGCCGGGCGGTATGTCATCCTCTGCCATTTCCCTGGGATCGAAGGATCGCCAGCGGCCTGGTAAACCATGCCTTTTTTACCATGCTCATTAAATGGTTCAAGGTATGCGAGCTGACCTACAACCTTACCTTCTCCCCTGAACATGTAATATTCAAGCTCATCCTTCTCATTGAAGCCAAGGCGTACACCGATCTGGCAGCAGATATAAAGATCGGCAACAAAAGAGGTAAACATACCGGAGAATTCGCATTCTGTCTTGTCATGTATAAAGGTATAGTCATTCACAAGCACATAATCCGAAGGGCTTACATAGCTTAAGTCATCTGCCTGGCGGGTAAGATCAACAAAGTTAGTGTTTGCTACAGAGGCATAAAACTCAAGCAGTTCATGGCCTGTATCCTGTTTCCAGTACATGCCCTTGCCTTCTATCCTGTTTGTAAGGTGATGAAGATCTTTAGGTGCCTCCTTACCTACCACTTCGATATAACCGAAATATATCTGGCGCTGTACTTCCCTGTCATCTACGACTACCGGAGGAGGAGGTGTCGGGCCGGCACCCAGAGTCGGTTCCTGTCTGCCGGTGGAGAACCCGACCTCTATAACAGTAACAAGGTTGGTCTCCTGATCAATATATACATTGTAACCCCTCTGCACCTCAGGAATAATATGAGAGAAAAATACTATCTGCTTCTGTGTGAGTGCACCGTAACCTGCTTTTATCTTTGCTCCCTTGTTTTCAGAGAGGGTCAGATTGTTTTTATCCTTGAATTCATACTCAAGAACAGGGCCATTCTGTGTAATGATCTTGATAGATTTACCGTTGAGCACATCTGATAACTCGGATTTACATTTTGGTCCGGCCTCGGCTGCCTTGAGTGCCTTTCCTATCTGATCTTTCGTTAGTTTTGTGTACTTGAATCGATGCATCGGAATGTTCATTTTTACTCTCCTTTTTAAATGGTTTTACTTTTTAATCTCTATAAAAAATCCTCTATCTCTCTATTATGATCATTAACAATTTATCTGTTTAAACCTTTGCAGACCGCACTACTCTTTATCCCCTGATATAAGATCAACCACACTGAAATATGTCTTCTTGGGTTTCATATTACGGTCAAAAAGCAGGGGATAATCAGCCCTACCAGGGATTGGAAAATTATTCTTCCATGATATGCCGTCATGCAGACCCCAAAAGGTTATCCTGCTGATCTTGTCCTTGTATTTGTTAAAAATGGTAAAGACATCACAGTATCTCTTAGCCAGTTCATCGGATACTGATTCAGGCAGACCATCCTTATATGGGTTCATCTCCTCATTTTTTTCATGTCTTATACCTATATCTGCCGATGGTGTATTCCAGGGGCTTGGCAGCACTGATACATCGAGCTCTGTAAACATAACCTTGACACCAAGCTCTGAAAACTGCCTGATGGTATTTTCAATCTCGATCAGTTCAGGGAACTTCAGGTCCCAGTGGCCCTGTATGCCAACAGCATCTATCCTTAATCCCTTTTCCCTTAATTTTTTAATTATCCTGACAGCGCCTTCGCGCTTTTCTGGTATCACGAGGTTATAATCATTATAATAGAGTTCTGCATCAGGGTCGGCCATATGGGCATATTCAAAGGCCTTTTCAATATATTCATCACCTGCGATCTTATAGAAACCTGATTTACGATATGATCCGTCTTCATTTAATGCCTCATTGACCACATCCCACCCGTGAACCTTCCCCTTGTACCTCCCTGCAACCGTAAAGATATGATCTTTTATCCTTTTATTCAGGGTATCTTTATCCACAAGGGCATTCGGGTCATTTGAACCCTCCTTTGTAAACACACCCTGCCCCAGCTGACTGTGCCATACCAGTGTATGACCTATCAACTTGATATTATTTGCCTGTGCAAACTCTGCAATCTTGTCAGCCCTTTCAAACCTGTATTGATCAAGAACAGGATGAAGAGAGGCCCACTTCATATCATTTTCAGGTGTGATGGTGCTGAAATGGGTCTTTATCAGTTCAGCGGAAACCTGGTTATCAAAGAGCCCTGGGAAGATCGCAGCACCGATAAGAAAATTATCACTGTAATAGTCCTTGAGTCCTTTCTGTCTTTGCCCGCTCTCCGCATCGCCAGATTTGCTGATAGAAATAAGGAGTATAAAAAGTATTAGCGGGCTAATGCATAAGATTACATGTTTAAGGTTTTTTATGCAGCCTGATTTAATTATGAATCTGATCATCCTTCAAAACCTGCCTTTTATGATTAGTATAATAATTGCTTATCATCCATAAAAGATATTCCGGGACAGTGAATTAATTAGTGTCCATCCAAAAACTGTCGTTTTTGGATTCAAGCCATCAGCCCTCAGCATTCAACTTTCAGCAAAAGGCATTCAAAAGAAATAGTTAGTGAAAGCTGATCGCTGACTGCTGAAAGCTCCATCCAGAATTTGTCTCTTTCTGGATGAACACAAATTAGGCCTGCACAGGAATCAGAATCTTATCCGGGCCATTCGGTTCCTCAGGGTAAACCTTTGAAAAGGGAACTTCTGATACAGGCATGGAGTATGATTTTCCCGGCCTGTAATCTCTTTTTGCATGGGCCTTATATTCCAGCCTCTTTATTTTCCAGGCACCGTTTACTGCATCCTTTACACATGAGATATTACATGCTCCGCCTTCCCACCATTTCATCACCCCGCCGCCCTGAAGACGTGCCATCTTTATCAGCACGGAATCGGAAATCAGAGGGGCACCGACCTGTATGGAATATGAAAACCAGGCCTCTGCTGATCCACGATCACTTGATATCTGAATATGATCATGCGCTGGCTCAAAGGCACTCTCAAACCCTGGTGCAGGTGAAATCCTTTTCCCTGTCATACCTGATCTGAAGAGGCCGCAAAAAAGACGTCTTACACCAGTTTCTTTTCCTTTATACAGGCCGCCGTTAAATATTACCTCGCTATCATTTGAAAACAGTTCCACAAGGTTTTCATAATCGCCTCTGTCCAGTAAGGCCTCATAGGTACGATGAAGGGCATGGACTGATTTTTCATCTTCAAGAATTCCGACCCTGTTATTTAAACGCTCCATCTCTGATTCCAGCCCTTTTTCTTTTTTAAAGATCGGCATGGCGACAGCCGGAACAGCAGTAGCAAGGAGTGCTGACACAGCAGCCCCCGCCTTCCAGATAAATGACCTGCGGCCCGCATCCGGCTGATCAATGGATTTTGATGTGGTATCCATATTATGCTCCTTTCCTTTTTGCGTTAGGGCCAAAATATTCTTTAACCTTGTATTGCCCGAGGTCACGCGCAATAGCGCCGATTACGCCAAGGTTGATACCGTCTCTGCCGCCGTGAAAACCAAATCCGTCTGCGTGCATAGTCTTATTATTTTCAATAATACATGTTTCAGCGCCATTACATGCCTCTTCAACAAGGTCAAATATATACACCCCGTCCCTGAGTTTCACATAAAGAGCAGGCGCACACCACTGTATGCCAAGGGTCTGGTCCTGCATGTAGATCGTCCATGCCGAGGAATGGGGAGTGGTATAAAGATGCATTGAGGTCATATTGTCAGAATATGTCCTTGTAAACCCGCATCCTACCAGTTCATCTGTAAATTCATGGCGCATGTATTTGGCAGACTGTACACCTTCCATCTCTGCAATACCAAAAAATGCCTCATATACGACTTCATCACCATAATATGGGGAACCAACCTTTGAATAAATGCATGTAGTAAGGCCGTTTGTAAGATCAAGGGCGATCTTTACGCTTGTTGGTGGTTTAATCCCGGTAAGCATATGTGCAAAGAAGAGCAGATTTTCATCAGCCTCAAATGCCCTGTATGTCTCCTTCTGCCATTTTGAATCACCTTCCTTTTTCCATTCAAGGTTATAGGCGTCTGATACCTTGTAATTAAATACCGGGCCACGGTCAAACCTGAGAGTAAACTCTTTGCCTTTAAGCAGGTCGCTGTATGGAAGCGTGTTGCCTCCCATCATGCCAGCCTGGGCCTGTGGGGAATTAGGGTTATCTGTAAAGGTTACTGTTTTTGTTTCAGCGATCTTGTTTATCTCATCCTGTGAGATATATTTAAGATTTCTGGCCGGACGGTAAACAATTCTATCGCCACCTTTTGATGGTTTAGGGGCCGGCTGATCAGCAGCG
Organism: uncultured Desulfatiglans sp.; assembly: GCA_964499695.1. Classification (GTDB taxonomy): domain Bacteria; phylum Desulfobacterota; class DSM-4660; order Desulfatiglandales; family HGW-15; genus JAAZBV01. The sequence continues at coordinate 12,328 of CAZCMD010000032.1, forward strand.
CCCGGCTTACGAGCCCCAAAGCCCATATTTATCTTTTCACCGTGTTCATCAAATGGCTGAAGGGCTGTAAGCTGACCCACAACCTTGCCTTTACCTCTGAACATATAATATTCCAGCTCGTCTTTTTCATTAAAGCCAAGTCTCATACCTATCTGTGTTTCCGTGAACAGGTCAACAGCATACATGGTGATTATGCCTGAAAATTCACACTCGGTCCTGTCATAGATAAACATGTTATCATTAACAAGTATATAGTCTGATGTTGCGCAATAGCTCAAATCATCCACATGTCTTGTCAGTTCAACAAAGTTTGTGGTACATACAGAGGCATAGAACTCCAGGGTTTCAATACCTGTATCCTGTTTCCAGTGCATACCTTTACCCTGTATCCTGTTTGTAAGTTGATGCAGTTTTTCCGGTGCAGCCTTGCCAGCAACTTCTACATAACCGTAAAAGACCTGGCGCACTACTTCTCTGTCATCAATTAATACTTCGCCGCCAAAGCCGGTTCCTTTTATGCCGCTTGAAAGAGAGACATCAAATACTGTCACGAGATTGGCATCAAGATCGTAAAACACATTATAACCCCTCTGTTCATCGGGGATCATATGAGAAAATAAAACCATCTGCTTAACCGTAAGTGCACCATAGCCTGCTTTAATCTTTGATCCGCCATTTTCAGACAGGGTCAGGTTGTTTTTATCCTTGAAGGCATACTCAAGAACAGGGCCATCTTTGGTTATGATCTTAATGGATTTGCCATTAAGGACATCAGAAAACGCAGAAGCGCACTGGGGGCCGGTTTCAGTTGTCTTGAGTTTTTTACCTATTTCATCCTTGGTTAGCTTTGTGTACTTGAAACGGTGCATCGGAATGTTCATTTTCTCCCCTCCTGATAAAAGTTTGTTTTAATCCCTGATTATTAAGCCTCTGCCCTTCGTTTTAAAAGATCTTCCTCTATCTCGATCATTACACTGCTTTTCAATGGATAAAAGAACATCACCAGCCCGCCGAGAACCCCAAATATGGCAGGGTAGTAGCTCATCACCATTTTAATTCCAAATATTGATTCACTCGACTGATCAACATTTGCAACAAACCCGTAATAATCCAGTATCGCGTTAACAAAGCTGCCGCCAAAGGCAAGACCCAGTTTCAGAGCAAATAATGATGCTGCCATAATAAGCCCTGTTGATCTTCTTCCGAATTTCCATTCACCATAATCAGCGGTGTCTGTGTAGATAGCCCACTGAAGCACAGAGACTACTCCCATAAGGAATGAAACTGCAACATTAAGCCCGAAAATCATTAGTACATTATGGGGCTGCAAATAATAAAAGGCGCATGAGATCACGGCGCTGCTGATAAGCGCCCCAGTATAGGCATTCTTTTTGTCCAGTGTTTTTGCAAATGATTGCGCCATAAGAGCACCCACAAGGGTTGATGCACTGCCAACAGATGCAAACCATTCAGTAAAAGAGGTGATTGAAAGGTTTATATTGAAGATCTCCTGTTCAAGCACATAATACTTGAAATAGTAAGGGGTAGAGGTCCCGCGCATCACTGCATACAGAAGCTGAAAAACAGTTGCAATGGCTATTAATACCCATGGCGTATTCTTAAAAAGGTATTCTAGATCCTTGATCGAATTTTTCTGCTGGGATTTGGGAGGTTGAACCCTTTCCTTTGTAGAAAAAAAGGTGAAAACAAATAGAATGACTGCAAGCACTCCAAAGGCCACCATTGTCCAGCTCCAGCCGATCTGTTCGTTACCCTGTCCGAAATAGCCGACAAGGGTTAAAGTAAATTTTGAAACTATTAGCTGCCCTATAAATGCAATAGCAAATCTGTATTGTGATGCGCTTGTACGCTCCTGAGAGTTGGGAGTCATAACCCCCATAAGCGCCGAATAGGGGACGTTTACGGCTGTATAGAGCATCATCAGGAAGGTATAGGTTATATATGCATAAACGATCTTGCCAAGATTCCCTAAATCGGGCGTAAAGAATGTAACCACTCCGCATATGGCAAGGGCAGGGGCAAGAATAATAATATAAGGCCTGAACTTTCCCCATCTCGATTCAGTTCTGTCCGCGATCATACCCATTATAGGGTCATTAATCGCATCCCAGATCCTGGTAATAAGAAACATCCAGAATACTGCATTGGGGGATATGCCAAAGACATCTGTATAAAAATATGAGATGTAGAGCATAAACATCTGGAAATAGAGATTGGATGCCGCATCACCAAGTCCGTATCCTATTTTTTCTTTTGCGGGTAATTTCCTGGATAATTCGCCATTTGAGGAATAACTGACGCTTAGATTTCTGCCTTCAGAATTGGTCATATGTCACCTGATTTTGTAGTTTTTGGAAAAGATATCAATATTATCGTTCAAATTGATCACGGGAGTATAGAGTAAATAAAAAGGCATGTCAAACAAAGTTCCACATAATGTTGCAAGCTTTCCAACAACATTTTTTTGTAACAGATAATCTTAATTTTCAAATATGAAGAGCCTTATATGAACAGATTGATCGAAGAACTTGACAAGCATTTTCAGGGTGTTACCCCTGAAACAGCCTTTTGCCCATACCGGATCTGCCCGTTGGGCGCACACATTGACCACCAGCACGGTAAAATTCTCGGAATGGCAATAGACCTGCTCCTTTCCAATACACCAAAAAACCGATATGTTAAAAGTGGTAACAATGCACAGGGTGATAGAAAGGATCTGCCATTATATCTGCCAGGTAATGAATCTCTGCTGCTCGCAATACCACTGCTGGTTGCAGGGGTTGAAAAAAAGCCCGGAGCATATGCAGGCTTTCATGATGAC
>CAZCMD010000032.1:15269-36556 GCA_964499695.1 uncultured Desulfatiglans sp.
CCTTGCGCCTCTCCCAATAAATACTTTTCATATACCGCCCTTACCCGCTTAATGCATTCATCAAGCCTTTGAAGCAACCCTTCTCCATTTGCATCTATGCCCAGCATCTTTTTTGCAAGGGTATTTACCTCACTCTTTTCAACAGGAATGGTATGTGTCTGCCTGTCTTCTAAAATCTGCAGGTAGTGTTCTATCCTTCTTAAGAATATGTAGTCATCCTTAATTATCTTAGCGGTCTCATCATCAAAAATACCCTCTTCAGTCAGAGATTCAATGGCAAGCAGGGTATTACCTTCTATCGTGAGCCCCTTTTCAAAACCATATATAAGCTGGAGCCCCTGCACCATAAACTCCACATCCCTGATCCCGCCGCTACCGGATTTCACGTCTATCCCGGCTTTGAGCCCATGAGAGCTGCTTTTAACTGCCTTCTTTCTCAACCTCTCTATTTCATTAATAACCATCCCCCTTTTCCACGGCTTCATGATAAAGGGTTTAAGGCTATTAAGAAACTCATATCCCAGTGTGATATTCCCCGCAACTGGCCTCATCTTAAGGGCCGCCTGTTTTTCCCATAATGATGCAGAACTGCGATAATAATCTATGATGGAGGGTATTGACTGCACAATCTCTCCTGAACTGCCAAATGGTCTGAGTCTCAGGTCAACCCTGTATGCATACCCCTCCTCGGTATGGGAGGAAAGGGATGACCTGATATCCTCAAGTATCTTACCTGCAATCTCCCTGCGCCCATTTATAGCCTCGCCATCAGGTTTAAAAACACCTATCAGATCAATATCAGAGCTGTAATTGAGCTCATCACCTCCAAGTTTCCCAAAGGCGATGACAGAAAAATAATCAAGCGGAGAGGCGCTACTCTGATCATCATCACTGATTCTGCATTTGATGGCCTGCTCAAGAACCACCTGGGTGCATGCCTCTGCAAGAATAGAGAGCTCATGCATTATTATCCTGCTCGATACCCCCATGTAGATATCTCTTGTGCCGATCCTTAATATCTCACGCCTCCTGAATCTCCTGAGTTTATTGAGCCAGTCCCTCTCTTCGCGGCAGCTATCAGCAGACTTTCTCAGTTCATTTTCAAGCTCTTCTCTTTTCCTTATAGAGTTAAGCAGTTCAGGGTTCATGAGCCAGTCAAAGAAGCCCGGGTACCTTATTAGGGTATCAGACAAAAACTGGCTGTTGGAAAATATTGTAAGCAGCATCTCAAGGTGCATTGGTTGAGACAAAAGCACATTGTAATGGAACTCGGGGCTTGCAAGAGAGCGTATATATCGCTCCCAGTTATTAAGGGCCATATCAGGGTCAGGTGTCCTTTTAATAATGTCCCATGCAAGTATGGCAAGCCTTCCGAATATCTCCCTGCGGCTTCCGCCCTCACCCGCAAGCCCCTGAAGGTTAACATAAGCCCGGTCCGGGTCCTTTATCCCGCTTTCAGATAAGATGCGGCCCCTGATTTCAGGAGACATAGTATCAGATAGAATAACATCTGCTATTGTGCCCGTATCATGTCTGGGAAGCGAATCAAGCCCGAAATATTTTTCAGCAAATACCCTTACTGCTGCCATATGGGTTTCAAGGTCAATATAGAGTTGCTGTGCCGGGGTTATCGCCCCGCCATACCTGTATCCCATCCTCCTTGCAAGGTGTTCAAATTCAGGAGTCTCTGTCTCAGGCAGAAAAAGGTCAAGGGCAGAACCTCTCAGCATCCTGAGCCCATTTATCAGTTCACGCATGAACCTGTATGCATCTGTGAGCCTGTCATGCACCTCATAGTTCATGAATCCGTTATCCTTGAGTGCGTTGAGGGCCGTATGAATGCTGTATGTACGGATATCCTTTGAATGTTTCCCGTACATAACCTGTAATGTCTGGACGCCGTATTCAAGGTCAACAACCCCGCCAGGGCTGAACTTTGCATTGAGCTTACCAGGAGCAGTCTTTTCCTTTATCTGACGTTCCCTCAGATCCCTTATCTCTTTGAAATTTATCCTGTCGGAAAAATATACCACCTCATCCCGGATCCTTTCTATCCTTCCCCCGAAATCCCTGTCACCTCCTATGCAGCGCATCCTGACAAGGGAAAGAATTTCAAAGGAGTGGGCCTGCCCGCCGGTGCCGTAATACTGGCAGTAACTTTCCATGCTGCATGCAAGAGGGCCTGACTTTCCATAGGGTCTGAGCCTTAGATCAACCTGAAATATGCCCTCGCGCTTTGCCTCAATAAAATGGAAGATGCCCCTGACCATGAGTTCAAAAAACTCGGCATTTGTAACCTGTTTTTCACCATCGGTCCTGCCCCTGTCGCTGTATATAAAAAGGATCTCAAGGTCTGATGCATAACCTATGGCCTCACCGCCCAGCTTGCCAAGGCCCATAATGGCGTATCTAACCTCCAGGCCGGAATCGGTCTTTGGTATCCCGTACTGTCTGACAAGATCCTCATACACAATATCAGCGGCCCTGTTTATAACAAGCTCTGCAAGGGCTGTAAGTTTCCTTGAAAGGAATCTGAAATCCAGTTCAGGGTTGAGGATATGATCAAGATCAATAAGGAATACCTCCTGGTCCTTGAAACTGTTTAGGGCCATCTTTTTTGACTCAAAATCCACTGCCTCATCAAGGGCCTTATCAAGCCTCTCATAGAGATTTTCTGTGGACTTGCTGATCATTGTCTTCTTTTCAGTGTTGTCGAACACAGTCAATAGGGATTCATACTGGAGCCTGATAAAATCCTCCCACAAAAAATCACTTGCACCCAGCAGCCTTGCAAGGTCCTTGAGGTTTCTCCCGTCAGTCAGATGCCTGAACCACTCTTCCCTGAATGGCTGTTTAACGATATCCTTTATAATAAACTCAAATCTCGAAAGGGCCGCATAGGGATCAGGGGCCTTTGCAAGAAAATAGGTGAACTGCTTGGTAAGCAGTACAGAAAACTTGATCCTCTCGATTGCATCCCTGTCCTCTATCTTCCCGCCCCTTGCATCAGTAAGATCCAGGCTGTCTTCAACCCTCCCGTGAAAGGTGCGTATCCTCACATGCTCAATCTGAATACTGTTTAGTGCAAGGGCATTGGAAAGGGCATACATGAAGGCCGGTGTATCCTGTGAAACAACCTTAAGACATGTGAATGGCCCTGAGTCATTGTCAACTGTAAGCTCCACAGGATAGAGTACAGGTTCTGCCTCTTTATCCATGCGTGCAAGATGACGGACAACCATCTCATTGACCCTGTTTTTAGCGGTCGTAATTGAATCTTCTGCCCCGTTTTCAAGCATGGATATTATAGAAAGAAGCTTATCATTAAACTCCTGTACCCACGCCTCAAAGGAAACAGACCTGGTAAGGTACCCCGAAAAGAAGTCAACTATCATCCTCCTGCCAGACTGATCAGGTATGATATATGATCTTTCTCTGTGTACTCTCCTTTTCTTTGCCTCCTGTTCTTTTCTTTCATAGGTATACACATCACCTGACACAATATTAAACCCGGTGCCGGATAAAAGACCTGCTATCAATGAAAACTCGGAGGGGTAATCAAAAGCGGTTACAGTGCATTCAATATTATCATCACGTGTTTTTACAATACTGGTCTGGACAGGGTTTGATCTCTCAAGCCTTGAAATAAGCATGATATGGGAAATGACATCGGCTGTGGTAAATTTTTTATAATAATTATCACCAAGACGATCCAGATGATCTTTGATTATCTTTTCATCGATCGAAGGAAGCTCTTTTATTATAGAATCAAATTCTGGTTTCATGGTTGTCCAAATAAGGGGTCCAGGGTTCGATGGGTCTTGGGGTCAAGGGTAAAAATGTCATGGCATGCATCCTGTAGGGGCACGGCGCACCGTGCCCGTGTGGGAATGGGCATAATGCTTCGTGTAGATGGGTACAATGCCTCATGCAGAAGGGCACGATGCCTCGTGCCCCTACAATTGGGTAAATCGATATGTAAGTTTAAAACATTCATAACGGACTTTTCCTCGAACCCTCAAATCCTCTTGTTCCGCCAAAGTCTTAGCGACAGCGGATTAATCCTCCATTTTCCTGCCCCTTATAACACAGTTCTTTTATTCAGTGAAAAGAAAATAAAAAACCCCCGGAGAGGATAATCTCCGGAGGTTTATAAGGTCTAAGCTTTGCTTTTTGTTATAAAAGCCTGTTGTAGCTGATCCGCCGTCACACAAGGCTTCAGTCTCCGCTAAAGCTACACCCTGACAAGATGTCGGGACAAGAAGCTGAACGCTGATGGCTGACAGCTCACATCAAAAAACGACAGTTTTTTGAGGCGCACTAAATATCATAATACATTACATATTCCCACGGATGAGGTCTTAAATCAGTGGCCTCAACCTCTTTTACCATCTTGTAGTTGATCCATGTCTCAATAACATCAGGTGTAAATACGTCACCCTTAAGCAGATAAGCATGATCATTTGCAAGACTGTTTAATGCATCCCTCAATGAACCCGGGGTCTTTGGCACCTTTGCAAGCTCTTCAGGTTCCATGTCATAGATATCCCTGTCAAGTGGCTGGCCCGGATCAATCTTGTTCTGGATGCCGTCAATGGCAGCCATAAGTATTGCAGAGAATGCCAGATACGGGTTTGCGCTCGGGTCAGGACAGCGGAACTCTATTCTCTTCGCCTTTGGTGAGTTTGAATAAAGCGGTATCCTGATAGATGCGCTCCTGTTTCTTCTTGAGTATGCAAGGTTAACAGGGGCCTCATAACCCGGTACAAGCCTCTTGTAGCTGTTTGTTGTCGGGTTTGTAATGGCGCAGAGACTCGCTGCATGCTTTAATATACCGCCAATAGCATACATGGCTGTCTCGGAAAGACCGGCATAGCCGTCACCGAAAAAGAGATTCTGGCCATTTTTCCAGAGTGACACGTGAACATGCATACCTGAGCCATTGTCACCAAAAAGCGGTTTGGGCATAAAAGTTACGGTCCTGTTATTCATCTTTGCAGTATTCTTTATGACATATTTAAATTTTAAAAGGTTGTCAGCCATCTGCACCAGCGGTGCAAATCTCATATCGATCTCGCACTGCCCGCCTGTAGCAACCTCATGGTGCTGGGCCTCAATGGTTAGTCCAATCTTCTGCATGGTAAGAACCATGTCACTTCTCAAGTCCTGCAGGCTGTCAGTCGGAGGCACCGGAAAATATCCCTCTTTGTAACGCACCTTATAGGCAAGGTTCGGGTTTTCTACTCTTCCTGTGTTCCATGCTCCTTCAACAGAGTCAATGTGATAATAACCTTCCCTCTGATTCTGGTCAAAACGCGCATCATCAAAGATGAAGAATTCTGCCTCAGGGCCGAAATATGCAATATCAGCAATCCCAAGGGTCTTGAGATAATTCTCAGCCTTACGCGCTATATTTCGCGGGTCTCTTGTATAATCTTCACCTGTAACTGGGTCGCAGATATTACATACCATCACAAGAGTCTTTGTCTTGAAAAAGGGATCAATAAATGCGGATTCTGCTACAGGCTTGATCAGCATGTCAGATTCATTGATCGCCTGCCACCCCCTGATGCTTGAGCCGTCAAAACCCATACCGGCCTCAAAGGTATCCTCGTCAAACTGGCTAACAGGGTATGAACAATGCTGCCACATGCCCGGAAAGTCCATGAACCTGAGGTCAACCATCTCAACCTTTTCATCTTTTATTAATTTTAACACATCCTTTGGTGTTTTTATTTCCGACATACTATCCTCCTGAAGCTAAAGTAATGCAAAATTTATATGTTAATAAAATTAGTTTTCTCAAATCATATTTCACAGTCTTGCCACGATTAAAGAGCAATTGCTGTGCCACAAACAATATCCCGATATTATCCCTGTCATATCACGACGTTAACATTTCCAGCCATTTTTTCCATTAGAATAATAGTTACAATATTGTAGATAAAACCTGGTTCAACTTACATATTGGTATCTTTTAACCGGGCAATTATTCCAGCCTTTCACTTTATTTCCTGTACAGCTCAGGCATTAATATCAAAGTATTTTCTAATACCGGCAATGGAGATCCTTTTTTTAGGCCCGGGGTAATCCTTCCTCACTTCCCTTATCCTCGTAGCTGAGGCCATGATCCTCTCCATTGTTATCTCATTCTCAAAAAGCATCTTCCTGATAAGTTCTATAGCCTCAACAACATAACCCTGGTGCTCACATACAAGAAGCAGATCTGCCCCTGCCATGAAGGCAGCAACAGCACCCTGTGCAACACCGATGCTTTTTTGTATAGCGCCCATTTCGAGGTCATCTGTCAGTATCAGCCCTTTGTATCTTAGTTTTTCCCGCAATATCCCGGTCACTATCCTGTGCGACAGGGTTGCAGGATAGTCAGGGTCAATATCAGGGTAGATAGCATGGGATGTCATGATCCCTGCCACACCTTTTTTAATGGCCTTTCTAAATGGCCGCATCTGTCCTTTTTTAATGCTTTCTGACTCGTAATTAATTGTCACATTTCCCTGATGCGGGTCAAAATTTGCAAGCCCGAGCCCGGGGAAGTGTTTGGCTACGGCCATCACCCCCTTTTTCTGGAGTGTTTCTATCACAACCCCGCCCAGATGGCCAACCTTATCAGGGTCATCACTGAAGATACGGCTCCCGAGATGTCTGTCCGGGATACCCCTTTTTACATCCATAACCGGTGCCAGATCCATATTAAGCCCCACCATCCGCATCTCTTTTGCAGTTATCCTGGCAAACTCCTTTGCCATCTTTACAGGTTTTAAGGATTCACCGATGGCCTCATTACCTGGGAATATGGTAAAGGGTTCTTTAAGCCTTGCAACCATACCCCCCTCCTGATCAACAGCGATAAACATGGAATTACCATGGTAACTCATAGATGCTGCCTGTATGGATCTGCACAGCTCTATTATCTGAACCGGGTTATCTATATTCCTTTTAAAAAGGACAATGCCTCCGATATTGTATTCCCGTATCAGGGATTCGGTTGCTTCATCGAGATATAAGCCAGGCATCCCGATCAGAAATAACTGACCGATACAGGAGTCAATCTCTGAATTATTCATGATAGTATTCATATAATAGCCTTATATAAAAAAGCTTTCAGCATTCAGCTATCAGCTGTCAGCTAACTCTTTGTTTTAATTATTTAGCTGATCCGCCGTCGCATAAAGCTATGGCAGGACAGGAGGCTGAACGCTAATGGCTGACCGCTTACATACAAAAACATCAGTTTTTGTATGTAATTATTAATCTTTTGACATTGCCAATATTTATTTATAATCAGATACCGATAAAAACAAAAGGTATATTACAGTATATCAAAGGATAATTCAATGAAAGCAATGATAATGGCGGCAGGTTTCGGTACAAGGCTTAAACCCCTTACTGACTATATCCCAAAGGCCCTTGTGCCAGTAGTTAACAGGCCGATACTGGAAAGAAACATAGAATACCTTGCCGGATACGGGATAAAGGATATTATCATTAATACCCACTATCACATGGAGCAGTTAGAACACTACATAAAAGCCTGCAAAATCCCCGGAGTAAATCTTACCATCAGTCCGGAGCCTGAGATACTCGGCACAGGGGGAGGTCTCTCAAATTGCAGGGATTTTTTAAAGGATGACACCTTTATCGTAATTAACAGCGATATTCTTACAGATATTGACCTTGATCAGGCCGTTGAAAGCCACATCAAATCAGGGGCGATTGTTACAATGGTGCTGCACGACTGTCCGCGCTTCAACCAGGTAGAGGCGAAAAACAGCAGGGTTGAAGCTATTTATAAGGATACGGCTCCCGGCAGGTTTGCATTTACAGGGATACATGTGCTTTCACCTCAGGTTTTTGATTATCTCCCGCCTGAAGGATACGCGGATATTATATCTGTCTGTTATAAACCGATGATTGAATCAGGCAGGGCCATAAACGCCCATATTGTGACAGGATATTACTGGCATGACATCGGCACCATAGAAAGTTACGTAAAGGCCAACCTTGACCTTCTTGGGTTTGAAAACAAAAGGTTTGTTCAGGGTGAGAATACCCGTATTGATCCGTCCGCAACTCTAAAAAACTGGGCAGTAATAGGTAACAACGTTATGATCGGTAAAGATGCTGTTATCGACAGCTCAATTATCCTGGACAATGCAGTTATCAAAAATGGCTCACACATCAAGGAGAGTATTATTATATCAGGAAATGAAATAATTAAAATCCCAAACCCATCCTCATTCCTTTTGATAAAATAAACAGGATATAATTAAAACCATCCAAGTTTTAATCATTTTTAAGATACGAGTGTCCAGATATATGCTCACCAGAATAACTGTTTTAGGTAGACAAATGAAGGACCCAATCGTTGAGGAAGCACTAAATTTCCGCATAGAACACAACCGCAAGCATCGAGGCAATCTTTCTGCTATTTGTGCCGACTTGCATAATATTCAAATATCTTCAGGGCACAAAATCGTCTGTCTCGCTCCAAAAAAATTTGAGCCAACCAAGAAATCTATTGGAGGGATCTTTCGGTGCCTCAACGAATCCGTGCATGGTCAGGGGTGATTTTTTTATTTACCTTTTTACCTACTTTGTCCCATAGTCGCATGATTTTTTCCAGGTCTTCAGTTTGGAATGATCCTTTAAAGGCATTCGTCAACGATTATAATTACGATATCAATAATAATGACTTCCCTAAACCAGTGTTTCAATGGGGATAAATTCCAGTTTTAACGTACAGGCAAACCGTAACTGCCACAGGTATCTGACCTGTGGCGGTTTTTTTTGAGCAATTGAATAATCCCGCCTCATTATATTCAAGAAATATAAATTAAAGCCGATAAGAAAAATAGGGCCATTAAGCCTTAGTGTTACGCATTTTGTGTATGAACTGAAAGCTGGCGAAAATTTCTTCATGCTATCGCCAGAATGATTTAAGAAAATCCAATACAATGGCAGTTAGAATGTACAGGTAAATAATCTACATAATAAGATAAAAAAAAATAAAATGTATTTTAGCAGGGTTTTAAAGAATATATTTTTTTATTGGACCAGTAAAATCGGGATATTCATCCTTTTTATAATATGCTGGACTACATTTAACACCTCTTCCTCTGCCAATATCCAGATTTTAAATGATTTCTCCTTAAGCTATAATAATATCTCCGGCCCCGGAAAAGGCCCGTCATTCCTCAAGGACGGATACAGATATCTTAATATTCTCGACATAACCGGAGACGGAGTATCCGGGGATTTAGATTATTTTATTAATATCGGCGCCCGGTTCACTGATGACAGGAATATTGATCCGCAGACATTTCTTTTAACAAACTTTAAAGCAGGAAAAAGGGAAAAATATAACAGTATAAATCTTGGAGACATATACAGGGAATTTTCACAATACAGTCTCAGCACATCCCTTAAGGGGTGGTCATACAGTTTTCGTAATGAGGACGCAGGACTACCAGAGGTTGATCTTATATATGGCTATGTAAATTCAAGATGGGATAATTTCCATGGATTTGGAGAGAGTAATATTGAATCAATAAAAAGCAAGGTGGTCGGAGCGAAAGTTAACTATAATTTTTCACATGATGTTAAAGCAGGACTTAGCATTGTCAGCACAGATGATTCTGAGCGGGTCTCTGATTCGGATGAACTGTATGATATAATCTCATACACCATCGGATGGAAAGGCACCCTCACTCCAAATATTACCATAACAGGTGAATCATCTCTTGCTGACACAAGCCTTTCTATCTCTTCTGATGCAGAAGAAGCAGAGATTATGGGCTATGCCCATAATCTAATCCTGACAGAGGCAAGCGGCCCTGGAAAATTTACCATTCAGTACAAGAAAGTCTCGCCAGACTACCGGACCCTTTTCGGCTCCGCCACCTCTGACAGGGAAAAGGTCAGGGTCAAATGGAAATATAATTATAATAATAAACACTCCATTACCTCAGGTTTTTTTTGGTACAGAAATAACCTGGACAACGTAATGGATACCCGTACGGATCATTACCTGCCTGAAATCAGCCTGATGACACATAGACCTTTAGGCAGGGAAAATGCCACAGCGGACATCTCCTACAGGGTTGATATTACGAAACAGAATAAGGCCTTCACCTCAAGGATTGATCAGATTGTCAATCTTAATTACAAAGACAGGTTTGGCATATTTGACAGCATTTCAAACCTTGGCATTTCTTCCTATGAATATAAAGTTGATCAAAAACAAAGAAACCGCGAATATGCATATAATACGTCCATTAACGCAAAACTTTACTACGATGATTTTACCCTGAAGCCGGCACTGCGATTGGGAGGCTGGATATCCAGACAAGCGCTGACAAGCCTGTCAGATAAGATATACGAGTATTCACTGGGGGCAGACCTGGATATTCCTTCAGTGAGGATTACCTCTAATATTCAGCTCGGCCAGAACAGGCTTGAAAAGGGAAGCGGTACAGATTCTATGAAGAGTTTTGCCAGGATCAATGTCTTTTATAAACCTGACTTTTTGTCCAAACCAAGGAATAATATGATTTTTTTAAAGGCATACATTAATGATTACAATTACGATAATACGGCTAGTAGCTTTCGCGAGACCAGTATTACATCGGGAATCAATATTAAGTTTTAAAAGGTTAATATAATATGAATCTCTTAAAGGATATTTCTGTCTTAATATTTTTGATATTGTTCTCCACATCCTGCACCCATTCCGGATCAGGTGTGTCTGGTAAACTAGCGAATGAGGTGTTTGTAAAAAATAATAAATCAATGGAAGCAACCAATACCGTTGGAAAAACAGGCAATGCAGATATAATCGAAAGCGGGAAAAGACCGGGGCAACAGCTCGTTGACATTGGACAGTTTTAATAAAATCAAAAACAACTGGATTATCCGGTCAAGGATGATCTCAATCTAAAACCTAGTAAATATTTATGTTGGATCAAAAGCATCATGGTATACAATAACAGATAATCTGCCGACATATGAAGAACGAGTTTCGGAGGATTTTATCTCATACTCTCTCCCTCATTTCACGGATGCAATGAAATGACTGGACTTCTTTGACAGGAACCGGCTTGGAAGGTACGGAAAGGGCTTGGGTATGTCAAGAAGATTTTGTTTCAGAAAAAGTAATAAAACTGAACCGTCTCCTTTTTATGCACGACGAAAATAACCGGTGGTAGTGCACGTTATGTGGCGGGGAGGAGGATTAACAAAGGGCAGCTAGTTTTTGCGGTTCGTTTCCTTTTTCATGATGCGGCGGATTTTTTCGATATCTTCGGGCGTATTCACATTCGGTCCCTTTGACGGATATTTTGTGGGAATAACCGCCATCGTGTAGCCGTGTTCAAGAATACGCAGTTGTTCCAGAGATTCCGTTTCCATCAGCGGCGTGGGCGGAAGCTCGACGAACTTGAGCAAAAATTCTTTGGTAAAGGCGTAGATGCCCAGATGTTCATAAACGGGACATTTTGTTATGTTTCGGGGATAGGGAACAAGCGAACGGCTGAAGTAAAGGGCGCGACCGTTCTGTCCCCTTACCACCTTGACGATGTTCGGATTGGCCATATCCTTTTTACTGGAGATAGGAACACAGACGGTGGCTGAATCCGCGTTTTTGTCCGCAATAAATCCATCGGCCAGTTCCCTTAGCATGCGGGGATCGATCATTGGTTCGTCTCCCTGGATGTTAATTACATAATCAGTATCAATCGAACGCGCGGCTTCCGCCACTCTGCTGGAACCGTCGGGGTGGTCAGCGCTGGTCATAACGACATTTCCGCCGAATTTCTTTGCTTCGTTGTATATTCTCCGGTCGTCTGTTGCGATGATGACTTGAAAAAATACATTCGAGGCCACAACATGTTTATAGACGTGTTCCAGCATAGTCTTTCCGCAGATATCCAGAAGAAGTTTTCCGGGAAGTCTTGTGGAAGCGTACCTTGCGGGGATGACTCCCAGAATTTTAGGTGTCGTCATTTTTGTTTTTTCCACTCCCTGAAAGCGGCCAGCGTTTTATCCCGGTCAAAGTATTTTACATTTTTGACGATCCATTCACGCATATCTTTGCCTTCCTGCGTTTCCTGCTTGTAGCTCATGAACTCCAGGTTGATACCCAGAGCATCGGCAATTTTCAGGGCAAAGACCGGCCAGATCATTCCTATGTCTCCGATTACGGGAATGCTGCCCTCATGTCGCGCAAAGGCCGACATCTCCATGCGGAAGGGAATCTTTGATATTTTTGTTTTGGGGAGGCCTTTATCTATCGCCTCCTGAATCATCGCGCTTTCCTTCTGTAAATCCTGAGCACGGCGGAGGTTTTCATCCAGGTCAAAGCGGATGAGGGATTTGCCTTCCAGGCTGTATACAGGCTGCCCCTGCCACCATGACCAGATGCCATGTCCTGTGTATGTTTCAAAGGGGCCGTCATGAATTTCCTGCGTAAGAGCGACCGCCGACTCGATAATTACGTCAGCGCTTCCCAGCATGTCAGCTATACGGTGCGAACGTTCGGCAACCGGAATGCTGTCTCCGACGGCGAGACCTACATGTCCGCCGCCGACCATCTGGGGAATGGTGACCAGCACGGGAAGTCCCTTTTGTGCACCTTTACCCAACATTGTTTTGGGATCACATCCCCATCCCGCAACAGTTTCGAAAGGAAGGCCAGTCTGGCGGCAGATACCGAGAATCTCCTCGGCAAGCAGCTCTGTGCGCAGGCCCATCGGATAGGCCATGTTGGCGGCTGCCTTCACAACCATATGTCCATTGGCTGTTTTACTCTTCTTCAATAGTTCTTCATCCAGAAGCATTTCCTTGCGTAGACCGTTAAGTTGTTCCTCTGTGAGTTCGGTAAATTCAAAGACATTGCCTCTGGGCATCTTTTTTTCATCAAAACCGAACTGAGAGGCATTGCACATTTTCACCCTGTCCAGGGCACCGCCCATTTCGTGATTGATAACTGCGGAACTCGTCGTTACACCATCAACAATTCCTTTGTCCATGAGTTCAGCAATGAGAGTGGTTACACCTTCGTGAAGGTTAGGGCCACTTCCCGTTACCACGGCTACTTTTCCGCCTCTCTTCTTCGCTTCAACAACACGCGATACGGCACTGTCCAGCGCTTTTTGGGAGCGCTCATCCTGGCCTTCATAAAATTCTTTCAAAAGTTCTCTGTTGATTTTCATTTTATTTATATCTCCGGACAGACCGGTTTTTTTCGCGGCCTTCATTGCTTTTTATTGTTTTTCCATCCGCAAATACAACGTGGATAACTCTGTAAAGCTCAAAACAGATACCTGAAAAACAAAGTGTTGCTTTATGCGGGCTGAAGATACGGAAAGAGATGGGGTATGTCAAGGAGATTGTGAAGGACGGGGTCTTGACATTGGACAGTCAAATAAAATCAATGGGGATATATAGAACACAGATAAGAAGGTAAAAAAATATAATACATTTATCTTTTTACCTGCACCCTCCTAATCGCCCCCATCTCCCTTAATGGTCTTTAAACCAATATTACCAAAAATCGGTAATTGACAGTGTATCAAAACATGTTACAATGCTGCAATGATAAAAAGCTTTAGGCATAAAGGGCTTAGTGAACTATTTATAAATGGTGCTTCCCGTAAGGTGCGTCAGGATTTACAATCGCGCTGTTTACGGCGCTTGGATGCCTTGGAACAGGCAGAAACCCTCACTGATTTGAATATTCAAGGGTTCAATTTTCATTCGCTTCAGGGGATTCCTAAACGATACAGCATACATGCTAATGGCCCATGGAGCATCACATTTGAATGGCAGGATGGTGATGCGCTTAAAGTTGATCTTGAACAATATCATTGAGAGGTAAAAATGAGAGAATATATTATTAAACGACCCTTAAAAAGGCCACCAACTCATCCTGGTGTAATATTACGCGAAGATGTTTTAAACCATTTAGGTCTATCGGTCAGTGAGGCAGCCAAACGCCTTGGTATTTCACGGCAACAATTGCATCGTGTTTTAGCCTGCACTCACCCCATTACAATTGATATGGCTCTAAGAATAGGCAAGTTTGCCGGCAATGGCCCAGGGTTATGGTTGAGAATGCAACAGGCTTATGATTTGTGGCATGCTGAACATCGGATGGCTGACGATCTGTCCAAAATTGAAACAATTAATCCTGGAAGTGTAAATATGAATGAAGCAGGAGACATTCATTATTGAGAGCGAGAGATAAAACTGATAGCCTGATTCAAGGCAATTAATGAAGATCGGGGTCTGCTCTTGACATTGTACAGTTTTGATAAAATCAAAAACAACTGGATTCTCCGGTCCGGCCATCGCCAAGGCTAGGGCCGGTAGACAAGCCGGAGAATGACGTGCTGGGTCTGGATTCCCGATTTAATAGGGGATGACATCCAAGTCCGGGATTCATGATCCAGCCTCCGATAAGGTTAAAGCTGACAGGCAAGTCTGGAATGACAATCCTGAAATACTTAGGTAAAAAGGTTAAATTGAGCTAATTGAGTTCATACTGGTTTTTCACATAAATCTGTTTCATGAATGAGGGTTGTATGCTAATAATAAACTTAAATGGCTCGAATAGAAACACTATTGATCCAGATACAGGAAAGGTATATGAGGATAGAACGACAGGAATACAGCATAGCCCTGAATTTTATGCCTATTTATTGAAATATGTGAATAATGACAAAACATCAAAATAGCCCAGAGGAATTGTTTTTTTAAGTTAAAATCAAAATGGACTTAAAATGATTATCACACATCTTCCTGCCGGATACATACTTTCAAAGCTTGCCTGTAAACACTTCGCAAACCATATTGGTAATTACAGCACCTTCATGTGGTGGGGACTATTTGGGGCTATTGCACCGGATATAGACTTACTCTATTACGATCTTATAGATCAGAGGCGCACACTTCATCATAAATATTTTTCACACTACCCGATATGCTGGCTGATATTGATTATTATCGCTATTGGTCTTTTCACCTGGAAAGCAAAAGGTAAAACAATAGGTTACTATTCACTGATATTTGCGGTCTCGGGTTTTTTCCATATCATACTTGACACAATCATAGGTAATATCTGGTGGCTTGCACCCTTTATTGACCGCCCATTTTCTCTGGTAACCATGCCTCACCGCTTTCACCCGTGGTGGTTAAATATGATGCTCCATTGGTCATTTTTTATAGAGCTGATTATTGTGGCATGTGGTGCATGGTTCTGGGTACGAAGTACCAGTAACTCAGTTGATGGCATAAAAACACAGGTATCATTAAAACCTGATAAAATTTAATGGATATATAGCCCCTGGCCAGAAAGATACTATGAGCTATAGCTGCGTGATATACACCCTGAACTGAACGGCGTGATATAGATAAAAGACGCATTATCTTAACGTTCTACAACAGTACTCTTTATACCATTTGATTCCAGCTCTCTTTTCTGTGCTTCAGCCTGTTCCTGTTGATAAAAGGCGCCTGTATAAAGCCGGAATGTATCTTTTGCATCCATTATGATATATGCGCTATACCCCTTTTCATCAAGATACTCCTTTTGTTTATCTGCATCCTCTTTTGATATATATGATCCTATCAGGTTGGCATATCTTGTATTTTTAGATTCAGCATCCTGCAATTTCCAGGTTTTAATATATTCATCTGCCTGTTCTCTGTTCTGAAAACAGCCGACATAAAGCCTGTACCAGATCCCCTTTTTCCCCAGATCTAATTTTATCCAGTAAGAAGTTATGCCCTTCTTCACAAAATCTGATGATAATCCCCTAACGCTTACAACAGAGTTGTAAGACCCCAGATATATAGAGTATGGGTATGTTAAATTATCTGTCGTAATATTATTGGATGGTACATCAACTCGTTTTTCCAAAGCCATGGTTAAACTTTTATCCGGTTCTTCCTGTTCCGGTTTTATGATACCCGGACTTTTAATATCATTTGATTCTGAAGGGGTTCCTTTCAAAGGTTTTATTATATCACCCTTTGAAATGTTGATATTATTCTTATCTATATTATTGCTGATGGGAACAGGTTCAGAAATATGAGTCGATGAGCTTTTAATATTCAGTGATTCAAATAGGCCATCATAATCCAATATTTTCCCAATAAACATGGATAATATGACAAGCAGGATTATTAAAACTGCAAATATTAAGGGATTTAAATATTTGCTGAAAACCTCCCGGAATTTTCTTTTTGTAATTCCGGGTTGTGTCTTCATGGACATGTTTTTATCTGCTTTTTCAACTGAATCTTTTGGAGGCGACTCTTTTTCTTTTGAAGAATTTTCCTGTTTTACAACAGGTTTATTTATGCCCGGTTCCACAGGTGATATTGCCTTCCTGGTTACAACTGGCTTTTCAGGTGTTTTTTTTTGCTGTACTGATTTTACAGGAGGAACAACTGGTGGAATAATTTTCTTTTTTATAACAGGGGCATTATCGGGATTTACCTTTTTGGGCAATGGCTTTTCGGGTGCAATTTTTTTTTGCACCTTTTCAGGCGAGACACTATCCGGCTCTTTTTTTATGGTATCATGTGATTCATCAGGTTTTTTTGGCGCAAAGAAATCATCAAACAGATCTTCTACTGTATCTGCAATAGATTTATCTTTTTGAGTTCTATTATTTTCTTTATCGTTCATTCCCGGTTAATGCTAGTCCCAGTTACTCACGGCCGTTAATAATATCATCATAAATGAATCATATAAATATCTTATATCTATTATTCGGCACACCCAACCTTTCTCATAAATCATAAGCACAAAAGAAACAGAGAGTACCTCTTCCACTGGTCTATAATTTAATCTATTTTACAAAAACCGGTTTACGTTTTTCCATAAATGCAGACACCCCCTCTTTTATGGCATCCATACAGGATATCCTGCCTGAATACATGTAGGAGACCTCCATTGCATCCTTAAAACTCTCTGCCTTTGCAGCCCCTATTATTACATCAGCCATTATACCTATAGCCTCTCTGCTTAATGGCATACCCCCTGATTTCGGTTCAGCAGGGGGAATAAACACCGGCATCTCAGTAACCCTGTCAGGGATTCTGGGAACCCGGTCTGCCAGCCTGTTTACCTCATCAATAGCTGCCCTTATCATACCCATATAGCCGTCAGTTATCTTTGTAACAATACCAAGTTTTTCAGCATCAACACTGCTGAGCCGTTCTGCCTGTGATGACATGGCATTGAACTTATCATTTGCCTTTGGCCATTTTCTGTAGGGGATAACAACCCCGCCCATACCGGGAAAAATTCCCAGTGTAATCTCGGGCAATTGAAAAAATGCCTTTTTATCGGCAACAATAGAGTGGCATCCCAGTGCAAGTTCACAACCCCCTCCAACTGCAAAACCATTAACAGCCGCTACAACAGGCTTATTCATTTCATTTATATACTCTACAATGCTGCCGTATTTTCGGCTTAAGGCTGACCCGGCGGGGGCATTGCCGATAGTTGGCAAGAGAACGCTGATATCAGCACCGGCACAGAATGCCTTTGTGCCATACCCTGTAATTATGATACCTTTGACTGACGCGTCCCCTTCACCCCTTTTCAACTCTGACAGGATCTCGTCACAGGTACTTTTACACAGGGTATTTGCAGCCTGGGGTCTTCTGATAGTAATAACCCTGATATCGTTTATATCATCCACAAGGATATCCCTTGGAAAATTTATATAGCTGTCAATATCATACTTTGGGATGGGGAACCCCGGACGTTCTGCTGTAAAGCCTTGCATGATATCTTTAACTGCTTGACTGCCCATATCGGCCATTACCTCAAAGACCCCCTTTTTAAAACCCAGACCGATAACAGTACCCAGGTTCAGGTCAGAGCGTGTGCCAATAGAGTTGTCGGTGATATCAAAACATTGTGAGAATATTGCACCCAGAAGCCTCTTCTGTATCCATTTTTTAAGATCGTTGAGCACATCAACCTTTGTTCCTGGTTTGTTAACCTTCCATGTATCAACAGATAAAAGGGCAAGGGATGGCTTATAACAGGTTGATTCGCCAGTCCTGCGGCTCTGTGAAATATGGATAAGGGGATTTCCGCCTGTAAAATTTAAAACAAAGAATGGGCCTGATGAAACAAACTCTTCTGCCACATGATCCACCTGCTGGCTTGTTGCCCTGTCAATAAGAAATACCGCCTCACTGCACCATGTCTCAAAAATCCTGTTCAGGAGAAAGGAGAAGACATTGGCAGTCATCATTGGAACCTTGCCCGTATTGGCAAAAAACCATAGCAGATAATCAAGTGTCTTTGAAGAGGCGCCCTCCCAGTTTATCACCTCAACAGGAAGGCTTCTCCATGCCGGTGCAAAGAAATGGGTGATGGTAGCACGTTCAGGGTGTTTCATCCCGGAAAAAATCTCATTTGCAGGGATACCGCTGGTATTACTTGTCAGGATAGTATCCGGTGAGGTTATCTCCTCAAGCATCTGAAAGATCTTGCGCTTAAGTTCAAGATTTTCTGTTGCCGCTTCAATAACAAGTCCGCAGTTTTTTATATCGTTATAATCAGTGGTGTAAACAATATTTCCTAATATCTTTTCAGCAGTATCAGGGGTCATCTTTTTCTTCTGTACTGCCTTGTCAGCATATCCCTTGAAGCGCTCCTTTGCCTTGCCAAGCTGGGCTTCAACGACATCAACCATATATAATTTCTTGTCAGTAAGGCCGGTACGCAGATAATAGGCAATATCAGGGCCAATATGCCCGGCGCCTATTACAGCAACTTCATCAGGGATAGGACGATCAGGTTCAATAAGATAAGGATTAGTAAATGATGGGTAAAGCGCTTTTTTTGCCATAAATAAGTCTCCTTGATTTCAGATTTATAACCACTCCGGCATCTCCGCCTCTGTTGGTCCCTCAGCAGGATTATTATGTAAAAAAGTACTGCGTGTAAGGTTTAATAAAATTACCCCCCATGTATTATATAAATAAGGTCTATCTTGTCACCATCTTTTACCGGGGTGGACAACCCGGTTTCATAGGTGCTTTCACCATTCAGGTATACCTCAAAACGGTTTGTTATGTTTCCACTCTCATCAACAATCATATTTTTTGTCTTTGGGTATTTATTGGAAAGATCATTCAGGCATTCGCCCACAGTCTTTCCCTCTGTTGTTACCGATTTCTGCCCGTTAAAGTAAGACCTGAAAACATGTGCTATTTCAACTTCAATGCTCATAGTTTTGCTCCGGATAAAAGCCCTTTTTTTAGTCAAAAAAAAGGCCGCATTATTTCTACCCAATGCGGCCTTTTAAGTCAATATTAAGGATTTTATTTATTTGTATAATTCCTTTGCGACAAAATCCATGCCCAGGTCAAGAAGGGTCTCCTTTTTTGGTTTCCCCGTCTTTGTATCCCAGCCCATTGCCTCGTAGTACTCTGTATAGATATCTTCAAGTTCCCAGGTAATGCCTGCCCTTGGCCCAACTGTCTTGGCCGGTTTTCCGAGCATCCTGTCAGGGAATTTCCATGGTGTTGTTATACCTTCACGGATATTGAATGCCTGACGCATGGCGTTTATACGCATCCCGGTCTTGATGATCTCTTCACGGGTTACATCCCATCCTGTGATGGTCTTTATAGCCTCTAAAAAATATTCAGCCTTTCCGTATCCATCGCCATAACAAATCATGCAGAGCCCGGCAGCATTATAGTAGTTGGAAAAGGCAGAGCCTATCATGTGGGGCTTACCGCGACCCTTGAAGGTTGTGGGGTCATACTGTGGCATGGTTCCCGGAGGATGAGGCATCTCACCGCTCATTGTATGACGCCCAGGTGTGGGCTCGGAACAGTATGAAATGGCAAACCCGTGTCCGCCTCTTGAGTCATGTGCAGGAAATTCCTGACCTCCCACATTCATTGCATATTTTTCAGAACCTTTGCCTATCTTTTGAGCCGCTACTTTTGTGCCGTCAGCAAGTATATCGCCGATACCTTCACGCCTTACAATCTTTTCAAGGAGAGCAATGCTTGCCTTATGGTTTCCCCACTTAATTTCAATACCGTCTGTATCCTTTGCGGTAATAATGCCCTTTTCGTAGCATTCCATTGCAAAGGCCACCACTGCACCAGCCCCTATTGTATCCATCCCGTAACGGTTACAGATATCACTGGCCATAATTATTGAATCAACATTATTAACAAGCAGGTTTGTACCGAACATGGCCTGTGTTTCATATTCAGGCTTGTGGGCATGATCACCCCATTTAAACTCCCCGGTTGAGGGCTTCATTATACCGCCGCATGCAATGGGACAGCGGTAGCAGCCATATCTCCTATCCTGCTGGGCTATAATATGAGGCCCGCCTATGTCTGCATAGTTGGGCATATCTCCCTCACCGGTGCCGGCCCAGTTCTTAAACGGTGCATCATCCACCTTTGCGCACATCTCAAGCATACCGCAGGTGCCGAACTCCTGCATGAATTTTACCATTGGGCCCATGTCACTCAGGTGTCTTTTACGCATCTCCTTTGCCGCCTCTTTGTTGGCAACAGGTATTTCAAGTGAACCGTTTATGGCAATGGCCTTAAGCCTCTTTGAACCCATTACAGCACCAAGGCCTGAACGCCCTGCTGCGCGGCCTTTATTATTCATGACAGCAGCTATAAGCGAAAGTTTTTCACCGGATGGGCCTATACAGGCAACTTCAAGCTTTTTACCGTGCCTGTCTCTTAAGATATCTTCTGTATCAAAGGAGTCTTTTCCCCAGAGGTCAGATGCATCCTTAAGCTCCGCTTTGCCGTTATCAATATAAAGATATACCGGTTTTTCAGATATGCCTGAAAAGAACACAGCATCAAATCCCCCGAACTTCAGAAATGGGCCCACATTACCGCCTGAATTGGCATCACCCCACCCGCCTGTAAGAGGCGATTTACCAACCATTACATAACGTGAACCGCCAATGGCATCTGTGCCGGTAAGCATGCCTGTTACAATTCCAAGCATTGCATCAGGGCCAAGCGGATCAACACCTGGTTTCTGTCTTTCAAATAATATCTTTGCACCCAGGCCATAACCGCCTATATATTCCCGGACTGTCTTTGGATCGAGTGTCTCTTCCTTAAGCTGTTTTTTACCGAGATCAACAAACAGCATCTTTCCCATAACTCCATGCGCCATTATTAAGCCTCCCTAAAATTTTAATAAAAACGGTTATGATCAGGACCTTGTTTAAAATTCCTTG
>CAZCMD010000033.1:0-15990 GCA_964499695.1 uncultured Desulfatiglans sp.
CCATGTAGTCTAATTATATCCAACTTCTGAGACATGAATTCAGAAACGGAGCGTTGTCTTTTTGTAAATCAGGGAATCTTATTTCAGGATCAATAAGAGTCACTTCGATAGTATCTTTACCTTTCTCCTCCCAGTATCCTGTAATGCCTGATACTCCTCCAGCAAGTATGCACCCTCCATCAGGAGTTAGAACAATTATAATTTCACTGAATTCACGACGGTGATTTGACCATTTACCGGGGAACAATGAATCTTTTCTTTTGAGTCCAATTTTCTTTAGAAAAGGATGTTTTCTATCAGGGAATAGTTGGAAAAGTCTAATTAGATCCCTGTTTTCTTCGACAATATCTAATGCTGATTTACCATATATTCCTTTGATCTTAGTATCTGCACCGAATTCGAGCAATATTGGAACAGGGTCAAACCTGTTATACGGTTTGACCACTGCGAATTGCAGTGGATAAAGAGTATCTTTTTCGATTGGATTAGGATTAAAACCCTTCTCCAAAAAATCCCGAAGTATAATTGAACCTACATTCGGTTTTGCTTCTAATGCGGACATGATTAGAGTCAACTGATCTTCTCTGGATTTCTCAAAACTAAAACCGTTTTGCTTTAGTAACTCCCAGGCATGTAAATCAGAAATAGAACTTACATCGTTGATATTTGGATCCGCACCGTTTTTGAGTAATAAAGGTACCATCACATTAATTTTGTTTAAGTCACCTTTTACAGCTGACGATAATAAATTAATTTTATTACCTTCTTCATTAACATATGATATTTTAGCACCCTGATTCAACAGCCGTTTTACTACATCAGCATTGCCATTATCTATTGCCTCATAAAGCTGATGTTCCAGGGTTACAGCTTTGGTAATATTTTTTTTATTCAAAATCCCCTCTGGATCCATCACTCTGGCCAGTTTCAGTAATCCAAACTCATATGCCTTTTCAACAGTTTTATTAAAGTTGTCTTTATTTCCAGATTTAAACTTAATACTGCGTTCGATTGTCTTTTCAGCAATTTTCACAAGATCATCTTCATCATATGGATAATAGCGCCCGCGTATTACTAATTTATCAAGCAACCGGTTGCCAAAAGAATCTGATTTATCCTTTGCATAATAATCTTGATCGACATAATTATTTGGTGTCACATAATTTAACGCCTGTATACAGTGTTTATATTTGCTTTTAAAAAGAAGACTATCAATTACCGGACCCGGATTAGCACCGGCCTTTAATAATTCAGTGAAAAACCTCTCGTTATCCACTGATGCAGCTATATTAAGAAGGCGAACATTTCCTTTCTCAAGTAAAATAAAGTCAGGTTTTACTTCCAGGAGTTTCATGAACACCTCAAAGTGTTCACCCTCAATTGCAGAAGCTATTGGATTTGCGGTTTTTTTGTCAATACCACCACCGGTTATTTCAATATAATCAGGGCGCGCACCGTTTATAAGACATTCCTGTACCAGCTTCAAATCACCGTTTTTTGCAGCATTAATAAGGGTTTTGTCCCAGCTTTCACACGCTGCATTATTGCTCCAAAGAAAAACAAGTGCAAAAATAAGCGATATATATATTTTCATAAGGAACCTCCGCGTTATAATCATTATTAGTTAGCAGCTAATCCGCTTCAATTAATAATACTGGTATTATTCTCATACTATAAAAGTAAGCTTATTATTTTACATGCCTACAAAATTGATATCATCTGAAGTCATAGACCTATTCACATCAACTGTACATACTCGATACCTATACACTATGATTCAGACATTTTTACTTCTTCGATTGCCTTTTCTGCCATTCTGATGTGCAAAAGGTCATGGGGAGGCAGCATCTGGATAATGTACCCTACGGTGACTTTTTGCGGGCCTCCGGGGTTCATGTCTAATTCCCTTTTCAGTAGTTCCTGCGTAATTTTTAATATATATTTTGTCATCTCCGCATGAATACAACTCCATGCTGAAAGCACTTCATCAAGATACTCAGTCGGTTTGCTGCCAACTTCATTAAATGATGGATCATTCTTCAGAAAATCAGGGATCATTCCAATTGGATTATAAGGTATATTATTATTCAGCAACCTGTGGTTCAGGTACAAATCCTCAGCAAACACGAGATGTCGCACATGCTCAAGCGCTGACCAGCGGTCAATACCCTTAGGCTTTTTGATGAGTAGTTCATGAGGAGTCGATCTCAGAAATGCATAAAATCCATCGCGCACTTCATCAAGATGATGCATAACCTTCTTTACTTCATCCGGGTCAAAGGGATTTTTTATCCTTAAACGAATGCGTTCGGGATCAAGCCTGTCTTTCTCGGCTTCCACCAACGGCAGGACCTCAATTCCATCAATCGTGAGACCATCATACAGGCAAAAACTTATCTTCATGTTCCTGAGAAATGTTTCTGCAATAACTGCATTCTCAAGGTTTGAACATTTAAATACACTGTTATTAAGGCTAGTATTACTGAAAACAGAATCAGGCATATTCACCATATTAAAGGCCGCACCTGTAATGCTGGTGAGATCAAACCGTGAATTGTTTAAATTGACCTCTTTAAAAACCGATCCCTGCATTTCTTTATGTTCAAAGACTTCACTCGCCATAATATTATCTTCTGTGTATTATAAATCCGTTGGTATTAGTCTATTTCTTTTCTGGTTCCTGTTCTTCTTTCAATACGCCCAACTCTTTTAGATTCTTTTTTAGGGCTTCATGTTCATACCTAAGCTGAGTAACTTGGTTCAAAGCACTCTTGCCATAATAAATTCCGAATACTGCAAACATAAATGCTGCTATTCCAATGACTTCCATTTTATACCCCACTTCTTGGTAGTTATTAATAGTGATTCACCAATGCTGACAGCTTTGTATTTCATGAAAATATTTTTACCTTTTTATCAGCGTCAGCATCTCCTGTGCCACTAATCCTTGGTATGTTGTGTATCTTCGGACTCATTTATTGCATCAGATTTCACTTCTTCTGTTGATTTATGGGATGCTGTTTTATATGGTTCCTCTTTTTCTGCAACTTTCAAGCTGCTAGCTATTTGAAGACCTGAAGCATATTGTTCAACCCAAGTCCGCTGTTCTTCAGTATCAGGCACAGGACGTTTGCGGGCCTTTTCTATTATTTGGAAGGCTGAATCAACCTCTATTCCGAATGTAATCAATACTAAGGCTACCATTATGGCCGATCTACCAATACCTTGCCTGCAATGGAATATAATGTTTGTACCATTCTCAAGAAGCTTTACCCATTGACGTACAAGCTCAACTAAATTCCTCATATTTGAAGGAATCCCTCGATCGGGTATTGGCACTAATTGATAATCAATTCCTTCTGCTTGACACAGTTTCTCCTCCATTTCCAATTCCAACTCATGTGATTCTTCAGGTGTCAGCATGGAAACAAGCAAATTGGTTTCAGCCTTATGAAGATAATATATATCATCTTTTAGCCAGTCCCCTCCACGGGGTCGCGTGGCAATTCCTATACGACCAGGTGTATTAAATGGTATCCAAAAAATATCGACACCCATTAATCTTTTCCCTCTTCTTTAGTCTTAATATCACGAGGCAATTCATCAACATCTATTCCACGTTCGCGAAGTATATGAATTCGGTGATGACCATCCATGACAGTACCATCTGGTTGAACCTTTAATGAACCTGGTTCGCCTGGTTTCAAAGAATCGATAAGACCCGAAGTACCTATCTTCCGGTAAGCTTCCAGCTTTGCTATGCTGAAAGAGCTATCAGGGTGCAATGCTTTCAGAGGAGGTTGTTTCAATTTTTTGTACCTTCTATTTGGATGAATTCTTTAGTGGGATGTTGTTATGATATAGGTTGAGTCTTTAAAACCTAATAACTTTACAGCGTCCCCTTTCATATTAATTGCTGCAATCAAGAATGCTACTATTCCAATGACTTCTAATGTGTTTCATCCTGACGCTTGTGCATTCCTTCTATATCATCTACTCCATATTTTTAATGCAATTGTTGATAAATCATTTGCTCTTTCATCAATGTTTGTTTCATCCCAGTCGGTGTTATCAATATAGTCTGTAGTGATTTTTAACAAAGAGTATTTTTTTAAGGCATCTTTTTTTATATACCAAGCTGAATTTTTTAAACTACTATTTAAACTCTTTGTGATTAAAGTGAGGTTACCTAATGTTTTTAGTTTTTTGTTTCGTAATATTTTTGCTTGTTCACTCATACCGTTTTTAGACCAGTTGGTTTCCCACTTCTGAGGCATCATATGCTCAACTGAATAACTGGATGAACTAAGTTTTTTAATGTCACTCTTCGGATCATAAATTTGATAAAGCGAAATACAATAAAGAAGTTCTCTTGCATTTGCATTGCTTATCGCCTCTTCAGAAAAAGCACTTTTAAATTCCAAGTCGGAAGGAAATTTATTTGTGTCCTCTGTAAATTCATTTAATAGATTAAGTAATAGTTCGACACTAACCTCTTTTGCATCAATCAGCTTCCCGATTATCTGGATAAATAAGTTGTTGTAATTTTTTGTAGTTAGACGACATACATTTCGCCTTACTAAATAACTTTCAATAATCTTCAACAATTGAAGACGAGTATCATTGTCCTGCACCTGTTTAAAAAAATAAAGAATGAGAGGGTAAGCAGTTGTAATTTCAAGATTTTCGATAATATGAAAGAATCTTTCTTCAGATTGCGAATAACTTATTTCGTTTAGTTCAGTACCTTCTGGAAAATTATAGTATATATCGGCATATATTTTTAGTTCATCGAGAAAAGCCGCTTTTTCAACTGTAGTTTTATTTTGTAACCATTTTTTATATTCTTTGAATAGTTTTTCAAGTTCGACAACACTTCTTGTTTGAATAATTAAATAGCAATAAAGTAATACCTCTATATTAGTTCTGCTAACCCTTCCGGATGTTTTGTTTTTGTTCCAGAATTCAATTTGCTCTTCATCTTCTTCAAAAACTTGATTCCAGTGTGTTTCATAATACTCTTGAAGGTCTTTTTCCTTGAAGATGTAATTTTTTAACAACTCACCTGTAGTAAGCTTAACTCCCAATGAATTGATTGTATCGAATATTTCTTGTTCATCATCGTTGACAGATAAAAGCATACTTATAACAGGAACATTATTAAGAATGATGGTTTTTAATCGATCTAACTGCTCATCAGTATGCCCGTCAAGTTTATCTAGAAAGTATCTGTAACAGGTTAATATTTTATGGTCCTGATTTTTTAGTCCGGATAAATCTTTATCGAACATTATTGTTTCAAAATAATCTTTATCGCTTCTTGAATGTTCAATTCGTATAAACTTATCACCTTTTGCATTATCAAATACAACTAGTTCATTTGCCTTTTCCTTTAGTTTTAGATATTCGCCTCCACCTGTTGCTTTTGTCGCTATAGCTTTCAATAAGAGAGAAATGGTAGTTAAGCGCTGCTGACCGTCAATCAGGTCAAGCTTTGCCTCACCAATATGTTCAGAAAGTTGCTGTTTTGTTATAAGTGTTCCTATAAAATGTTCATCCTTTTTTTGGTTACTATTGTTTTCAGCAATCTTACTTACATGTTCCCATAGAATATCCCAATTTTCCTCTTTCCAGACATACGAACGCTGAAAGAAAGGAACCACATACTGCAAATTGCTTGTGAAGAATGAAATCAGAAGTTCCTTATTTGCATTAATCATATATTCCCTCTCTTAGTTTTATTTTATAAAATATATTAAGCATTATTAATAGTCACAAATCTTGGCATTGACTCCTGGCAATGTTATTTCTGTGATGAAGACGCATGCAACCCAATGACATCGGGTTCTTTGCCTTGTTCTGGCGTAAAGAGCTTGAACAAAGCACTGGATGTAAGAAGAACCTTTAACATGAAGCTCACTAGGAGCCGACTTTTTCGGCGATCCAGTGCAGCGGCTTTTTCAGGTGCTATTCTATGTTAATGCTAGTTATATAATTCCCTTGTTCTAGAAATGTTGCTTTCCTTACGATTCCGACTCGTCCAGCAGAAGGGCCCATACTTCGAGTGGGTCTCATGTTTCCGCGATAGACGTCCGGTTTCATCTCGTACAGATGGTAAGTGCCGTTTTCTACCTCGAATGCTCCAATGATTGCAGAAAGCCTATCCAGCATGTGGTATGGAATACCAACGCTATTTGTTGTCGACCTTGCGCACTTAATAACAACATTCTTACCATCAATCTTATATTCGTTGCTTCTAGTTCTTCCGATTTTTACTCCACCCAGTTTTTCGGCAATTCTTTTAGCGGTCTGTAGTCCATACTCAACTGCCATTGCCCCACTTTGACGATCTTGTGGCATGGGAGGTCCTCCTTAAACCTTTCCTAGTTGAAACAGATGTTAGCCCTTATGCAAGTCCTCGTAAGATAGCTTCTATACCATTTCGATCTAAAAAGAAGATATTTGCTCTCCATACTGGATCTTTTATTCCATCCAAAATTCTTTGTTTTGCGTTTCCAGTGAACCTTCCAGAAATTAAAACAATCACCTCAGATGTAGCGACATTTCCCATACTTCCCAAGTCAATTATGGGATGTTCAAAACACATCATCACTTGATCGAAAATGGTTCTCAGTTCACTTCCAGCAGTTGCTGACAAATCCCCACTTTTTACTTGAACAGCAACCCATCTTCGATCACCTAACAAGGGGTGCCTATAGTCAAATATAAAATCCCTTCCAAACTCATCTTTCCCATGAGTATGAACAACATTAATCACGCCAGACATTTTTCTTAACATAGGCTCAATAATTTCAGAACGAAACCTTTTTTCATCATCCCAAGCGGTTAGATTGAGTTTTGATTCTTCCTTCTTTAGGGCTGGAATTAAGAATCCTTTTTCATGAACTCTATAGCCAGATGGGCGAAAGATTGAGTCCACGCCGTCCCATGCAGCAGCTCTTTCTTCCTCTTTTCCTGGCCATTGTTCAGGGTCAAGTAAATGGAACAATAAAGCTGAAATGTAAGTGTATCTATGAGGCTGATTCCATGTTTGAAAAAGCCAAGAAGCTTCTCTCCATTTTGTGCCGCCTCCCAAATATGCACCTGGAATATTTGTTTCTTCTAATCTACTATTCATATTACTTTTCGGACTAAAATAAACATCGAACCACTGACCCAAAGAATCCAAAATGCCACCCCCAAAAGGCCGATCCTTTTCGATGAAGTGCTCAACTCCATAATCGATTAAAAAATGTTCCGACAAACCTTTTTTTGTAGGTGAAAAGAACTCGGTTTTGTGCTCATTATCTCGTATTTCAATCCATCCTGGTTTCGTAAATTTAAGTATATTTTCTTTGGAAAAATCTGGTACCCTCAGCTCAAATTTTTTCATAATGTCATTAACAATTGCACGACAAGAACGGAAGCAGCAGGGATTATCATCTGGAGCTGATAAAAGTAGAAGATCCATGAATTTGAAACGCAGTTTTGTCATATTAAGTTCCTGGGTTAACTAGTGATTCACCAGTTCTGGATATCTTTCTTTTAGGTTATTATACAGAAAGATGAACCGAAAAAAATAAAAGGGTGATAATCTCAATAAATACAATACTGTTTATAATAAATAGCACCACAAAAAGCATGCTGGATATATTTATTTATAGTTCAAAGGAAAATTAATTTTGAAGCTGATGGATAGTACTTAATTGAATTAAAATAATCAAATAGAAAAAAGCTTTTTGTTAAATACAACGTTATTGGGTAAATCGAAAAACAGGGCAAAGGATTTTTTGTCACAACAGACCAAGGGTATTACAGGTTTTTTGTAGGGAAACGCCACAGCGTGCCCGAAATGGCACAGGCTCTGTGCCACTACGAATAAATATAATGCAATAGAATGAGAAAGACAAAATGCATTCCCATTGCCATGAGAATGACGGCTTTAAGAGAATAGGTCGCGGTATGAAAAAGAAAAACTGGATTCCCCGATCAGGGTCGGGGAATAATGTGTAATAAGAATTGATTGAATTATTCATGCCATATTTTCAATTTCTCAATTCCCTTGAAATGCTTTTCGTTGAAGGTTCTTAACCATAGGTTTTCATAAATTGCTATGCTTGCAATAAATATATCCTTTATCTCCAGATTCTGATGTGTTGATTCTCTGTTTCTCCAGATATCGGCAGCGATTCTTCCACACCCAAAATCAAAGGGGATTAATACCAATTGGTTAAAAATAAGTTCCAGATCTTTTATATGCTGTTGAGTTCTTGCGCCTAGAAAAAGTTCGAATTCAGAAATGGCGGATATTTGTATTGTATGATCATGAAGTAAGCGCACCAATTCTGTTGATGCTTTTTTCTTGCTTCTAAGGTAATCAATAACAATATCAGTATCAATCAGGATATTTTCCATTGATTTATTATATCTCTGCCTTTAAGGACTTCTTTGATATCATCTTCTGACCACACATGATCATTATTAATTAGAGCATCAATTTTTTTTCTTTTCACTTTAGCGGAGATGACAATTCTTATCTCGTCACCTACTTCAAAAGGCAGATCCTTTAATTCAATAGAACCCCTTTTTTTAATTATTGTCTCGTACACATGTGTTTCCATATTTACCTTACCTGCCTGAAGATGTTTTTTCAGCACATTATACAATCAGGATAAATAATGTTTCAACCTAAATAATAAAGGAGTGGAAAACCTTGATAAAAAATGGAATATATCCACTTTTTGGGTCCAGAATACCAGTTGAATAAGAAAGAAAAGACTGGATTCCCCGATCAGTGTCGGGGAATGACGACTTTAAAAGAGAGTCAGGTAAGGCGATCACTGCGTAAAACGTAGTTTCTCCGTGTCCTCTGTGTCCTTGGTGAAGGAATTTTAATCCTTTGGCAATTATGTCTACCCGCCTGACAGGCCGTGCAGAAAGGTTGAGATCATAAACAGGACAACTGCCGAAACAATAACAGCGACAGATGATTTGATAATAAAGCTATAACTCCCGGCTATATTAGCCTTGAAATAATCCCTTGTAACAAGGAAACAGAGGTGCACTGGCGAGAGCATCATACCCATGTAGCCGAATGTATACGCGAGCGCAGCATATGATAGATACATGTAGGTGTCACCTGCGGGAAACAGGGGGATTATTAACGGAAAGGAAGCCCCCACAAAGCCCACTGCTATCCCCAGGATAATTCCTGAAAAAAAGGGCACGATAATTATAAGAAGGATAGGGGGGATACCGTATCTCATTAGTTCATCCCTTATACCGGTAACCGCTCCTGAATCTGTCATCACACCCTTAAAGAGCATGATAGAGACAATAAGAAAGAGCATTGTCAGGTTTGATTTGCCGAATGTTGCCTTAATTAGTCCTGATGGCGCAACACGGTTTGTACGGCAGACCCAGAGGATGGCAAGTACAAGGCCGATAACAACAGGGGTGAGTGAAGGTATGGGGATATCTTTTACAGCCATATGAACTAACCTGATAATACCTGTAAACGCCATAATGGAGATGATTATTATGATGATGGGCATCATCTCAAATATAAATGCCTTTATGCCTGGCCATGTAATGCGGCTTTCCACATTTGATGCGGTGCTGTCCATGGGTTTTACGATAAAGTAATAACCTGCGCCAATAGAGATCATGGTCATGGGTACTGCAAAGAGCATATAGCGCCAGGTCTCTACATTTAAAAGCGCAATGACAAGTATCACACCAGGATAAAGCGGCCACCAGTATTCCCATATGTGCCTGAACCAGTAATTGAGTGCTGTCTTGTGTTCGGGTGTTGCCTTTACCATTGAGAGGGATTCATCCACCATTGGGGCGGAAAAAAGCGCACCACCAGGCATGGGTAAAAGCCCTATCAAGGCAGACATCACTGTGCCCACAACCCTTGCATCCCTCGCAATCCGGGTAAAGCTCGTGACGAGCCGCTTCATGTGCCCGCTTTTACCCATGATATCGCTCATTACCATTATTAGCCAGATGATAACGGCAAGGCTTATGGTCTGAGATTCTATTATACTTTTATACAGACAGGTAATTAACTTTAAAGGGGTTAATCCCATCCAGACACCAAGAGAAACAGCCCCTGCAATGAGTGACAGGGCAAGATGAATGCCTAGCCTGTTTAAGACAAGTATGCCTGCAAATATGATAATTACTTTAAGTAGGATAGGTATAGTAAGTTCCATGAATCAAAACCGGATTAAAACAATCTCTCATTATAGCTTTCTTCTATAGTCTTAACGAGACGGGTGAGTAAAAGATTTGCCGGCGTTGGGATGCCGAGTTTTTTGGCCTCCCTTTCGATTGCGCCGTTTATAAAGTCTATTTCAGTAACCCTTTTATTGAGAACATCCTGGAGCATGGAGGCAATATTACCTGAGGTATTCCTGCACACCTCAAGTACCTTTTCTATTGGGTTATCATAGGGCAGTTTAATATTTTTGGCCTGTGCAACCTTAACTGCCTCATTCACTGCATCCTTCATGATATTGAGTG
Organism: uncultured Desulfatiglans sp.; assembly: GCA_964499695.1. Lineage (GTDB taxonomy): Bacteria > Desulfobacterota > DSM-4660 > Desulfatiglandales > HGW-15 > JAAZBV01. Next base: position 10,531 of record CAZCMD010000033.1, read on the forward strand.
TGCCCTCATGCATTGGCAACTGACCGTTTTTCAACCCTGTTATTGCAGTGAGTGCGTTAATGCCTGCGTTCACAATAAGCTTACCCCAGATAAGGTCATCTATATTATCGGCTGAATCCGTCTTAAACCCCGCCCTGTTAAGGGCATTTACAAACCATTCAAGCTTGTCATCTGCTCCTTTGACAGGCCCCAGGGTCGTGTTCCCTGTGCCTGCATGCCTGACCCTGCCTCTTCCAAGGGATGTTGCACCTTCAGAGGTTATACCGCCAATCACCATGTTTTCTGTGATATCTCTTATGATCTCCCTGTTGCCAAGGCCGTTCTGGATCGTCACGATCATGGTCTCTTTTGTTATTATGCCCTTTATTGACCGGGCCGCCTCTTTTGTCTTTCCTGATTTGACAAAGATGATAACAATATCGGGCCTTATATGAGCGGGGTTGAAATGAACCGGGACCATTGCGCTGTACTCTCCTGATACCCCTTCAACAAAAATACCCTGCCGGTTTATCTCATCAGCCCTTTTAGGGTTGTGATCCAGCAGGGTAACATGATATCCGGCATTAGTAAGACGTGCCGCAAAAAGGCACCCCATGGCGCCAGGCCCTACAATGAGGATTTCCATCGGGCCTCTCCTAAAGCTTTTCTGCCTCTCCCTGATCCATCCTGAACACATGGTCAGGCCCTGGGAACTCTCCGCTTTCCACATCTCTCTTATACTGTTTTATGGCCTCTTTTATCATTGGGGCAAGATTCAGGTACTGCTTTACAAATTTGGGTGTGAATTTTTCATAAAGCCCTAACAGGTCATGGTACACAAGCACCTGACCGTCGCAGGCAGGGCCTGCACCTATACCGATGATCGGGATGTTCAGATCACGTGTTATGCGTGCTGCAAGTGAATCTGGTATACACTCAAATACGATCATGAATGCGCCTGCATCCTCAAGGTCCTTTGCGGACCGAATCAGTTTCCTGGCGCTCTCCGCATCCTTACCCTGCACCTTGTAACCCCCCAGCATGGTTGCTGTCTGGGGTGTCAGGCCAAGGTGCCCGCATACGGGTATACCGGCTTTTACGATAGCATTAACTGTAGGCGCCATGTCGCTACCGCCCTCAAGCTTTACGGCGTCACAGTTGGCCTCCTTTAAGAACCTGCCAGCATTCTCTATGGCCTTTTCTATACTCACATGGTAAGACATGAAGGGCATATCGCTTATAATAAAACCGTTTTTTACTGCTCTGCTGACTGCCTTGGAGTGATGGATCATCTCATCCATGGTTACAGGGACGGTTGATTCATAACCGAGCATAACATTTCCTAATGAATCGCCTATCAGTATGGTATCTATGCCTGCCTGATCAACCAGGGTTGCAGCCGAATAGTCATAGGCAGTCAACATGGTTATCTTTTCACCACTCATCTTTTTCTGTTTTAGTCTTGCTAGTGTCATCTTTTCATTTGCCATTTTTTTCTCCTTTTATAATTCAACCGTCTGAATTTATAAAATCATAGTATTAACAGAGTGTATTTGTCAATATAAGCGACATATGGCTTAATAAGCAGGTTCAGTGTAGCAGCCTGCATTCAACATAAGCCTTAAGGGCACAATTGCCTTGACAAGGTTCCTTATATAACTATATGAAATGAATTGCATCAGACGGAAAGGGAGAATAATATGTTCATTAAACCTGATATCTGGAAGGCACTTTCTTCAGATGAAAAGCTTAGTATGCGGCTTGATCATATGGTCTCCGTTAACGGGATAAATTTTGTTGACGGTGATGCCTCCAGGGCTTATCAGGAAAGGGTCACCATAATCCGTGATGCCTTTGAGCTTAAAAAGACCCCTTACAGGATTCCTGTTACTCCCATGATAGGTGAATATGCACTCCGCTATTACGGGCTAACCCCATATGACAAGATGTACAACCAGGAAGAGGCAATGGATGCATACCTGAAATTCAATATGGAATTTCAGCCTGATATTGCCTCCTATACGGATGCCTTTTCAGGCAGGCTGTTTGAGACCCTTGATTATAAACTGATTAAGTGGCCGGGGCATGGTGTTCCAAATGAGAGTGGATACCAGGTGGTTGAAAGGGAATACATGGCTGCCGATGAATACGATCATCTTTTGAAAGACCCTTCAGATTTTCTGATACATAAATTTATGCCCCGTATCTTTGGTTCAATGGCACCGCTGGCAATGCTGCCTGTACTTACACACAACCTTTACGGGATCGGCCCAATGACCTTTCTCCCGTTTTCAACGCCGGAGGTAAAGGATCTCCTTGAAAAGCTTGTCACTGCCGGCGAAGAGAGTGCAAGGGTAATGGAGATATCTAAAAAGGCGGCAATAAAGACAAAGGAGGCAGGGTTCCCGATAATCATGGAGGGGTCGGGTACCGCACCATATGACGCTTTAAGCGATACCTTGAGGGGCACAAAGGGCATCATGATGGACCTTTACCGCCGTCCTGATACCATTATTGAGGCATGTGAGAAATTCCTGCCCATTATGATCGACCTGGCTGTGGAGATCGGTGACAGGTCTGACAGTCCCATGATTTTAATTCCCCTGCACAAGGGTGATGACAACCATATGTCTGTGCCCCAGTTTGAAAAATTCTACTGGCCCACGCTTAAAAAACTGATGCTCGGGATCGTTGAAGAGGGGCTTATACCTGTACCATTTGCAGAGGGGAGTTATAATCACCGTCTTGAGATTATATCCGATTTCCCGAAGGGTAAATGCATATGGTATTTTGATAAGACCGACATGCACAGGGCAAAGGAGATATTAAAGGATGTATGCTGCATTATGGGTAATGTGCCCACATCACTTATGCTGGCCGGTACACCGGACGACATAAGGGCATATTGTAAAGACCTGATAGATAACTGCGGCAAGGGTGGAGGTTTTATCATTACAAGCGGTGCATCCATAGATTACTCAAAACCGCAGAATGTAAAGGCGCTTATTATTTTTTGCAAGGAATACGGAGTTTACAGGTAGAAAAAATTGTATTTTACCACATAGTACACGGAGGCCACGGAGTTTTATTCAATGTGGTAAATGATTAAAATCAAGACAAAATTGCCTTGACATTCTTTCAATTTATTAGGATTCTAGCGCCGTTAGTATTATATGGAATACTATAAAGAGTTTAATTCAGGATATACACATTTAAACTGGTTATAAACAATATTAAGTTTTTAATATATTGATTATAAATACAGAATATACATACTGATAATTATTTAACGCTCAAGGAGGAAGTAAACATGTCAGAGTTATCAACTTTATTAGCTGATCTGAAAGAACAGGAGGCCCTGGATGCTGTTAAAAAGATGCTGGGTGACGGCATGGACCCAATGCAGATACTTGCAAATGCCAGAGAAGGCATGCAGGTGGTAGGGAAGAGATTTGGAAATGGGGAGTATTTTATACCTGACCTGATTTACTCCGGTGAGATATTAAAGGGTATTGCCCAGATGGTTGAACCATATATCAAGAATTCAGGTGCTGAGACCAAGAAGTTGGGCAAGGTAATTATTGCCACGGTTGCAGGTGACATCCATGACATAGGAAAAGACCTTGTTGTATTCATGCTCGATATCAGCGGGTATGAGGTATATGACCTGGGTATTGATGTACCCATACAGACCATAGTCAACAAGATCAAGGAGACCGGCGCAACCGTTGTGGGCCTGAGCGGGTTCCTTACCCTTGCATTTGACGCCATGAAAGAGACCATTGATGCCATTAAGGCGGAAGGTCTCAGGGATAAGCTAAAGATCATGATCGGCGGCGGGCAGATAGACGATGAGGTAAAAAAATACACCGGCGCAGATGCATACGGCAAGGATGCAATGGCAGCAGTTACGCTCACAAAGGGATGGCTGGGCTAGGATTATTCTGCGGTCAGTAATGTTCATGAATGTGCCGGAGGGTGTACCCTTACAGCTTTATGTATCTGACCATTAATATATGTTTCACCAGTTATAAACCTTTACATTTTTCAGGAGGAGCGGGTAGATATTTTCTTTACCCCTCCTCCTTTTTAGTTTAAAAACCCTGTATAAACCTGAGATTCGCAGAGGGCATGCGATTCCCTTTAGAATTTCGGGATGAAACCAAGCAAATAAAAATAAGAGCGAAAGGATAAAGATATGATTATTATCGGAGAAAAAATAAACGGGACAAGAAAACGTGTTAAAGAGGCTATTGCTGCCAAGGATGCGGCATTTATTAAGGAACTGGCATTAAAGCAGGTAAAGGCGGGCGTAAATTTTCTTGATGTAAATGCAGGAACAGCACCTGAGAGGGAACCGGCTGATATGATATGGCTGATCAACAACATTCAGGAGGTTACAGACACCACCCTGTGCCTGGATTCAGCCAACCCCGAGGCATTAAAGGCCGGTTTTACAGTGGTAAAGAAAAAACCTATGATAAACTCCCTGAGCGGTGAAAAGATCCGTGTAAACGGCGTTCTTCCACTTGCCTGCGAGCATCAGACCGAACTTATTGTGCTTACATGCGATGATGACGGCATACCGACAACAGTGGAAAAGAGACTTACCATACTTGACAGGCTTATCGAGATGACACGAAAGGGCGGACTCCCGGATAAAAACCTGCATGTTGATCCCCTTGTGGGCACCATTTCAACAAGTACAGAGAGCGGCAACATGGCATTTGATGCAATGCGGCAGATACTCAAGAAATACCCTGATGTCCATATAACCGGAGGGCTCAGTAATATTTCATTCGGTTTACCTGCAAGGTCGATAGTAAACCAGGCGTTTGCAGTGCTTGCTATTGCAGCAGGTATGGACAGCGCTATTATTGATCCTGAGAACCAGGAGCTTCGGGAAATACTTTATGCTGCTGATGTGGTTTTAGGCAAAGACCGTTTCTGCGGGAGATTTACAAAGGCCTTCAGGGCCGGTATAATCGGTAAAAAGAAATAATCGGTTCCGGGTTGGAATATACCCGGATCAGAGGAGACTATGGCCGTTAAAAAGATAAAAAACAGGGTATTGATTGCCAAACCCGGGCTGGACGGGCATGACCGAGGTGCAAAGATAATAGCAAGGGCACTCAGGGACAATGAGTTTGAGGTTATTTATACGGGTATACGCCAGACACCTGAAGAGATAGTATCAACAGCCATACAGGAGGATGTTGCGGTAATCGGGCTTTCTTCTCTTTCAGGCGCACATCTCAGGCTCTTTCCCACTGTTATGGCAGAACTTAAGAAGAGGGATGCCGCAGATATCAGGGTGCTGGGAGGAGGCATTATACCTGATGATGACATTGAGGCGCTTAAAGAGGCAGGGATAGATGCCATATTCACACCGGGCGCCCCCCTTGCCGAAATCATTGAGGCATTTAAAAAGGCATGTGATAAATTTTACGGTAGAAAACAGGCAGAATAATTTCCTGCCCT
>CAZCMD010000033.1:16090-34148 GCA_964499695.1 uncultured Desulfatiglans sp.
GATCAGGGCACAACAGGGCTTTCTATCGCCTTTGATCTTCCAACCCAGATAGGATACGACTCGGATGACCCAATGAGCGCGGGCGAGGTGGGCAAGGTGGGCGTGGCAATAGATTCACTTTATGATATGGAAGTACTTTTCAAGGGGATTCCGCTGGATAAGATCTCCACCTCCATGACAATAAACGCACCTGCGGCTGTTCTTCTTGCCATGTATATTGCACTGGGAGAGAAGCAGGGTGTGTCATCTGATAAACTCCAGGGGACAATCCAGAACGATATCCTGAAGGAGTATGTGGCAAGGGGGACATACATTTTTCCGCCAAAACCAAGCCTGCGTATTATTACTGATATATTCCAGTATTGCAGCAGGAATCTTCCATCCTTCAATACCATATCCATATCAGGCTACCATATCAGGGAGGCCGGCTCCACTGCCGTTGAAGAGGTTGCATTTACCCTTGCAAACGCATGTACCTATGTTCAGGCTGCAATAGATGCAGGGTTAACAGTGGATAGCTTTGCAAAGAGGCTCGCATTCTTTTTTAACGCCTCATCAAACATCCTTGAGGAGGTGGCGAAGTTCAGGGCCGCGAGAAGGCTCTGGGCCAAGATCATGAAGAACAGGTTTAATGCAAAGGAACCTGCAAGCCAGATGATGAGGTTTCATACGCAGACCGCGGGTAATACCCTGACAGCCCAGCAGGTGGACAATAATATTGTAAGGGTTACCATACAGGCCCTTGCCGCTGTTCTTGGGGGCACACAGTCCCTTCATACCAATTCCAAGGATGAGGCGCTCGGGCTTCCCACAGAGGATTCAGTGAGTACTGCACTCAGGACCCAGCAGATTATCGCCTTAGAGTCAGGTGTGGCAGACACAATAGACCCGCTTGCAGGCTCATATTTTATAGAAGATATGACCAGTAAAATAGAGAGAGATGCCTCTCTTCTTATGAAAAAGGTTGAAAAGGAGGGCGGGGTAATCGCTGCCATTGAAAAGGGATTTATCCAGAGGTATATAGAAACATCTGCCTATGAGTATCAGAAGGAGATAGAAAAAAAAGAGCGGGTAATTGTCGGTCTTAACCGGTTCCAGTCAGAGGAGGGCGTGAAGCCCCCGGTACTGAAAATAGACCCCGAGGTGGAAGATAACCAGGTGAAAAACTTAAGAGAGCTCAAGGCGAAACGGGATAATAAAAAGATTGATGAAACCCTTAAATCGCTGAAAGATGCAGCTTCAGGCAGCACAAATCTAATGGAGCCCATCCTTGCAGCAGTAAGGGAATACGCCACTCTCGGTGAAATATGTAATGTGTTGCGTGAGGTTTTTGGGGAATACCGGTACAGGGGTTAGAGATGATACAGAAGATTGATCATATAGGTATAGCGGTAAAGTCGATTGAACAGGCAAAAGATTATTTTGAAAAGACCCTGGGATTAAGATGCGAAGGTGTTGAGATCGTTGAATCACAGAAGGTGAAAACGGCCTTCTATTCGGTTGGCGAGGTACATATAGAATTATTAGAGCCGACATCCGAAGAGAGCGCTGTTGCCAAATTTTTAATCAAAAACGGAGAGGGAGTTCATCATATAGCTTTTAAGACAGATAATGTGGAAGAGCAGTTGAAACAGGCGGAAAAATACGGTTGCAGCCTGATCAACAAGGTGCCGGTTGAAGGCGCAGGAGGAAAACAGGTTGCATTTCTACATCCGAAATCAACATGCGGCGTTTTAACTGAATTTTGTTTCAAGTTAGAATAGAAGGCTGATATGGCAGATAAACTTGATGAGTTGAGTAAATTACGCGAACAGGCATCTATTGGCGGTGGTCTCGAACGGATAAAAAAACACAAGGAAAAGGGGAGACTCACGGCCAGGGAGAGAATCGGGCTCTTCCTTGATAAAGGCAGCTTTGAGGAATTTGATCAATTCAAATCCCACAGGTGCCGTAATTTCGGGATGGAAAGCGTGGAGTTCCTTGGTGACGGTGTGGTCACTGGGCATGGCACTGTTAATGGAAGGCAGGTATTTATTTTTTCCCATGATATGACCGTTTTTGGCGGGAGCCTTTCAGAGACCTTCGCAGAAAAGATCTGCAAGGTCATGGATCTTGCGATAAAAAACGGTGCCCCTGTTGTAGGGTTTAATGATTCGGGTGGCGCAAGGATCCAGGAGGGCATTGAAAGCCTCGCAGGTTACTCGGATATCTTCTTAAGAAATGTAATGAGTTCAGGGGTTATACCGCAGATTTCCGTTGTTTTCGGGCCATGCGCAGGTGGCGCAGTCTATTCTCCGGCACTTACCGATTTTACTATTATGGTCAAGGAAAGCGGTTACATGTTTCTGACTGGGCCCAGGGTGGTAAAGGCTGTTACCCATGAAGATGTAAACACTGAAGACCTTGGCGGGGCATCTGTGCACACAGTAAAAAGCGGTGTGGCGCATCATGCTTGTTCAACCGATAACGAGGCAATAGAATATGTAAAGGAGATGCTTTCATATTTTCCACAAAGCAACAGGGAAAAACCCCCTTATATTGAAAGCAACGATCCCTCTGACCGGACAGCCAAGGAGTTGAACAGGGTCATCCCTGATAACTCCGGCAAGGTCTATGACATGAAGCAGGTCATCAAAATGACGGTTGATGATGGAAAATTTCTTGAGGTGCATGCAAAATATGCTAACAATCTGATAGTGGGGTTTGCAAGATATAGCGGGTTCCCTGTAGGTTTTGTTGCCAATCAACCCCGTTTTCTGGCAGGTGTGCTTGACAATAATGCATCTGTAAAGGGAGCAAGATTTGTGAGGTTCTGCGACTGTTTTAATATCCCTGTCGTTACCTTTGTTGATGTGCCAGGGTTTCTGCCAGGAACCGTGCAGGAGTATAACGGGATCATAAAGAATGGCGCAAAGATGCTTTATGCCTATGCCGAGGCAACAATCCCCAAGGTTACCATTATCACCCGGAAGGCCTATGGTGGGGCTTACTGCGTTATGTCATCAAAGCACTTGAGGGGTGATATTAATTATGCATGGCCAACAGCGGAAATAGCAGTTATGGGGGCAAAAGGGGCGGTTGAAGTGCTTTATAACAACTATTACAGCACAGACCGTAACGGTTTTCTGGCTGAAAAAGAGAAAGAGTATTCTGCACTGGTTGCCAATCCCCTTGTTGCGGCAAAACGCGGTTATATAGATGATATAATAGAACCAGCCTTAACAAGGCCGAAAATTATCAATGCGCTCAGGATGCTTAAGGATAAAACCGATTCAAACCCGGTAAAAAAACACGGAAATATTCCTCTTTAAAAAAGGATATGGCCAATGAAATTCCTTATTGTCGATGATGATGCAGTAAGCAGGCAGATTCTGATTAAGATGTTGTCTGAGTATGCCGAGTGTGTAACAGCCCAAAATGGTGTTGAGGCATTATCCATATACAAAAAGGGGTGGGAAGACTGGGCACCATTTGACCTTATAACCCTTGAAATAGCAATGCCGGAAATGGACGGCAAAAAGGTATTACAGACTATCCGCGCAATTGAGAATGAAAAGAAGGTTCCAAAAGACAAGAGGGTAAAGATCCTGATGTCTTCAAGCCAGAAAGACAGGGAGACTATTATTGCCTGTGTACAGATGGGCTGCGATGATTATATCTCAAAACCCATTGAAAAGGAGATAATCCTTAAAAAGATCCGTAAATTCGGCATACCATTGCCTGTTCAGGAAACAAATGCGGCAGAGCAGCCTGTTCAAAAGGATACTCTACCTGAAGAACGGAATACAACCAGCGAAGCAGATAAAAAGAAGCTGAAGGAAAGTATCCAGAGAATCGTACATAGATTTAAAACCGGAAATGTAGAACTGCCTGTACTTCCTCAGATCATTGATGATGTGAGAAAGGTTATGACTAACCAGAATTCCACAATAGATGATCTTGCCAGGGCGATTGAAAAGGATTCCGTAATTTCTATCAGGATAATAGCAGGCGCCAATTCGCCCTTCTACAGGGGTTCGGAAAAGATTGCAACCCTTGAAAAAGCCATAATGAGGCTGGGTTTCAGAGAGACAGGCAGTATTGTTAATGCCATCACGAATAAAAACCTTTATGACACAAAGGATCCGGTACTTCAATCTCTTATGGAAAGGCAGTGGATGCATTCCCTTGCCTCTGCCTGTGGGGCAAAGGTCATTGCACAGAGGCTCCAGATGGATAAAGCTGATTATCTTTTTTTGCTTGGGCTCACGCACGATATAGGCATGGTGCTTTTGTTAAGGTATCTTGACAGCAGTTTTTTTGAAGGTGATGCATCAAAGATAAATGAAATATACCCTGTTGCAAAGAAGGTTCATGCGGAATTCGGTGCGGCAATAGTAAAAAGATGGGGTTTTTCGGATGATTTTATCAGGGTAATTCTTATGCATGAAGGCCCGGGCTTTAATCCGGATACCCCAAAAGAGGTACTGGTAGTAAACCTTGCCCTGAATCTGGCATACAGATTGGGGCATGGTATTTTTAATATTGAGCCGGACCTGGCTCAGCTTGACTCAACAAAACTTCTTAAGATAAACCCTGATTCCTTTGATGCGATATGTAATGAGATAAAGGAGAATGTGATCGGGTCATCCGATGTTTTCTGATATGCATTATTCCTGTTTGTGAAGGGGAGGGGTCCCTGAGAGGAGAAAGGAGGGTGAAAAACTCAGGGACCGTATGTGATAGGGTATCAAAGCCATCCCCCTATCATGATCTGAAATTAATCACTCAGATAAAATATTCAATGGAAAGTTTAAAAAACGAAATATTACTAATAATATCAGATTGATATGGCTATTTTATAGGGGTGGCGCAGTCTCTATCGTCTCCTGAAAGTTTTGAAATGGCATGTTTTAATGCAGGAAGAACAACCTCAAGGTTTTCCTTTACCCCTTTAGGGCTGCCAGGAAGATTGACTATAAGAGTTCTGCCTCTTACACCGGCCATTGCCCTTGAGATCATGGCATGGGGGGTTTTTTTGAGACTTTCCGACCTCATTGCCTCGGCCATGCCAGGCACCTCAAAATCCAGAACCTTTAACATGGCCTGAGGGGTAACGTCTGTAGGACTCAAACCGGTTCCACCTGATGTTACAATAATGGAGATTTTCTTGATATCGCACCATTCTTTAATGGTACTTACAATATCTTCCACCCTGTCAGGGACGATTTTATATTCCGCAATCTCAAAACCATCATCTTCAAGCATACGGATGGCGAGTTTACCGCTTTCGTCAACCCTTTCACCGCGGGAGCCCTTATCACTCATAGTAAGGACACCCGCTTCAAATCTGATCTCTTCCATCATATTCTGAATTGCCTGTGAATTTCTTATTCTTCTTCTGCTTCCTTTTTATGCTCGGCTATTATCTTATCCATCAGGCTTGCAGGCACTTCATCATAGTGGGAGTGCTCCACCCTGAATGAACCCCTTCCAGCGGTAATTGCATTAAGGTCAAGGGCATATTTGAGTATTTCAGACATAGGCGCCTGCGCCTTTATAACCTGATGTTTCCCCTCGCTGTCCATACCAAGTACCCGGCCCCTTCTGCTGTTAAGGTCACCCATTACATCGCCCATGTATTCTTCAGGGACTATAACCTCCAGCTTCATTATGGGTTCAAGCAAAATAGGTGTGGCCTCCTCAACACCCTTTCTAAAGCACATAAGGGCGGCAATCTTAAAGGCCATTTCTGATGAATCAACTTCATGTGATTTACCATCATAGAACCGCACCCTCAAGTCCACAACAGGAAATCCTGCGAGACTACCTTTTACGATCGCCTCATGAAGACCCTTTTCAACAGCAGGGACAAAATTACGTGGTACGTTCATACCTACTAATGCCTCATCAAACTCAAAACCTTCACCCCTCTCCTTGGGAAAGAGGTCAAAATGCACCTCTGCAAACTGGCCGCGTCCGCCTGATTGTTTTTTATGGCGGTAGACAATGCCTTTTGCCGCCTTTTTAATGGTTTCCCTGTAGGGTACCTTTACAGGTTTTAAATTTACCTCAACCCCGAACTTGCGGTTTAATTTTTCGCATGTGGTTTCCAGGTGAATCTGACCGGTGCCTGAAATTATTATATCCGCTGTTGTCTGGTCCCTATCAAGTCTGAGGGTTGGGTCTTCTTCAAGGAGTCTTGAAAGGGAAGAATATATCTTGTCCTCAGCGCCCTTGTTTTTGGCCTCAACTGCATATGAGATTACAGGACGGAGCGGTTCACTCGCCTTATATATAATTGGGTTATTTTCTACACAGAGTGTATCCCCGGTCATGGTCTCCCTGAGTTTTGCGAGCGCAATAATATCGCCTGCAATAGCCTTTTCAACGGCCTGCTGTTTCTTGCCCTCCATTATATAAAGGGAACCCAGTTTCTCTTTTGTGTCTTTTGTAGAATTATAGACCGTTGAATCCGCATCAACAGTACCTGAGATCACCTTTATTATGCTGAGTTTGCCTGCAAATGGGTCTGCAAGGGTCTTAAATACTAGGGCAGAGAATGGCTCATCTTCTGTAGACTTTCTTTTGATGATCTCTTCTGATCTTGGTTTATTCCCCTCTTTGGGCGCGCCTTCGGATGGGCCTGGAAAACCCTGAACAATAAGATCCATAAGCTGTGTAACGCCAATATTGCTTGTCGCTGAACCGCACAGAACAGGGATAATCTGACCTGTCTTAACCCCTTGATAAAAGGTCTTCTCAATATCCTTTGGGTCCAGTTCCTGACCCTCAAGGTATTTTTCCATGAGTTCATCATTAGCCTCAACGGTATTTTCAATCATCTGTTCACGCCATTCCTCTACCGTATCAGCCATATCAGCAGGTATTTCTGCCTGATCAGACTTCCCTGAACCGTCTTTGCTTGAAATAAATGCCTTCATCTTAAGCATATCAACAACGCCGGTAAATTTGTCTTCAGCACCAATGGGCAGGAACACAGGTGTCGCCTTTATCTCAAGGATCTTATTAACATCTTCAATTACCTTGTAAAAATCAGCCCGCTCCTTATCCATCTTGTTTACGAATATAAGCCTTGGGAGGTTCCTTTCTTTGACAAACTGCCATACCTTTTCTGTGCCTATCTTGACCCCGGCAGTGGCATCAATAACTATAACTGTACCATCAGCTGCCTGAAGGGCTCCCTTTGAATCTGATAAGAAGTTATCATCACCGGGTGTGTCTATGATATTTACATAATTCTTTTTCCAGTCAAAGTGATGGAAGGAGGTACTGATAGTAATCTTTCTCTTAATTTCTTCAGGTTCATAATCCATGTTTGAACTGCCGTCATCCACACGACCCAGTCTGTTTGTAGATTTACCGTTCAGAAGCATGGCTTCTGCAAGTGAAGTTTTTCCTGAACTAACATGGGCTAATAGGGCAACATTTTTTAATAGTTCTGTTTTTCTTTCCATCTATCAGATTCCTTTCATTTTTCAGGCTAGAGTGTTATTACTACAAGAGGAAGAAAAATTACACTAACAGGGAAAAAAGTCAAGCGCCAATTCTAATCATTTTTAAACAGAATAAAAAATGATTGGAAGATACAGAATATTACAATTTAATTGACCTGAACCCCCTCTTTCCATTCACCTTTGGTGATAACGCCATCTGCGGAAATATAGGTACCCTGGCCATCCATCATGTTATTTTGCCACATTCCTTCATAACTGCTTCCATCAGGGTACTGGATCCTCCCGTACCCGTTATATTCACCGTCTTTCCATTGTCCCACATATTTTCTGCCATCAGGGAAGGTATATGTGCCATTGTTGCAATACTTATCATTACACCAGTCACCTATGTACTGGCGGCCATCAGGCCAGATTAATGAACCCTTTCCATGCATTATGCCTTTTACAAGATCACCCTCATATACCCTTTTATCCGGAAAGGTGATACGGCCTTTTCCGGTGATCTGGCCTTCAGAAAACTGACCCGCATATTTTTTACCATCTGCCCAGGTAAGCACTCCTTCACCATGCCATCTTTCACCTTGCCAGTTGCCTGAATATACCTTGTCGTTTTTATATCTCATTGTACCTTTACCTGATATCTTTCCCTCAGAAAAGGCACCGTTATAAACAGAGCCGTCAGAAAACCTGTAAGTACCTGAACCATGCATCAGTTCATCCTGGTAATCACCATCATACCTTCTTCCATCAGGCCAGGTTAAAATGCCCTTACCTGATTTTTTGTTGTTTTTCCATTCCCCTTCATATCGTGATCCGTCAGAATAAAAAAAAGTACCGGTCCCATTCTTATTATTATTTGTGAACTCACCTTCATACCTGTCGCCATTAGATCGGATTAGTTCGCCTCGCCCATTTCTCTTTCCATTATAGAAATCCCCTGTATACCTTGAGCCATCTGGATAAATCATTGTGCCATTTCCGGTTATATTGTTTTCCTTAAATTGGCCTTTATATGTTGATCCGTCTTCAAGGTTATATTCACCATGCCCGTGGAACATCCCGTTTATAAATTGCCCTTTATATCTCCTCCCATCCTTATATATAAGCTCTCCCTGGCCTGACCGGACATTTTCTTTGCATTCCCCCTGATATGTGCTGCTGTCAGGGTATGAAACAGTGCATGTCCCGGTTAGTATCCCTTTTTCAAATATGCCTTCATATCTGGTGCCGTCTTTAAGCAGAAAAACGCCATTACCGGTCATTTCATCATTTGTAAAATGGCCGTTATATTTGTCTCCGCCGGGCAGTGTTATCTCGCCTGTACCATCTCTTTTACCGTTAACGAACTCTCCTTCATACCTGGTGCCATCTTTATATTGCATCAGCCCTTTTCCGGTGATAATCCCCATATCCCAGTCACCGGAATAGGTTATCCCATCTGAAGAGAGGTAATCTCCCTTTCCGTGTCTTAATCCATCTTTCCATTGACCCGTATACCTGGCCCCATCAGCATATGTCATCACACCATGTCCATTCTGTATGCCGCCGGAAAACTCCCCCTGATAGAATCCACCGTCAGTGAAAAACAGTTTACCGTTTCCATTGTATTTAGCCTGTTGAAAATTGCCTTCATATCGGAGCCCGTCAAGTGTCTCAAACATGCCATATCCATCAATGCAGTTGCCTTTAAGGCACTGTTTGTCACCACATCCTGAAATAATGGATGATAAAATAACCATGGATATTGCCCAGATTAGGTAGATACGGTTATTGGTTGCTTTTTTCATTTTATTATCAACAAGGTGTTTCATTGGAAGCAATATATCAGAATAGATTTGGATATTCTACAACGTAATTATTGCATCTAAGTAATTCATTTATATATCAGGGTTGTACGGGCATGGTGATTGCGGTATAAAAAAACCACCTCAAAAATGAGGTGGTTTTATTTAAAGTTGCTGAACCGGAAGGAGATATCCCCTTGCAGTCAGGAAAATCCGAACAGTTAAAACTAGTTCTTGTCTTTTTCTGCAAGTTCCTTAAGCACTTCACGATTCTTCTGATCGCGTTTTACATCTGCCTTCAGATTTGGCTTATTCGCTTTGATCTTGTTTTTTCTAATAATCTTTGTCTGTTTTGAATTGGAACCCATTGTAATATTCCTTTCAATAATTTTTATGCACTATGGCATAAATATTTTATCAATATTCATAAAAAGGGCAATAATACCTCATAAAGCTGATGTACTAACACCCTGATAATATTCTACCTTTTTGCGGCCTCTTCCTTTGCCTTCAGTTTAAGCCTTTTTTTCCTGCGGTGCCTTCTTCTTTCTATTTCGCGTTTTCTCTCGATCTTTTTATGGCTTCCCATTGAAAACTTACTCCTCCTTATTTCTCATGCAATATATAAGCGGATATTTTCCCTGTAAATTAAAAAAGGTATTAATTATACAAAGTTATTGGTTTAGTCAATTCAAATATCTACTTTTAAAAACAATTTCACATTTTTTATTCCTTTACCTATTTTAAAACGATCACATATTTCACAGTATTTATTGTTATGGCTCTATCTTGCCTTGACTTCAAATCCGGGGATGATAGTCTCATTTTGACATTTAAAAGTTTTGACTGAATGAAAAAAAATGAACAATAAACAACATTTATTCTATTATGGCTGGATTATAGTTGCCGTTTCATTCCTTACCCTGTTTTTCTCAATAGGTATAAGGGTATCATTTGGTGTTTATTACGTTGCTATACTGGATGAATTCCGGTGGAGCAGGGCAAGTACTGCCCTTGCTTTCTCTATTGCCATGTGTGTTCATGCCATTTTTGCCCCTGTTTCCGGTTATCTGATAGACAGGTTCAGCCCGAGGCGACTTTTTCCGGTCGGGGCAATTTTTCTTGCCACTGGACTTATTTTATGCAGTCTTATTAACAGCAAATGGCAGTTATATCTTTTCTGGGGAGTCTTTACAGCAATCGGTATAAACATGACAGGATTTGCACCCAACATGGCCATTGTTCCAAGGTGGTTCATGAAGAAAAAGGGGCTTGCAAACGGGATTGCCGCTTCAGGCATAGGGACAGGATCACTTTTTGTGGCTATGATTGCAGGGGTTGTAATAAAAAACCGGGGTTGGAGGGCCGCATTTTTGATAACCGCTGTTGCCGTATTACTGATTATCATACCGGCTGCATCCATATTTTTAAGGCGTTCTCCCCAGGAAATAGGGCTTTCCCCTGATAATGGAAAGGGGCTAAAAGAGAAAGATACCCTGCCAACATCTCATACCATGACAAACCATGATCGAACATGGACTATTGGAATGGCAGTGAAAACAGCGCCTTTCTGGTGGATCAATCTGACAGCCGCATGTCACGGATACATAGTCAGCATGATGGTGGTTCACCAGACAATATATATTGTGGACTCTGGCTTCAGCCATTTGCTTGCTGCATCTATCCTCGGAATCACATGGGGGCTCGGGTCCATTGGAAATGCATTTTTCGGGGCCATATCGGATCGTATCGGCAGAAAAGGCACTCTTGCACTTGGCTCTGTACTGGCCTTTTCAGGTATGGTTTTCTTTCTGTTTCTTAAGGAAACACATCTAAATGTTCTTCTGTATCTCTTTGCCATGCTTTACGGGATAGGGCAGGGGGCATATTCCCCAATATATGCAAGCAGCATGGCAGATCTCTATGCCGGGCCATCATTCGGAAAGATTATAGCTACCGTGTCTGTGGCCTATGGGATCGGAGGGGCGTTCAGCTCATATGCGGGAGGATATCTTTATGATGCAAGCGGAAGTTATCTGTTACCCTTTTATTCCCTTATGGTCTGTATACTCCTTGGCGCCTTCGGGATATGGATGGCCTCACCGGAGAAAAACAAATTTATAAATCAAATGGTAATGTAAGTTAGTTTCTATCCAGAAAGAGACAAATTCTGGATAGGGCTTTCAGCAGTCAACGATCAGCTGTCAGTTAACTCTTTGGTTTGAAAGTCTTTTGCTGATCCGCCATCGCACAAGGCTATGGCGGATGGAAATCCAAAAAACGACAGTTTTAAGATGGAGACGAGCTATATTTCCATAAGCCTTTCAAGTTTATTACGATATCCATCCATATCAGTTATTGGCTTTCTTGCCACCCCTGTGCTCATTGCTGCCTCTACAATGGCCGGTGTTACCCAGAAAATGGCACGCGGATCAAAGGGCTTCGGTATAATGTAATCCGGCCCGAACTTGAGGGATTTTAACCCGTATGCCGTGAGTACCAGGTCAGGCACATCCTGTTTAGCCAGATCAGCAAGGGCATGTGCAGCAGCGAGTTTCATGGCATTATTGATCTCTGTAGCCTGGCAATCAAGGGCACCCCTGAAGATAAACGGGAACCCTAAAACATTATTAACCTGATTAGAAAAATCAGACCTGCCTGTAGCTATGATGGCGTCAGGTCTCGCCTTTTTTGCAAGGTCATAACTAATCTCAGGGTCAGGGTTTGCCAGTGCAAATATAATCGGTCTTTCTGCCATCTTTAACAGCATCTCAGGCTTCAGCGCATCTTTTACTGATATCCCTACAAAGATGTCAGCCCCGACAAGTGCCTCTTCAAGGGTACGGCATGATGTTTCTGCGGCAAGGTCCTCCTTGTAGGGGTTCATTCCCTCTTTTCTTCCCTTATATATTACTCCTTTGCTGTCGCACAGGATAACATTCTCCTTTTTTACCCCGACTGAAAAATGGAGTTTGCAGCAGGCTATACCTGCTGCGCCTGCGCCATTATATACGACCCTGACTTCATCAATCTTTTTACCGGTGACTTCAACTGCATTCAGAAGGGCAGCAGTGGTTATTATTGCAGTACCATGCTGATCATCATGAAATACCGGGATTTTTAACTGCTTTTTAAGCTCCTCTTCTATGTAGAAACAATCAGGGGCCGATATATCCTCAAGGTTTATCCCCCCGAATGTGGGTTCCATAGCCTTTACCGTCTGTATAAACTGATCCGGTGTATCTGTATTCAACTCAAGATCAAAGACATCTATATCGGCGAGTTTCTTGAATAGAACCCCTTTACCTTCCATAACCGGTTTTCCTGCAAGGGCACCTATGTTGCCTAATCCAAGGACAGCGGTCCCGTCTGTTATTACTGCTACCAGGTTTCCCTTTGTTGTATATTCATATGCAAGCTGCGGGTCTTCCTCTATCTCAAGGCACGGGTAAGCGACACCAGGTGTGTAGGCCATGCTCAGGTCATGCGATGTAGAGAGTGATTTTGTTGCCTTTATCTCTATTTTGCCAGGTTTTATCTTCCTGTGATATTCAAGTGATTCTTCTTTGCTGACTGCCATAAATTTTCCTTTTTGTTATAAAATATTACTAATTGTAATTTCTATTCTGAACTCTTTACTATGTCAATGGCTGTATTCAGTATATTCTGAAATAGCGCTCATTAACATCCAAATTACTGCTTTTTAGCATATCTTCGTTTTTCAGTGCGGACTTTGTAGAGCCTTTCTGTGAAGCCGCCTTCTTTTTCAAATGCAATAGCCTGTGCGGTAAGCTGTTTATCAAGAAAATAACAGCAGAGGTTTAATAATGATAGTGCGGCATTGGCAACCAGACATGAATCTGACAGGGACGCACATGGACTGCCACTGACTGACACGGATTTTTGTATTACTTCATTTTCGCCTGTGTTCGTCCCTGTTAGTCCTTGAGAGTTAGTGTGCTTTTTTCTTCCTTTACCCACTCCCGAATATCATCAATGGTTTTACAGCGCTTTT
The DNA here is from genome assembly GCA_964499695.1 of uncultured Desulfatiglans sp. Taxonomy (GTDB): domain Bacteria; phylum Desulfobacterota; class DSM-4660; order Desulfatiglandales; family HGW-15; genus JAAZBV01. Next base: position 29,347 of record CAZCMD010000033.1, read on the forward strand.
CTTTAAATCGAATAAGTACCGGATTATCATGTTCAAGCTCAGGCAATTCCCGATGCCGAAGAAAATCCTGATAATCCAGACGAAGCTCTTAAAGGCTGGCGCATGTCACATTGGTAAGGCTGTAGGTCGGGTTAAGCGAAGCAACCCGACATTATTCTGCATTTAGATTTGAAACCAATTATTACCCGGCAGATGTTTCATCAGTTACAGGGAATAATTTTCCGGAAGTTAGTCCTTTCTTTTATCTTTATACCCTGTCTTCACCATTAACAGGCTGAAAAAACAGCTATTTTTATCTTGATAACAATCAGGCACAATAATTGCTGTGTCATTTGAAAACATAATTTTCGAGGATTAATATGATCTCTTCTTTGTATTCTACTGGCTATTCAAACTCTATGTATTCTTCTCAAGGTCTTTTGGAACAACCGGCTTTGAATAACATTGATCCATCCGTAAGAAAATCAGGAAGCGATACTATAACTATTTCCGGAACAGGAAGGCAGGCATCCCTGCTTGGCGATATTCTTGCTTCAAACAATGGTCCCATAACTTTGGAGTCCATTGAAAGCAGCCTTAATAATGATACCTCTAAGGTTGAAAAACAGCTTGGGCTGCTTTACACGAAACTCGGTATCTCACCTGATAATGAAATGGATATGAGCGTCGGGTGCGACGGCAAGATCACTGTCCGTGGGAACAATAGCAATGCAGATAAACTGGAGGATGCAATCAATAGTAATCCTGAACTATCTAACACCATCAGGAGGATGTCTGCAAACAGCTCTTTCCTTGAGGCCGCTAAAAAACATCTGGAGTTTGCAAGAAGATATGAACAAAATCCTGGTATTGCGATAAAGGAGTTTGCATACTTGTTTGAGGAGGGGCGCCATTACAATGTAACCTTCACAATGAGTAATGGCAGTATCAGTTCAGAGGTTGAGTATGTTTAATAATGGAATAGGTAATATTTCTTGATTTTATTTTTTTTAAGTATATATTGTTGCAATCAAAAAAAGGTTCGGAGAAATTACCGACCGGTTTCATTCATAGGGTAGCACTTGTAAAAAGACATCCTTTGCATAGAAACTTAACATTAATTCGAAAGGAGGATGTCAAAATGAGTAATGGTACAGTGAAATGGTTTAATGACAAAAAAGGTTTTGGTTTCATCGAACAGGACGATGGTCCGGATGTATTTGTTCATCATTCAGGTATTGTATCTAACGGTTTCAAGAGCCTTGATGAAGGTGCTCGTGTTACATTTGATGTTGAGAATGGACCGAAAGGCCCATCAGCTATAAACGTTAAAACCATATAAATTTTCTACACAGTAGTTGATATTTAAGGGCGCCTCATAATGATTATGGGCGTCCTTTTATTTTTTGATACATGCTGAATGATCAGCATGTATCAATATCAGAAAGGAGGGACATATGAATCATATAAATTATCACAATAAAATAGCAGTGTGCGAAATCTGCGACAAAGTTATATATGAAGGGCAGGGTAATGTCATGATGATGGGTTTTAACGGCAATCATTGTGTTCATGTCATACATATACAGGATGATTGCCAGTCATATCGAATGTGGCGAAATACTCTACTGGAAAAAGCCGCATAGTTATTCTTCTTATTTTGCCGGGGGCCTTAAAGCCTCAGGCTGTTTCTTATAATAAATTAAAAGTACTATTCTTCTTAATAATACTGAATTTACGTGCAATACAATTGAGTGACTTTCAAATAACGTAAAATCTGCCCCCTGAAAAGCTGAACCAGATACCCTGTATTTTCAGGTTTGTTCTGACTGTGTGAATAACCCAGTTTCACCATCTTCTTACTGAACTGTGCATGATTGCCACGTCCGGGGTCAACCAGTATCACTTCACATCCTGGTTTTGCATGCTGATTGATAAAATCGGACAAAATAGAGCCGTGATTCCTTTCATATAGAAGGTCACTTCCGAATACTGACAATGCGATTACCTTTTCTCCCTTTGCGATTCCTCTTTCAAACCCTCTTTGTAACCCTTTTGAAATTCGGACTTAATTATTAAAAGGCCCTCCTTAAGAAATTCCCAGGCGCTTTCAAGGTCAAATTTCAGGTCTTCCATGTTATCTTCGCCGCTTTTATGTATTGTTGTGTCTATTCTGGCTGCAAGGGCATCGCGCTTTACCATGAGTTCAGCCAGCCTTTTATGATATTCGGTTTCAGCATCATTGACTGCCATCTCTTTCTTTGCTGCCAGTTTGACTATCTCCGCATCCCATTCAACCAGCATGGCTTTCAACTTGTTAATATATGCATCTCTTCTTTCGTTCATATTTTGTTTCTCCTTCCAACTGTGATTACCATTAGACAGGATATGTCCGGTAATTACAAGGTTTATCGTTTTAATTATAGAAAGTTGACTTAATTAACCACCTGTGGGATGTTGTACAAATAAATAACCAACCATACAAAACGAATGGCAAAAAATAACCAGGTTCAAGAACGACCTAAAAAAGATAATAAGTGGCGAAAGAAAAAGTGCAGAGATAATATCAACTTTAAAGAATGACTATCTCAAAGAATCACACAATGGAATCCATAAAAATATCTGAACAGAAGAATGACAAAAGCAAACTACAGGTCTTTATGGATATTTTTAATAATATCCTGGGGTCGGTTCGCGAGGCCCTGGTTTTACTTGATTCTGATTTGAAGGTCATAAAAGCTAATGATGCTTTTTATCGGACCTTCAAGGTTGTTAAAGATAAGACAGAGGGGGCATTAATATATGATCTTGGTAACAGGCAGTGGGACATACCCCGTCTCAGGGAATTGCTTGAAGATATCCTTCCCCATAATTCCAAATTCGATGATTTTGAAGTGGAATATAACTTTGAGGGCATAGGCCCCAAAATAATGCATCTTAATGCCAGACGTATTTACAAAGAGTTCAATGGCGCCAGGTTGATCCTCCTTGCTATTGAAGATGTTACTGAGCGTGAGTATTACAAAAGGCACCTTGAAGATCTCGTTGAAAAGCGAACAACCGAAATAAACCTTGCAAAGGAAAAGGCTATTCAAGATAAAAATACTGTTGAAGCAGCATTATATGAAATTAAAAATCTGAAAGACCAGCTTGAGGCTGAGAAGGCATACCTGCAGGAAGAAATAAAACTGGAGAACAACCATGAGAGCATTATCGGGCAGAGTGACGGCCTGAAATATGTTCTATATAAAATAGAGCAGATCGCCGGCACAGATACTAATGTGCTGGTGCTTGGTGAAACCGGTACAGGAAAAGAGCTTGTTGCCAGGGCAATTCATGGATTAAGTAAACATAAAAAGAGGGCGCTGGTAAAGGTGAACTGTTCCACATTGCCTTCAAACCTAATCGAAAGCGAGTTGTTCGGGCATGAAAAAGGGGCCTTTACAGGTGCACATATCAGGCATCTTGGAAGATTTGAAGTGGCTGACGGGACTACACTTTTTCTGGATGAAATAGGTGAGTTACCGCTTGAACTACAGCCCAAGCTGCTCAGGGTTATCCAGGATGGCGAATTTGAAAGGCTGGGCAGTTCTCACACAGTAAAGGTCAATGTGAGAATTATAGCAGCGACAAATCGCAATCTGGAAGAGGAGGTCAGAAAAGGCCGGTTCCGTGAGGATCTGTGGTATCGATTGAATGTTTTTCCTATTACCATGCCACCTCTACGTGACCGGATGGATGACATCCCCCTGCTTGTGGATTTTTATATCAAAAAGATCGCGAAACGAATGGGCAAATCCATAGAAATTATCCCGGCCAACGTGATGGATACCCTGCAGGCCTATCACTGGCCGGGTAATATCCGGGAACTGGAAAATGTTCTTGAACGTGCAGTAATCAATTCTTCAGGACCCAAATTGCGCCTGGTTGACGAACTCAGAACCAGATCAAAATACATATCTACCGAAACAAAAACCATGGAAGCTGTTGAGCGAGAACATATCATGCACATACTTGACCAGACACAGTGGAAAGTCAGCGGAGAAAACGGGGCGGCAGAGATGCTGGGGCTTAATCGCAGCACCCTCAGGGCCAGGATGCGAAAATTAGGTATCATCAAACCATAAAACTACTGATATTCTTAACCTTAAAAAGGTTGTAATACTTTCGAGATTGTTTTTTTAAAAGACGCTTTTTCAGCTCGGCTTTTTTCCTCACCAGGGCCAAATATCAGAATAGATCCTGCATCACGATTTGATAAAGTGGTCATATATAAACATCTTTCATATATGACCACTTTTTAACATCAACACCACCATAAATCAGGCCTTGGTAGATTCGGATATTCTATGTCAGAACAATATGTTGCCTTAAATAAATCCCTTTTTAACCTGTCTGGCACGAAGCGTGGATATATTCTTTAATAAAGAGCTATTTCTCACTGAAAATTTTTTAAGGGGGATACAATTATGTTGGCTATAGAGATGAAGGATTTAGTTGCTACTATTGTAATGATGCTCGTTGACAACCCGGACCAGGTTACTACCTCAGAGATTAAAGGACAGCAGGTCACTGTAATTGAATTAAAAGTTGCTCAGGAAGATGTCGGGAAAGTGATAGGGAGGGAAGGACGCACTGCTCATGCCTTGAGAGATATCCTTATGGCAGCATCAGCCAAATTAAGAAAGAGATGTACCCTGGAGATATTAGCGTAAGAGATATTATAGAATAACTCAAGAAATAGTAAATGAATTCCTTGAATCCATAGGATTAGAGGTGGTTTTTGCCAATAATGGCATTGAATCTCTGGCTGCATTTAAAAA
>CAZCMD010000033.1:34248-36316 GCA_964499695.1 uncultured Desulfatiglans sp.
CTCAGAGCTATATTTTCATTAATAAATCAGCTGGTTGGAACAATAGGTATAACCCTTGACCCTTATGGCACGAAGCTTGGATATATAAATAATAAAGAGGTTGTTCAGATAATTGCTAAAAGGTTCGTTAAATCTTTAAGAGGTATAGTTTTAACAGGTAATCATAATGATCTTATCAATAATAATATTAAATGCCCTTCCGGAAAAACGAAAAGAGCTTATGCAGACCCTTCTATCAATGTTTGAGGCGAATGGTAAGGAAAAAGGGCGCCTTAGGTATAACATCCTTACCGATATTCATGAAACAACAGTCTTCAACCTGATAGAAGAGTGGGTAACCCGTGAAGACCTTGACAGGTATTTAAGGTCTGAGAGATTCAGCATTATACTCGGCACAAAAAGTCTTTTAGCTGTGCCAATGAAAATTAAAATTCATTCAGTATCCCATACAGAAGGGATTGATGCTGTATATAACCTGAGGAACCAATAAAGAAAGGAATGCCAATGAGAGCATTATTGATTTATCCGAAATTTCCTGATACATTCTGGTCATTTAAATATGCCTTGAGCTTTATACATAAAAAGGCAGCCTTCCCACCCCTTGGCCTTTTAACTGTCGCATCACTTTTGCCGGAAGATTTTCAAAAGCGTCTTGTGGATACCAATGTTGACAACCTTACAGATGATGATCTTTCCTGGGCAGAACTGGTCTTTATTGGAGGGATGGCGGTTCAAAGGGAATCAGCAAAAAAAATAATTGCACGATGTAAAACAAAGGGGCTAAAGGTTATTGCAGGCGGCCCGCTTTTCACTTCTGAACCAGAGGCATTTGATAATGTGGATTTCCTCGTCCTGGACGAAGCAGAAATTACTTTACCAAATTTTCTTGAAGATCTTAAAAACGGTCACACAAAAAAGATCTACAGGGCTTCTGAATATTGTGATCTTGAGCACAGCGTAATGCCCTCACTTGATCTGATAAATATAAAAAATTATGCCTCAATGTCTGTTCAATTTTCCAGAGGATGCCCATTTAACTGTGAGTTCTGCAACGTGACAGTTCTATTCGGTCATAAATCGCGTGTTAAGACACATGAACAGATCATAGCGGAGCTTGATAATATTTACGATACAGGCTGGCGCGGGCCAATATTTTTTGTTGATGACAATTTTATTGGCAACAAGAATATACTGAAAACTGAGGTGCTACCTGCCCTGATCGAGTGGCGCAAAAATAAAAAAGGATGTGCTTTTTTTACTGAGGCGTCTATCAACCTGGCTGATGACCCTGAGCTCCTCAATATGATTGTGAAAGCAGGATTTGATTCGGTATTTATAGGTATTGAATCGCCCGATGATGCATGTCTTTCAGAATGTCATAAGACCCAGAACAGAAACAGAGACCTTCTTCAAAGTGTCAAAACCATTCAGCGGGCAGGGTTACAGGTGATGGGCGGTTTTATTGTAGGCTTTGACAGTGACACACCTTCCATCTTTCAGCGGCAGATTGATTTTATTCAAAATAGCGGGATCGTCGCAGCAATGGTAGGGCTTCTTCAGGCACCTCCCGGTACAAAACTTTTTGACCGGTTGAGCAGAGAAAACAGGGTAACTGAAGAATTTTCAGGTGATAATGTTGACGGGACCACAAATATCCTTCCCAGAATGGGCATTGATAGTCTGATAGAAGGATACCGGTCAATTATGGAACAGATCTATTCTCCTCATAACTTCTACAGGCGTGTCAGGAATTTACTTAATGAAGTAAAAAACAGTAATTACCAGGTGCCCATAGATATGCAGAGAATCCTTGCATTATTCCGTTCCTGTTTTCGTATCGGTATATGCGAAAAAGAGCGTTTCTATTACTGGCGTCTTTTGATCTGGACTTTGGTCCGCAGGCCCAGGCTCTTGTCACTGGCAGTCACCCTTGCAATTTACGGTCATCATTATCGAAAGATATGTGAAATATATATTCTTTGAAACAGAAGATACTTATTTAGTGTTCATTCAAAAACTGATGTTTTTGTATGAAAGCGGTCAGCCATCAGCATTCAGCTTTCAGCAA
>CAZCMD010000034.1:0-34589 GCA_964499695.1 uncultured Desulfatiglans sp.
CTGTAGGGATAAGTAATGAAGCCAGGTCCTTTATGAAGGTGACCGAGAAAGAGATCGGTAAGTGCCCGAAGATAAAGGTGGACTATGTAGCCCAGCCCTGCTTCCAGTGCAAGGATGCCACCTGTGTAAAGATGGCAACAGAGGGCGAGGTATACAGAAGGCCTGACGGCATAGTGATAATAGACCCTGTAAAGGCAAAGGGAAAGAGGGAGATAGTGAACTCATGCCCTCACAGGGTAATATCATGGAACGAGGCTCAGAATGTTGCCCAGAAGTGTACCTTCTGCGTACATTTATTAGAGAAGGGAGCCAAGGAGCCGAGGTGTGTTGAGGCATGTCCCACTGGTGCACTGATGTTTGGAGACCTTGATAACCCGAAGAGCGAGATCGCAAAGAACCTTAAGTCTGCCCCCACAGAGGAGCTTAACCCAGCTTACAACCTTAAACCGAATGTAGTATACAGGAACCTTCCGGGCAGGTTAATAGCCGGTGAGGTGATCTATAAGGACAAACAGGAGGTGGGTGCAAAGGGTGTAAAGGTAACCCTTAAGGGAGACAAGGTAAACAAGTCCACAGAGACAGATTTCTTTGGTGATTTTGAGTTCAAGAATCTGCCTTCTGATAAGAGCTTCACCATCACCATAGATGCTAAAGGCTATAAATCCCAGACCATCAATATCAAAACAGATAAGGATTATAACCTGGGTGAGATATTGCTGGATAAATAACTAATTGTTAACCTGCTATTTATCCCGCTTTCACAAAAAAAAGCGGTATAGATTACTGGACACGAATAAAAATTGTAGGGGCACGCCGCAGCGTGCCCGTGCATAATCCGTGTGGGCACAGCGCGCTGTGCCCCTACAACTTCATTCAGGGATAGAAGAAAAGGTTTTACCGTCTGTACTGGCCTTATATGTGGAGCTGAACATGATATGTAAGGCATCCTTGGATATTCTAACAAAAGAATAACCCCGGGTTCAATTCTTCGTCAAGCTCCGGGATAGTAATTCTTATCAGGTATTCTTCATTTATGTGCTTATCATCTCTATCTTACCTGTTTTTTTACCTTCAGGGGTGTTGAATGAATCAGAAATATGGCGGGGCGATTTAATATTGACACTCAACACCGTACTCCATATACTTCAGAACTCAAAAAGGGAAATCTTATCAACTCAGCTCATTCCTTAAAAGAGCATAATAGATACTGCCGGGTTTGATATCAGGAGGTTGACAAAGTGAGTATTATTATCATTATTTTTGTGATAGTGGCGCTGTTGATTGCAGCCTATTTTACCTATGGCGTATTTCTGGCCAGGAAGGTTTTTGAACTTGATAACAGCAGGAAACCGGCCGCCGTTGAACTGGAAGATGGCCTGGACTATGTGCCAACCGATTGGAAATTTTTAATGGGACAGCACTTTTCCGCTATTGCTGCTGCCGGCCCTATCACAGGCCCCATTATAGCCGGAATCGCATACGGCTGGATGCCGGCAGTCATCTGGATTCTTGTCGGGTCTGTCTTTATCGGCGGGGTGCATGACATGGGGGCTCTTGTAGCCTCAATCCGCAATAAGGGTAAATCCATCACAGAATCAGTGCGTCAGCATGTCTCTAAAAGCGCCTGGATAATTTTTAACTGTTTTATCTTTGTTACACTGGTGATGGTCATAGTCGCCTTCACTGACATCACCACCTCCTCATTTGTGAATACCATTGATATAGGCAATGGGGAACTGGCAGGTGGCGGAGCCATCGCTACCTCTTCTCTACTTTATCTGGCATTGCCCATCATAATGGGCCTGCTGCTGCGTTATACAAGACTCAATCTTGCCTGGGCTACGGTCATCTTTCTGCCGCTGGTAGCCGTAGCTATCTGGATCGGTAAATACATCCCCTTTGATTTACAGCAGATCCTTGGTCTTGATACCCCGCTTGCCGCACAGAAGGTCTGGAATGTGCTGGTTCTTGTCTACTGCCTGGTAGCAGCGGTTATTCCTGTCTGGATGCTCCTGCAACCGCGTGGCCACCTTGGCGGCTATTTCCTGTATGCGGCGGTCATAGTGGCAGCCATCGGTGTGCTGTTTGGCGGCTTCAAGGTCAACTACCCTGCCTTTACAAAACCAATCGGCGGTGAAGAGTTCTGGTTTCCGATGTTTCCCATGCTGTTCATTACCGTTGCCTGTGGAGCGGTATCCGGATTCCACGCACTGGTCAGCTCAGGTACAAGCTCCAAACAGATCAGGAAGGAGAGCGATGCCAAAATCATCGGCTATGGCGCAATGCTGATGGAAGCGGTAGTAGCAGTCATCGCACTGTCTACCGTAATGATTCTCACCAAAGACAGCGAGATAATCAAAAAATCGCCGAATTTTGTTTATGCATCCGGGATCGGCTCCTTCATGCAGTTGATCGGAATCAGCCCGGCCTTTGGTATCTCCTTCGGTCTGATGGCCTTTACCACCTTCGTCTATGATACACTGGATATCTGCACACGCCTGGGGCGCTACATCATCCAGGAGCTTACAGGTATAAAGGGCTGGCCGGGACGTATCATTTCCACCTTAATAACAGGAGGCACACCAATGATCCTGATCGTTATCACCCTTAAAGACAGTGCGGGCAACCCTGTACCGGCGTGGAAGATATTCTGGCAGACCTTCGGGGCTTCCAATCAACTGCTGGCGGCCCTTGCCCTGATAGGTATTACCATGTGGCTTTTCAATACAGCTAAAAACAGGAATGCATGGCTTGTGACCCTCATCCCTGCTGTGATTATGGTTATTATGAGCTCATGGGCCTTGATCCGGATGTTCCTGGTGGCCACTATTAAAGAGGGAGTTTTTTCATTCCCCGCTGATCCGAATGCCATTGTGCCTGTTTCATGCATCATCTATCTGGCGCTCGCAGTGTGGATGATAATCGTAACAATACAAGCCGTGTTTAATAAGACCAGAGTTGCAGTGGAGAATATATAATAAATAAGACAAAAGATCGGGTAGAGCCGCCCGGAGGTTAATACACTATATTACATCTGCTTGAACCTGTTTGAATAGGAGCGGCTTATCTGGTGAATCTCCGATCTATCTTTAAGCTTAAGCTGGCCCCGGCTTGATGGTAAATGCGATACCTTTTCTACATATGCTGTGTTCACTATTGTTCCCCGATGAATCCGTATGAACATTTCAGGGTCAAGTTCCGCCTCAAGCTCTGTAATGGTTTTACGTATCACATATTCTTCTTTTTTGGTTATAACCAGAGTATAGTTGTCACTGGCCTGAAAAAAATATATTTTTTTAACAGGTACTAATATTATATTGTCCCTGACCTGAGCCCTGATCCACTTCAAGTATCGTTGAGCATGAGGAGTGTTAATTTTTAACATCAACCGCTCAAATATTTCCAAAGTATTATTAATGGGTGATTTTGAATCGATCTGCGACTTAAGTCGCGTTACAGTCCTGGCAAGCCTCTCGTTAGTTACGGGTTTAAGGATATAATCCACTGCCTCATTTTCAAAGGCATCTACAGCATACTGGTCATAGGCTGTGATAAAAACAACCCTGCATATCCCGGCAGTCTCTTTAGCGACCTCCATTCCGGAAAATCCGGGCATCTTGATATCAAGAAAGGCGCAATCAGGTTGCCGCTCTTCAATCATCTGTTTTGCCTCTATGCCGTTTATGGCTTCACCAACAACATCAAGGTCCGGCCATATGGACATGAGATGCTCTTTAATGTGGTCTCTTGATAGGGCTTCATCATCTGCTATAACAGCTGTGATCTTATCTTTGATATCAAGCATAGGTATAGGGCACCTCCAGCGTTACTTTCACACCTGATGGTTTGTTATCTTCAAGGGTAAGATGACCTTCATCACCATACAACGCTTCCAAACGTTCAATAATATTTGTCAGGCCAGTTCCCATATCCGCATCATCAGGCATTCCAAGGCCAGTATCTTCTATGTTCCACCAAATCCTGCCTTCTTTAGTTTTAGTGACTTTTATCTGGATTTCTCCGCCTTCTATCTTGGGTTCAAGACCATGCCTGATGGCATTTTCAACAATGGGCTGAATTAACATGGATGGAAAAGGAAGATCGACTATTTCGTCATCCACTTCAATAGAGTATTGTAAACGATCTCCCATCCTGACCTTAAAGATATCCAGATAGGCCCTGATCAATTCAATATCCTGGCCGATAGTGGTCACACTTGATCGTGTTTTAGTTAGTGTGGTTTTAAGATATTGCTTGAAATTATTGTGCATTATTTTGGCTTTATCAGGCTCTTTAGTGCTTAGAGTAAGTATACTTGTTAATGTGTTAAATAAAAAGTGGGGTTCTATCTGCGCCTGCAAAAGCTTTAAATGGGTTTCGGTTATCATCTTTTCATTGTTAAATTTTCTATTTTGTTCAGCTATGGTTTGTGTCTCTACTATATGCTGCTTTTCCTCAAGAAAAAAGAACCAGCTGGCTATTGCCGCACAGGTTAAATCAATCATTAGACCGGATATCATCTGTTTTGATATCGGCAGCGGACTATAAGCAAAACTATCGAGAACTGGTAAATTAAAAAACATATCAACTGCTGTGACAATGAGGCAGATTAAAACGAAAATAACCCGCCTTGAAATGGGTGACATATTTTTAAATAACATAAGAGGCAGGATGGCAAAGATATACATAATAGCTGGCCGCCCTATCATGCCCAAGAAGTTAGATACGAACCCTTTCATTCCCCAGACCTGTTTAAGAAGCAGTGAGGTTAAGAAAGTATACAAAAACCATACAGGGAAATATTGTAATAAAATTCGCTTTGAAATTTTTAACGCATCGATTGGCAGACGGTTATTCATAAGGCACCTCAATAGTCACAGAAAGTCCAGATGGCCTGTTATTCTTCAGTTGAAGTATCCCTTTTTTCCCATAAAGCGATTTTAAATGTTCTTTTATATCGCCGAATAAAAGATCCAAATTATCTTCTTCAATTGAACATATACCTGTATCGGTAATGATTATTTGAATCCTCTCTTCTTTTTGTTGAACTATTATTGAAATTTGACCGCCTTTATGGCTTTTTTCAATACTGTTCTTTATGGCATTTTCAACAACCGGTTGAATGAGCATAGAAGGGAAAGGCCAGTCTACAGTTTTAGGATCCATATTAATCATATACGCAAACCGCTCTTCCATGCCTTCTTTAAAAATATCCAGGTAGGAACGAATAAGCTCCATCTCCTGTTCCACGGTAGAATAACGTTCCCTGGTTTTTCTCAGTGATACCCTCAGGTATTGTATAAAATGCTTTTGAAGTTTTATGGCTTTTTCAGGAGCGGTATCAAAAAGACCGGATATGCTTTCCATTGTGTTGAATAGAAACTGAGGTTCTATTCGTGCCTGTAAGAGGCTGAGTTGATTTTCTATCAGCTCTTTTTCACTCTTCAATCGTTCAGTTTTTTCTTTTTCATATTTCTTTTCAGCAACAATCGACTTTTCTGCAAGAAAGAATGTCCCCCCACACCATACAGTGTTCATAAGCAACATCACTATAGTTTTATTGGCAAATGCGGAATCTGTAAAAGGCCATAGACTAAAATCCAGGAAAAGGGCAAAGACCATATACTGAATGATTACTCCACAGAATAATACACCAGTCACATCGGCCAGTACTTTTATTAATCCTGTCGGCTTGTGTATATAAAGTACTATAAAAATGATTGACCATGAGGTCAGCATGACTAACTGCATGGATATGAACAAGGCACCTGTAGAAGCCACCTCATTAAAAATGATATTTTTGGTTGTAAATAAAGTCAGAGTACTAAAAAAAAGTGACGCAGGGTAGTACCTGAAAAGAATGCGTTTAAATATGTCGTTGAGTATTGGATATAGATTCATTTTCTCTAAAAGAAATACCTTAATTCAAAGCCAAAGGTTTTATCATTACCTGAAAAGGTGTACTCATCCTTTCCGTTACCGATTGTCTGTGAAAATGAAAGGTCCAGAAAGAAGTCATACCTGAAATTGTATTGGAATGAAAGATAAAATAATCCTGATTTGTCTGTCAAATTAGTTAAATAATTAGTATTGAGAATACCGTTACTTACTATGAAATGCTTTATGGATGTAAACAAAGAAGCATAGTATCTGGCAACATGATTAGGCTCGTAAAGCCCTTTAGATAGCAGGGGAAAAATCCGGTCCTGTTCATCAAACACATTATGATCAAACCCAGCGTGATTATAATAAAATTCACCGGTAACAATTATCCGATCGTTGATATCCATAAAATTAAATGTCTTTGTAAATCCAAAGCTGATTCGCGGAACCCATTCCTCTTCCCTGTGCGAAGTACCTCCTGATGATTCTTCGGGAGTATCAATGGCGTTTTCATTTAAAAGGGATAGCAGATCTTGACCTCTTGATATACTTGCCTCCCCCTTCCAGTCAATGCGAAAAAACCGGGTAGAGAAATCATACCCAAACACAGGTTTAAACCCCTTTTTATACCAGCCTGAAAAGGCCATTTCTGTATCTCCAACCAGAAATTCAAATTTGCCTGTCCATGAGAGATCCTTGAAATGCTTGTGGTCTTCCAGGTTTATAAAACTATAGATGTTATATTTGGTGCCGAATGGCGTATGTATCTTTACACCTTTTGCTCCCTGAAGGTTTTTATTGGGATCAAGAAAATCCTTCTTATCGACATTAATAAGGTCTGTCGGGTTCCAGAAATAGTTGCGACCCCATTTAAGATATTGCCTGCCCAATCGAAAGTACACTTTCTCTTTTATATTAAAATCAAAGAAAAATTCCCGAAGTGCCTGGTCTGTATATTCCTTATCTTTTTCACCAGACTGGTTGATCCCCCTGAAGTTATAGATAGTGTCGAGATTAACAAAGCCTTTAATGCCATCCTTATAGCGCATATCCAGGAGAAGATTAGTTGTCAGGCTGCCTGTATACTTTCCATCATTATCTGAATCCGGTACTTTCAGGATATAATCATCCCGGATTGTTGAGTAATAATTGTGGTTATAGATTGACCCTGAAAGAGACACAGATGGTTTATCGGTTTCTTTTACAATAGACTCATCAACCATCTTTTTGGTCTCAACAACCATTTCAGAATCTGAAAAGAGGGCATCTTCATTAATAGTGCCTGCCTCAGACCCGTATGATGAATAACAGGGGAGAAACAGGGTCAGTACAAAGAGAATGCTAAAGAATTTTGTTATAGATGTGGATGCTCTGGAGTTGATTATCATTTTGAGCCTCGGAATAACGACGACATTATTAACCTATCTTTCCTCAACAAATTGTTTATGGTTTTTCGAGTTCATTGGATTCATCTTAGAAAGAAGGAATATACAGTCCGATTTTCTAAACCACATATCACCGCTCCATAACATTTTCCTCCACCCTGAAAGAGACGCCTTTGCATGGATTGCCTCTATCTTCTGGCCATTTATTTCTATTACTTCAATATTTTCTTTTCTAATTTCAAATTTGCCAGCTCTCCATTTCCCCGGCTCCATTGACCAGAACTCTGTTGATATATTATCTGACATTATAAAGGATTTAAGTTGCAATCCCCAATCCTGGTACCAGGGTAAGTCACTACTAATCTTCACTTCTTTCTTGCTTATACCATCCTTTCCTTTTGGATTTATTGTAATAAAAACCTTGTCTCCGCGCCTCTCAGCCAAAACAGTCCCATGTTCAGGGTGATACATATCTATTTTTAAAGTTGAAAATGACTGATCCGTATAAGTTGTTTCCTCATATTTATCTGAAGCTACCTTTTTTATTTCATAACCATTTTTTAATTCATTGATAATGACCTCGGTTGTGATATTTTTGTCTGAAGAAACTTCCTTATAAACAAGGGTTTTTCCGAAGGTCACGCTGGTGCCTCCAACTACTAAAAATAAAATGATAGCAACGACTGTAAATATTTTTTTTGGGGTAGACATATTAAAATCTCCTTTAATAAAATTATTTGTTCAAATTCTCCAGGTACGCCTTTGTAAACACAGTATCATCAACATTTTTAAAGCTGATTCCTGAAATTGTACCTATAGTCCTGGTCCCTTTTTCAAACTCATCAATAAACAGGAATTTAAGAGGGATATATATATCCTGAACTTTTGTATATTTTGTGAAATAGATAGTCTGCATTAAGGTGCCTGACAGGGAGTAAGACTCCTGCTTTAATAAAAGGTAATTGTCTTTTTGTACCCAGTAGATGTGTTTGTGGTAACTTACGTCCTTGACTTTTGCCCTGACTTCGAATTTATAGACCGGAATCTTCCCGAGCATTTCCTCTTCATATATTTCCTTTCCATTGTCGTTCATTAAAGGGGAATATAATTCCGTAAGCTTTCTTGTTTCAAAGTTTTCCGAACTTAAGAGAGAGTCACCGATCCTGTCACTGCGGCTTATGTGCTGGAATGTCCTTGTATTTCTTCTGTACATCCACAGGTTATCTTCTACACGAAGGTAGCCGTTCCCTTTATTTCTTTCAGGCGACAGGTAGACAAGAAGAAAAGAGTCGTCAGAATCTCTTCTGTGATACAGTAATTCCAATTCACTGATCCCCATTGTTGTATGTTCTTCAACCAGTGATACCTTTGCCGTGAGATCAAATTCGAATTTTTCATTGTTTTCCATCTCTTCCAGAATACGCGTACATAAGCCACTGGCGTTGCTAATGCCTGAAAAGATAATCAATAGTAGAAAGCTGAATATAATATGTTTGATGTATTTCATTTTTTTGCTCCACGATATTTATTCATAATGGCCGAGTGCATCGGCAACCGGTTTTTTGACTGCTTTTTTTACTGGCACAAATACGGCAAGGGAACTCATGATGATTATCAACAGTATGTTTATGGCTATTAAGCCGATGGGCGATTGAAATGCCAGCCGCCCGTTGACCAAGACTGTAGAAAGATACGCATCATTGGAAGGAATCCGGATATGTGAGATCAATTCCATCAGTCCCCATGCGGAAAATATCCCCGGAAGAATTGCCAGGACACAGAGTATCTCCATTTCCAAAATCAGAATGCGCACAACTGCTTTTCGCTGCATTCCTATGGCGCGGACTGTTCCTATTTCTTTTGTTCTCTCCCGGATATTCATGCGTGTAGTGTTAACTATACCCACCAGAATTATAGACAGGACAATCAGCATGATGACTATGATGACAGCTTCCTGCATAGGTTCCATAATGAATACCGCCTCAAGGGGCTCCTGCATAGTAACAACATCCAATATGCTTCCGATATAAGAGGATTTCCTGATTTCTCTCTGTTTTTTATTATACTCCTTTGCCGAATATGTCCTTTTAGCCAGTTTCCATGAATGTGCCAGGCAAGTGCTGAAAGGGTTTTTAGGATCGATAATGCTACCGGATTTAATGCCTATATCATTTTTAGGAAGGTCATTGAGATAGGTCTTGAAAAAGGACTCAGCATCTATAAAGGCCGTAGCGGAGGTCACGATATCCGGGTCTTCAATGATGCCCACAACTTTAAAATCCAATACGATATTTCTCTTGTCAAACTTTGTTTGATAAGAGAGTTTTATGGATGATCCAGGCTTAATGTTAAGATTTTTTGCCAGGGACCTGGTTATATGGACTTTACCCTTGTCCTTTTCGAACAAATCTATTTCACCATCCAGTAGATTTATTTGTTGATAGTATTGTTCAATTGATACACTGTCAGTTTGAATAGCGGTGAGAATCCCGTTGCTTTCCGATGTTTTTGAGCTGAATTTGCCTTCAATATATGCCGGAGCAGGTTGGAGTATCGGGGATATCCTGTCGGCAATATTTACCATGTCTCCGGACTCTTTAAGGTTTTTCAACACAATATTCAGGCTCTGTGCTTCATAAGGCCTGTACCCTGCGATCTCCTTCAGTCTTTCAAAGGGCAATATCCCCTGGAAAAAATTTGCCATCTGGACATTGGTTAGTTTAACCGTTGCCACCAGGTTCAATTGGGCTGTCTGTACCTGTCCGAATACAGTGGACAGCCTGATTCTTACAATGTCACCTGTATTTACTTTTAAGGCCTTTGCCCTTTTATATTCAAGTATCAAAGGATTCTCGATGCCGGGGTCAAAGAATTTCTCCAGGTTTCCATCCACAATCGTAATATTCTGTATTTCCTTCGGGGATGTCGCATGAATGCCGGTCAGTCCGATTCTGCTCCCCTTTCCATTGACCATGGCATAGACAGGCATAATTAACGATTCCTTTACTTCCTTAACATCAGGGAGTTCTTTTTTAATAAGTGCGGCAATTTCATCCCTGTCCCGAACAATAGCTATGTTATTTTTACTGTCTTTTTCAGTGATACTTATCTTTATATGGCCGGTAATATTCGTATCTACAAAGTTTCCGATAATATTTTTAAACATACCCTTATTGAATGAATAACCCATTATCAGGAATATTGTGCTTACATATATTCCAAGACCTATAAGGATGCTGCGACCTTTTTGACGAAATAGGTTTCTGAAAGCCATAATGATTAATAATTTCATGGTTATCTCCTTAATTGTATCCTGTTGCGTCGATGGGTTTGATGTTTTTGACAACAAGCAACGGATATATGACCGCTATAATAGATATTATTCCAAGTTGAATTACTCCTGAGACAACATCAGAAAGGCTCATGGATGGTGAGAATTGACTCCCGCCAAACATCAATTGAAGCACAGGATTTTCTGTTGTTATTTCCATGCCAGAAAGCAGCTTAATTACAGTTATACCCATCACGATCCCAAGTCCGCCGAAGAAAAAGGAGAGTATGGATGTCTCCATTACAAAAAGCCCAGCAATAAATATTTTTTGAGAACCGATAACACGCATTGTGCCTATCTCGGCAGCCCGCTCCATTGCAGCTATACTTAAGGCATTGGCTATCATGAGAATAGCGGCTAAAAAGATTATGTCGATGAAAAGTGTGGAAATGAGACTTGTTCTTGATACAACGCCTGAAAAAACCGACCATGCATCCTGCCAGGATACAGCGCGCACATATTTACCAAGCCCCGAGTCTGATAAAGAGCTGTTAATCTTTTCCACTGCATGATCCAGGTTGATATCGGGCTTCAGATTCACCTGAGAGATGTTGTAGATCGTATTATCAGCATTTGAGGTATGTAAGTTCTCATTATCCTGCCTTGAAATCTCTATATGATCAGCGGATAATTGATCTGTGGTTTCAGACACAAGAACGTCATCATCAAAGAGCTTGTCGGGATTATTTATCGCAGTATCCAAAAGGATTTGATTGTCACCAGTATGATGGGATATTTTTTCCTGCGGGTTAAGGTAACCCATACAATCCCGGGCAGTAGATATATCAACAAGATTGATATCCACATCGTTGATCAGACTAAGGGCTTCACTCATTTCTTTGAATTTAAAAATCCCTTTAATGGGGACACGAATATCCGTAGATGTAATAGATCCGCTTATTCCAAGTAAAACAAGATCATTCCGGGTTATAAGATTTTTGATATTAGATAGAGCCTCTGCGGGAAGGGTATCCTTATGCAGGGTTTCACCTTCGGGTAACAGCCAAATGTCATGCATGAAGTAAAGTTGTTCACGCAGATTAGCGTTTATCAGAATCCCTCTTTCACCTTCTTTTAAGCTGTCTCCTTCAAGAATGACAAGGTCTTGACTATAGGCTTCTTTATATTTTTTAAAATCCATACCCCAGAAGGTTATGGTGTCGATATCGGCGGAGGAACTTTGCAGATTGGAAAGATCCAGCATGGCGGCTTTTCCAATAATTATTGGAGTGACTCTTTCAACATTTATATCACTTGAAACCGCCTTTTGTATTTTTTCATAATTTTCCATGAAATCCAGGACATCCGAGCGCCCTGAAAGGGTGTCTTCAAGCCTCTCTTTGGGCATAAGAGTTATATCTCCAAAAAGGGTTTTTACAAGGTTTCGATCCATCCCTTTTTGCATCCCGGAAATAAAACCGTTCCCGACTGTCATGAAAAAGGCCCCGACAACCAGCACAAACCCGATGGAAAGGCTTTTTCCCTTGTGCCGCAAAAGATTTCTGAAAGCAATTTTTAACAGGAGTCCCATGTCTTACACCTCGCGGTCTATAATGATTCCGTCTTTAATTCTAACAACATCATTCGCATATTCGATGACATCCGGATCATGGGTGGAAAAAATAAAGGTAGTGGATTCTTTTTTGTTGAGGTCTTTCATAAGTTCGAGGATATTGCGTCCGGTTACCGAATCCAGATTGGCTGTAGGTTCATCTGCCAGGACTATTTCAGGATTGGTGACAAGCGCCCTGGCTATGGCTACCCTCTGGCGCTGGCCGCCGGATAGTTCTGATGGCCGGTGTTTTATGAACTCCTTGATCCCTACTTCATCAACAAGTTTTTCGACTCTTTGATTTATCTCTGCCCTGGTAAGGTTCTTCATAAGCAGGAGAGGAAACTCGACATTTTCCCTGATATTCAAAACCGGGATCAGGTTAAAGGTCTGAAAGATAAAACCGATTTTATACAACCTTAGATCAGTCAGTTTCTTATCCTTCATCCCGTTAATCTCTTCACCGCCAATGGTTACACTCCCTGATGAAGCGGTATCAACACAACCGATAATATTAAGAAGTGTTGTTTTTCCACTCCCTGATGCTCCGACGATTGATAGAAAATCGCCTTCCTGAACATTCAGATTAACCCCACGTAATGCGTGAACAACAGTCTTTCCTAATGAATATTCTTTTTTAATATTATTTATTCTTATGATGTTCATGGACACCTCCTTCAAAATTCTTAATATCTATAAGTATTTCATAGTAGAAATATGAGATGCAAAGGAGATAATGTGAATGGAATATGGATGTGGTAGATCTAATTATTTGGCGGTGAATATATTATTTACATCTGTTTGAATCGATGTGAATAGGAGCGACTGATTGGATGTATCTCGGGCCGGTCCTTTAAACGAAGCTCGCCACGGCTCCCTGGCAGGGTGTATATCTTATCTATAAAACGTGCATTCACTATGGTTCCCCTGTGGATACGGAAGAACAAATCCGGGTTCAATTCTTCATCAAGTTCCTGTATGGTTGTTCTTATCAGGTATTCTTCATTCTTTGTCATTACGGTTGTATACTTATCCTTTGCCTGAAAGAAGTAGATTTTATCAACCGGGATCAGGGATATACTGTCACCAACCTGTGCCCTCACCCACTGGAGAAATTGTCTGGCAGGTTTGCTTTGGAAATGCAGAAAAGAAAATTCTGGGTGTTACAAGCAAGCATGTGATTAGAGCAAAGCACAGGAGTAGGCTATAGGTTGTTAAGGAATGTAAAACTAATTAACTTCAGTCTAAGATGCTTCGGCCTTCATTCCATCCTTAAAACTTCGAGGTTATTGAATTATGAAAGTATGCTCTATGCGGTAAAAAATAACTTAGTTTTTCTTTTTACCTATATCCCGCTCTTATCGAAGTATCGATTCGCTATTTCAGAATTCGCCGCGAGAAATCTCTCGATCTCGAAAATAGCTTTTGTATCCATTTCGATGTTTCTGTTAACAGAAATTCCGTCAAGCCTGTCATAAAGAGTGCCATCTATAACTGTGTTTGTCAGGATTCCGTAACCGTCAGCACCGTACTGGTCAATCACGTCAGAAATTCCTGTAACCTTTGATGTGGTAAGAGACTGACCGGTTTTCACAAGTTTGCACTGAAATATGAACTTCTTTTTTTTCAGGTCACCGGGATGCTGACGTTTCATTACAACGATATCTCTGCCACCATCACGTGATCTGGATTTGCCCATCTTCCGTATGGTTGCATTATCGAATTTCGGACTGTAGTAAATCATGTCATAACACAATTGTTCAAACTGCTCATCATCAAGCTTGTCCCAGTCGAAATTCAGTCTGTCAGTAATACCCGCAATGGATGATATCAGGCCTGAAATTTTTGATAAACCTTCTCTGAGCGAGAGAATCTCATGTTGCTTCATCACTTTCAATGAGTATATGATGTAACTGAATTCGTCATCTCTGACAACTAGAATATCACCGTCAGGAGAAAGAAAGTAAGATAATCGTCTGACTGGAGAGGACCATCCTTTCAGGCTAATCTGCTCCCTGATCTCGATAACTTCAGGATTTGTATACAGGCATTCTATCCAGTCATCATCATTCTGCCATCCTAATCTGTTCTTGTAGAAGAACACCGCACATTTTGCTGCTTGAATAAGACGGTTGAATGGTAATACCGCGATAAAACTTCCGCTAAGGAGAATGTATTCATAATTGAAACTGAGAAGGTCGCACTTGATAAATCTTGAGCTTTCTATTTGCCAGAAATCATGAATCTTCTCCATGTTCTCATTTGCAACAATCCATGAACCAGGAGACACATAAATTGGAAAACCAAGTTTCTCGCTTAATGCACTTTTCCAGAAACCGTGTTTTCTCTCCGGGTATTTCCTGAATATTTTTTTCAGTTCACCCGGTGCCATCTCTTCTTCATTGAGATATACACCATTAACGAGATTCGCATAATAATCGTCGGCGAGCTCAGGAAACGCAAAAGTTTGTTCATCAATCTTATCTTCGTAACTGAACAGTTCTTCCCAGACCTTTTTCCTGTCTTCTTCGTCGTAATTTTCAGAATCTACAACAAAAAGAAGCGCGAGTTTGGTAATTTTTAAAGCGGCTTCTGATGCGTTTGTAATCCTGAAGGTAAATACTATTACCGGATAATGGTGCCTATCCCAGTCCATGCTGTAGCTAAAGTCATATGAACATTTCGCAAGAGATTCTGCAACATACAGAGCAGCAAGGTGGTCTTCAGTTATGTCGCGGTAACTGTTAGAAACATTAACGGAAGGTAATGGAACGATAAGTTCAAGCTGGTTATCATCCTGCTGTAGCTTATTCTCAATTTTAGCCGCAGGATTCAAAGTGTCATATACTTCTGTAATATCAATCTGTGACATGGAACATGATTTCACTAAAGATTATTTATGATGTATTCAACGTCGAGGTCATCAGTACCGATACGGTTATAATAGCGGATGAAAAAACCAACCATTGCTTGCGCAAAAGGCGCATCAAGCTTAGTTATCCGATGGAAATCTTTCATTTCTGATTTTGCCACAGTCGTAAGTTGCTGAAAATCAATAACTGAATTTTCAATGAAGTGTGTACCGGGAAGAAAGTAGAACCTGTCTTTCTTATTTGACAATACAATCTTCTCTAGTTCTTTCTTCTTTGTGTTTGACTTGTTTATCATATACTCGGTGTATTCTTTAAATTCAGAAAGTGGTACACATTTAGCCAAGTGAATGAAATCTGATTTACTGTCATGGTGCATATCGCATGACGGAGTGACAATAGCGTAGATAATATCGTTATGCTTGATTATATCTCCGGTCTCTATCATGTCCTCTTGCGATATGGGATATATGTAATACTCCATCGGATATATTTTTTCTTCGGATAATTTATGGTCAGCAAAGATTTTCTTTATATTCGATTTGGAAAATGATTTTGCTATTCGTCTTGCAAGAAGGTAGCCAAGGGAAACAGAATCGTTTATATGTTGCAGCTCTGCCCAGTTATTTTGCACAAAATCCCAGAAATATTCCCGTGAACATTCCTGTATATGTTTCAGCAATTTCTTTTTTATCATAGGAATGCCTGTGTTTATAAGCATTTCAATCTCTTTCTGAAGAAGATCATTGCCATCGGCTGATTTTGGAACTACTCTGATAATTTCTGAGCTCAGATGTTCAACATGTTTTGGCAGTCCACTAAAAAAAATTACGGGAATAAAAGTTTTACTCCTGATCTCTGATAAAAGGGTTTCACCATCCCGGTCGGGATTTTCCGCACTGGGTTTTCCTTTGTAGATATCCAAGATGACAATGTCATATTCAGTCGAGAATAGAAGTTCCTTACCATGGACAAAATCATTACATGTAACAATTTCAATACTGTGACCGGAAATCTCTGTGCCATTAAACAGGTCGTAGACAGCAGAGGTGTTCTTTACTTCATCATCAATCATGAGAACCCGTAAATCCATTTAGACCCTCTTTTTGAAAATTATTCGGAAATTTGCTCCTTCAAGTTCATCAGGTTCAACTAATTCCAAAGAACCATCATATCCGGTGACGAGTTCACCGACGTGAGTGAGCCCTAAACCCGTGCCGTTTGGTTTAGTGCTGTAGTATGGATTGAAAATGTACGGAGCATCTTCTTCTTTCACTCCTGGTCCGTTATCGCTGAACAGCAATATCAGCTTCTCATCATGCTTATTTATAGACACTTTGATTTTTCGCGATTTATTGTCAACAGTACTTAACCAGTATATCGAATTATTCAGCATATTGAATATTATCATTTCAAGCTCTGCAGTATCGAGTTTCACAATAGTTTCGCCCTTTGGTAGTTCGTACATGATATTGAGTTCTTTAAGATGTGATGAATGCAGATTAAATATCTCTTCAATCGCTTTTTCGATGACGAATTCTTTAGGTCGTCCTCTTCTTCTGCCACCAAACGGCTCCAGGCGTTTGAACAATAGAGAAAGTGCCTTATTCTCGTTCCTGATATTGTTGAGTACATTCTGAAGATTTTTTTCACTCAGTGTTTCTTTTTTCAGTTCTTTTTCAAGCTTTTTCGAAGCAGTATCGATCCCGTACAGAAGACTATTGCCATCATGGATAATGATGTCGACAAGCTGTCCAAGAGTGGCAAGCCTGTGATATCGCGAGATCACTTCCTGAACTTCTCTGACGCCTTCCTGAATTTTCCTGTCAGCTTCTTCAATGGATTGCTTCAGTTCTTTATCATTCGGTACATTCTTCGCGGCGATGTGTTTCACCGGAGATATATCAAATTTGGAAAACAGGCTTTCTTCCTGCTCAACTTTCTGGATGGCCTGTTGTCTTTCTTTAAATCTTCTTTGTTCCAGAAATGAAAGAATAATGATAATGGAATCTTTTAAATCAGTAAAAGCGGTACTGTCAATAATACCTTCTCTGTTACTTTGATCCTTTAGCTCAATGTTCCTGTCCAGACTGACTGACACATAGCCAATCACCTGGCTATTGCTCAGGTTTCTTGACATAACGTTGACACGTCGTGCGTCAAGTCTAAGCCAGTCGTTCTTTGGTTCACCGTATGGTAAGACACGAAAACCGTCTCTGTAAATGCTTATTCCCGCTGCTTCGTCAAGGTCTTTACGCAAATCAACAATCTTCTTCTCGCTGCTTAATTCTTCTGCGAGTTGTTTCAACGATTCAGGTTCTCTGTTCCAGACACGGAATTCGAACTCGAAGGCTTTACATGTAGGTATCCTGAATTCTTCGTTCTTCTTTGCATTGTTTTTCGAGACTTTTACCTTAACTACTTCTGTGATAATATCTTTCTTATTCCCTTTTCTGCTAAAGTACTCAGCTTTAACAACACCATCATCAGCCATAATTCCTTTGATAAAATAGTCAGGTTTGCTGATGGTCTCTGGTGGATCGATTTCTCCTCTGAGGTCATCGAATGCTTTGTCATCAGGTAAATCAAGAGTAATTTTGAAACCGCTTATTGGTGAAACAGGATTTATCAGCCGTGATAAAGCTATGCGCAGTTCACGCAATTTGTCATAGTTCCAGTCTGATTCAAGCCCGATAAGTTTCAGTATTGTCCCGTTCTTACTTATAGTTTTTGGCTCACGGACTTCCCATGAACAATCAATCTCATCGAGATATTTTTCATTATTGGAGAAATCTGCCCAGTTAAAAATCGCTTTGACTTCGTTATCATCTTTCACTTTAGTAACAAGGACAAGTTTATCTGCAAGTTTTGCAGATGCAAACCTCCCTATACCTTTTTCTCCGAGAATCTTTCTGTCCTTGCCAGATTTTCGTTTGAGTATTTTGAAATTTGTTGCAGGTTCCATCCATGCCTTTTTAATGGTCTCAAGATCCATCCCTGTACCGTTGTCGGCAATAACAATACGACCTTCTCCCTTATTGAGATGACCTTTGAATACAATCTTAACAGAAGACGCATCTGCATCATAACTATTCTTTACAAGTTCGATTATTGCCACCACATCATTACTGATTAACTCGTCACCAATCGTCTTGATGATTCTTGCACGTGGTCTGAGTTTTGAACTGTCTTTCATGATTTCGGTTGTCATTACAGTAATCCAAAATAAATAGTTTTGGCGATATTGTAGCTCATAAGCGGCGGAACAGCGTTTCCGATCTGTTTGAACTTCCTACTTATGGGTCCTTCAAATACGAAATCGTCGGGAAAAGACTGAATACGTGCTGCTTCCCTCGGCGTGAAAGTTCGTGCCTGTATGGGATGGATAAACCTATTCCCGTCCTTCTCAAGATGCGCAAAAATTGTTGTGCAGGGCTCACTCGATTTCTGTTTTCGATATTTATCCTTAAATGAACGCATGTCATACTTTATTAGCTTTTTAGCTTCCAGCGGCATTCTTTCAGAGAATTCTTTTGCAGTCTCCCCCTGTTTCATCAGTCGGAATAATATTACGTCGGATAACTGATGGCTCCGCGCGGTATGATGATGTACATACTTGTATCCGTTTGGTCGCACGAATCTGAAAAAATCTTTTGCCGATTCGCTGATCTTCGCAAGATGTCGCCGGTAATCGTCTTTGTTATATTCCGCCTCATCGACACCTGAAAATATAGTTCTGTTCATCTCGGATATTTCTGTGGTCTGAAGTATTGTCAGGCCTGTATTCGTTATCATCGGCACAACTCTCGGCAGGTCACCAATTGCTTCGGATACACCAATATACGGTTTCAGACCTTTATTGAACATCTCTTCGGCATTCTCATGTGCCGGGTCGAAATGTGTAGGTGTAATATCTGGAACTATTACAGGTTTTCCTGTATTCAGTATACCGATAAGGATAACCCGTTCACGTCGCTGTGGTACGCCGTAATCTGCTGCATTAAGGATGTGCCATTTTTCATTTCTGCTGTTCTCGAAAGAGTAGCCTATTTTTTCAAAATCGTTGATTAGTTTATTAATTATCCTCGTGCCGTTGGAATCTTTCTTCGACAGGATCCCACGTACATTCTCGATAACTATAATTTTGGGTTTGATATTTTTAACAATATCGCGGTAATGTTCGTATAGTGTATCTCTCTTATCTTCTTTGAATTTTCTGGAGTGCACACCATATCCTGACCTTGGACCCAGTAGTGAAAATGACTGGCAAGGTATACCACCGACAACGATATCCACCCTGCCTTTACATTCGTTGATAATTTTTTTTTCTGTCTTTGGATCAGTAATATCCCCTTCTATAACGCGCTCTTCACCGTACCTTCTCCGGAGGGTGTCACACGCGTATTTATCGATTTCTAATGCTTTGTATAGTTCAAATATCTGTTTCCCTTTATTATCTTTAAGCAGCTCAAAGCCTAGGGAAAGACCGCCAACTCCAGCAAACAGATCAAGTATCTTATAAGCCATCTTTCCAGCCCCCTTTCTTAAGCACGTTTTTAACCTTTATAAATACTGAATGAGGGTTTTTCCTTAATAAATGTTCCCAAAATCTGATTACCATCCAACCCTGTTTTTTTAGCTGAGCGTTCACTTTTTTATCACGTTCAACATTGCCGTTGATTTTCTGCGTCCAGAAATCCCGGTTGTTTTCCGGCTGTTTGAAACATTGCGGGCATCTGTGCCAGAAACAGCCGTCTATGAATATCGCAGTACGATATTTTGTGAACACGATATCTGGTTTTCCGGGCAATTTGACGTTCAGCCTGTATCCCCTTACTCCCTTCGAACATAAAAGTCGTCGCAGGATCAGTTCAGGTTTTGTATCCCTGCTTTTAATCCGGGTCATGTTATAGCTTCGCTGCGCTATCGTATGTACATCTGTCATATCACCAATCATCACACTTGTTTAAAATAGAGGGTCAAATCTCTGTTTTGCTCTTTTGATTATAATTACTCTGAACAACATTTAATAACAACTGGATTCTCCGGTACCAGAAAACAGTGTCATGTGAACTTTATCCAGTCTTTACCAACCACCTTTGCTAGGATGGTCTGAAAAGCTACATCTATCGACAAGTAGCGCATACATACAAAACAGAGAATGATATTAAAAATACTATTAATAAAATATTATATAATGATGCGCTTGGGGGCCATAGTATAGTAATTCATTATGCCCTAAAAGATATAATGGGTTAGGTTTAAGCCCTTTTTAAAATAAATACAAGAGGTTTTCAATTAACAATGATCAATACACAATTAGGGAAGCCCGAAGCTCAAAGCTCAAAGTTGAACGGGAAAACAAGATCGGAAACCCTATTAAATTAATTCAATATTCAATATTAGGAAAACATAAAAAATATGTCAGATGTTGGAGATCAATGTGGAAGCAGTCTATAGTATTTTTGACTTTGACTATTAGGGTAAATAGCGAAATGACGATTTGAACAGTCCGCTTTGTGCCTCCGACTCTGGCCCTGACTCTAGCTGTGAGTTTACTTTGGCCAGGAATTGGAGCAAGCTTCTTTGACTTTTCTGCTGAATTAATATTAAACCAGATATAAATATTTCTATTACCGGCGTGTAGCGGTTCAGTTGGTTATATCAAAATTAAAAAAATATATTACTCGCAGTTAAAAGAATAACTCTGAATGGATGGTTTGGTATGTGCCTCCTTCAGGTGTATAAAAATGCTTTAAGCGAATCCTGAAAATCAAAAAGGCTGATTCAAATTAATGAATCAGCCTTATGTTATTTTTTTAAGATGCCGAGACACAGAGTTGAACTGTGGACACGCGGATTTTCAGTCCGCTGCTCTACCGACTGAGCTATCTCGGCACATTTGTGAAGAGCCTTATAACCTTTCCTTTTATGATGGTCAAGATGAAAATTTATATAAAAAGGATTTTCATCTTGAACCTCAGTGCGGTTTAATATTCCGGACTGCAGGTCAGGAGACTGTTATTTTTTATCATCCATATCATCAAGATCAAGATCAAGGTCAAGATTCTCAAGGCTGCCCAGATCTAATACCTGAGAATCATTTTTCTCATCTTTACTGTCAGTGCTGTCAAGCTTAAGCTCGCCTGTCTCCTGATTATCCAGATCCATAGCCCCTCCAAAGATGTTTTCTCCGGTATTTTTGATATCTTCGTCATCAAATGTGAGATCAGACAAATCAATGCCGTCATCTTCTCCGGAAATAGCCAGGTCTCCCAGATCAATACTCCCTGTGCCATTGTCGCTGAGGGCGGAAATATTTAAGGTCTCTGCCATGGATGCACTTGCACTCTCCGATTCATCCGTCTCTTCAAATACAAGGTTATCAAGGTCAAGACCTTCATTATCTTCCTTTGTAATGATATCGCTGTCATCAAGGGCCAGATCGCCAAGATCAAGGGAGTTATCTTTATCTGATTTCTCCGATTTAGCAGTTTTAATTGTGCCGTTAGCCTCTTCTGTGGTTGCGCCCGGTTCATTATCCAGATCAAATGTAAGGTCTGAGAGATCAAGGTGGGATGTCCTGTTAACATCTATCGCCCGATTGTCGCTACCCCCTGCTCCGGGCATTTCTGCCTGTGGCTCATCGTCGGAAATGGAACCGATCTCCAGCTCGCCCGTGTCATTTATCTTGAGGTCACTTACATTCAGTTCAATGGTAGAAAATCCCTTGCTGCCCCTCATCGAAATGTCATCCAGTTCAACGGAGTTGTCATCCCCGCTCTTGGCTGCCGGAGCAATTTCTTTTTCATCAGCTTCAAGCTCAAGGGCTTCATCATCGCCCAGTTCAAGGCTTTCCATGTCAGATGATTGATCATCCATACTGATCTCGGGCAGTTCAAGTTCTGTATCGTCAGAAAGACTGATTTCAAGTTCATGATCATCATCGCTGAAATCAATTCTATCTTCACTAACAGCAGACGAATTGTCTTCAACAGCAGCGCCCGCTCTCTGAAGGGCGGTAGCGCTATCCAAAGTGAAACCTGAACTTGATTCGTCTCCTGCCCCTACCAGCATACCCAGCAATGAAGGTGTGTTATGCTTATAGCTATGCAGGTTTAACTTTGTCTGCTCCTCGGAAATATCTTTATTGCATTTTGGGCAGAATTTATTGTAATCAAAACTAATATAACCGCACTTTGGACATCTCATGTTAATACCCCTTACTATAAAGTGTTTTAAAAAGGGTTTTTATAAATGAAACAAAAATTACATATTTTTATAATTTCGTCAAGTATTTAATATTAATTAACTTTTTCATTATGCTTCATTTATTAGCCCAGTGTCTATCCCTTTTTTATTAGTGATCGCATCCCTTGCCAGTTGATCACACTTTTCATTTTCAATATGCCCCTCATGACCCTTTACCCACACCCATTCAATATCATGGGGACCGGTCAATGATAGAAGCGTTTCCCAGAGCTCCCTGTTTAGAACAGGTTTTTTCTGAGAGGTTACCCAGTTATTCCTTATCCAACCTTTTATCCATCCTGTTATACCCTTAATAACATACGATGAATCAGTGCAAATTTTGATACTGCATGGTTTTTTTATGACCTTAAGGGCCTCAATAACAGCGGTCATTTCCATGCGGTTGTTGGTTGTAGCCGGGTCATAACCCGACATGATCCGTTCATGCGCCCCGTATTTCAGTATAATGCCATATCCCCCTGGCCCGGGGTTTCCGCTGCATGCCCCGTCTGTGTATATTTCTACAGGGGGCTTTTTATCCTTATTCATTGTACTCCATAAACAAACAGAGAGCCATCTGATATTTTATTCAACTAATCTTTGTTGCTCACTGAAAAAGGTTATCAATTGAAACGTGAGTCAACCTTGATTTTTATTTGAGGCTTTTCTTTATAATCGGTCCGGAGCCTCAACTCTCCACGAAAATTACCTGTGATGTCGGGATTATTCTTAAAGACAATCCTGTAACTTTTCCCTTTATCTAAAGGTTCTATGGAATAATTTAGCTTACCTTCAAGGGTAAACCTGTCGGGCTTAAGCTTGAATGGCTTATCCAGACCGGTTGAGATTATTACCTCCGCACTCTTCTTCTCGCCCTTTTTCCCGGAGAGTCCAACAGTGCTTGATGGTAATAACCTGAATATCGGTTTTATGGTTGCCTCAAGCATAAGGTGCTCATTCCTTTTTTCAGGGTCATTACTGAACACCCCTATAGATTTAACAATCTTACCCGATTTACCCATAGTATTGAACGTTATCTTTATTCTGCCCTCGCGGCCCGGAGGGATTGCCCTGTCAAATTCGGCAACAGAACAGCCTCAACCCGGACTTATCCTGCTTATCCTGAGCACTGCATTTCCCTTGTTGTATACCTTATAGGTATGCTCAATAATGGCACCTTCCAGCACCTCATTAGCGACAAAGCCCTTTTCCCCGAAAGCGATCCTGGGCGACAGGGTTTCCTCTCCGGAAACCATGATGCCTGAAAAGACAATTATTAGTAATGATAGGAACAATGCCCCTTTTTTCATAATATTTTTTATTACCGCCCCTTCACATTCATAAATTTACAGGTTATGCACATAAAAGCTATATAATATGTATACAAAAAGAAATTATTATACAACTCTCCTTATTTGAGATACATAACTATCTATAATCTTGAAAACATTTTAAAACGATAATATAAAGAATTTTTCATATAACACAGCATTTTGTATAATAACATATAAAAGTGTTTCCCTTTTAACTGAAGAAAGATGCAAATTTTTATAACCTGTAATTTTATTATAATTTTTGCAAAAACCAGGCCAATAGTCCGGAGGTTTTGGAATTAATGTCCGATCATGATGAAAAAAACCTTTCCGGTAATGACATCTCTTCAAAAGACCCTGATATCTCAAAGGAAAATTTAAGAAAAAGCATAACCTACGTCACTGATATCTTTGATGAAAGGTACAAGATGTTTCTTGAGCAGGTCAGCGACGGGGTCTTTGAAACAGACATCTATGGCAGTTTTATCTATTTCAACAATGCATTTTGTAATACACTCGGACACTCAAGGCTCGAGATACAGGGTCGTGACTTCAGCAGATTCATGAACAGTGAAAATGCTGGTAAGGCATATGAAACCTTTACAAAGATCTGGATTACCCAGAATGAGGCATCAGACCTTCAATGGGAGATTGTAGACAGCGAAGGAAAAACCAGACAGATTGAGCTCTCTGCCTTTCTTATCAAGGACAAAAACAATAAGAAAAAGGGTTTCAGAGGGATAGCCAGAGACGTCACCCAGAAGATGCAGACAATTACAGCCTTGAGGACATCAGAACTCCTCTACAAGAAGGAGTCAAAGGCCAGCAGAAAGGCCGAGCAGATGGCAAGAAACCTCCTTGATTTTGTCCCCTATCCGATGATCGTATCAGACCTGAATGCAAATATTACCTATCTGAATCCTGCCTTTACCCGTACATTCGGGTGGACCTTTGATGAAATCAAGGGGTCAAGGATACCCTTTGTCCCCGCCCATCTTGCAGAAGAGGCTGCCCTTGCCCGGGAGACCCTGTTAAGGGAAAAGCAGATGAGGCTTGAGACTAAAAGGCTTACAAAGGATGGAAGGGTGCTTGATGTCATAGTCAGAGGGGCGGTTTTCACAGATGAAGAAAATGCCAATGAGGGCGGAAAGCTTTTTATTCTCAGGGATATTACACAGGAAAGAAAGCTTGAGCTGACAAATGCAGCGCTCCTCCGTATCAGCACCGCACTTCCGGAATATCCTGTCCTTGAAGAGCTGCTTGATTATATCAGTGGTGAAACAAAGAGGCTCCTGAATTCGGAAAGCGCCTCTATTGCAATACTCGACCCAACACGAAATGAGATATTTTTTTTAGGGGCGGCGTATGATGACTCTGAGGTAAAAAATCGTGTAAAAAAGGTACGTTATTCCGTTGAAAACACCATTACCGGAAGGGTAATAAAAACCGGTAAACCTGTCATTGTTCATGACACGTCAAAGGAACTGGATTATTGCCCGGGCGTTGACCTGCAGGCAAAAGTACACACTAAAAACCTGCTTTTTGTCCCCTTGAGAAGCCGTGATAAGACAATAGGTGTGCTGGCTGCCGTGAATAAAAAGGAGGGAGCCTTTGATGACACTGATCTTGAACTGATGAACATGATATCAGGCACAGTCGCCCTGTCAGTGGAAAATGCGAGGATCTCCGAAGAGCTCAGGGTTGCCTACCATGAAGTTACAATGCTGAACAAGGCAAAGGACAAGGCCATTAACCACCTTTCACATGAAATTAAAACCCCTGTTGCAGTGCTGCTCTCAACCCTTAGTATACTCGCCAAAAGGCTTGCTCCTTTACCCAAAGAGTCATGGGAAACAACCCTCGGCCGTGCAAAACGTAATCTGGAGAGGATACTTGATATACAGTATGAGGTCACTGATATCATGCATAACAACGATTTCAGGGGATACCATGTGCTTTCCACCCTGTTGGATGGATGTGCTGATGAACTTGAGGCCATTGCAGCAGAGGAACTGGGTGAAGGGAAACTGGTTGAAAGGCTCAGGCGCA
The DNA here is from genome assembly GCA_964499695.1 of uncultured Desulfatiglans sp. Classification (GTDB taxonomy): domain Bacteria; phylum Desulfobacterota; class DSM-4660; order Desulfatiglandales; family HGW-15; genus JAAZBV01. The sequence goes on from CAZCMD010000034.1 coordinate 25,635, forward strand.
GGATATATAACATCTTTGGCCCGAAGGTTATTGAAGCGAAGAATATTGATCTTATCTCCTTTACTGATAACCTGATGCAGCGGATAAGGCCAAATCACACCCACAGGAACCTTGAGCTAATTAAATCTTTTAATGTGTCCCAACCTGTTTATATGCCAGAGGATGTGCTTGAAAAGATCATCACAGGGCTTATAAAGAATGCCATTGAAAACACCCCTGACATGGGTAAGATAGAAATTATTATCAGGCCGGAAACAGGCGGGACAGAGTTTATTTGCAGGGATTATGGCGTTGGCATAACCGATGAATACCAGCGGCGTATTTTTGAGGGATTTTTTCCTACACAGGAGACGATTAACTATTCATCAAAGAGACCCTATGACTTTAATGCCGGGGGAAAAGGGGCTGATCTATTAAGGACAAAGATTTTTTCAGAGAAATATAATTTTAGCATTGAGATGCATTCCGACAGGTGCAGGTTTATACCCGATGAGACGGATATCTGCTATGGAAATATTGCACGATGCAAGTTCTGTAAGGGTAAGGAAGAGTGCTATAACTCAGGCGGCACTGTCTTCAGGCTTATTTTCCCGGGAGATCAACATTAATGTCTCAGAACAGATAACTATTATCGGTTGTTTTACAAATTTATAAAATCACCTCTGAATCCAATATAAAAGCCTGCTAAAATACCAATCATTTCATTGTTTTTTATTGTAATATTGACAATTTATTGAAAATTGGCTATCTCAAATCATAAATCTTGAATCCATGATATTTGATCCATTTACATATTTCCCGGGCAGTTTATTTAGTTAACAGTTACTGGTATATCGGGGGCAATGAATGATTATAAAATGTGAAAAATGCTCATCCAAATTCAACCTGGACGAAAACCTTATCAAGGAGACCGGTTCAAAGGTCAGGTGTTCAGTATGTAAAAGTATCTTTACTGCTTTTCCCCAGAGGCCCGGGGAAGAAGATGCCGATACTGAGCAGGAGGAGACTGTAGATCTTGACTCATCAGATCTTGACTCATCTTTGGGTTTTGAGGGAGAGAGCCTGTCCGATGAGCCTGCCCCCGGCGAGACTGACGATTTTGACAGGGTCTTTGAGGATGCCCTTAATGAGGAAGAGGATATCACAGAAGAAGAACCAGAGGCTTCACCCCAGCCTGCTTCTGTAAAAAGAAAAGCGGCCAGGCTAAGGCTTACACCTATCATCCTGATTATCGCCTTAATTGTCATACTGGGTGCACTTTCAGTGTATCTCTTTGCCCCGGCCCTTCTGCCTGAAAGGACTGATGAGGTAAAGAAAAATTCCGAAATGGCTGCTATGGATGAGGGAAACAGAAGACTCGAGATTGTTGACCTTAAATATGAAACCTTTTCAGGGGAAAGATTCGGTCAGTTATTCATTATAAAAGGGAAGATCATCAACAATTACCCTCAGCCCAGGAGCTATATACTGGTCAAAGGTATAATAGAAGATGATAAAAGGAACCCTATTGCACAGAAACTCGCATACGCGGGTAACATATTTACAGAAAACGAGCTCAAGGAAATAACCCTGGAAGAGATTGACCAGAAACTGAATATTAAAGAAGGGATAAACAACGCAAATGTTAATGTGGCACCTATGGAGGCAGTCCCTTTCATGATCATCTTTGTTAACCTGCCTGATACCATGAGTGAATATGTTGTAGAGACGGTGAGTTCAGCCCCGGCGGAGTAAATATTTTCAGTCTGTTTCAGACAGATATCCCCGGGTAAGGTGCCTGCAATTTTTCCTGCGCTAAAAGTGGTATTGAACCCCTGCTGAAAACATCACAACATCCTTGGCAAATTCTATTTCAAGCGGCGAGCCTGAGGATGTGTCTGTGTATGAATCATTTTCATAGGATACAAACGCCATACCCGTATCTATAACAAGGTTTTCACCTTTCTTATATGCGATACCACCACCAAAAGACCGGGCGTTCAGTTCAGGGGCCTCTTTTAGCGCATACCGGGCATCCATGCCTGTCCGGGTGTAGAGATATCCAATGCTTGCCTTTAGATTTTCATTGAGAATATACTCAATTGACACGCTCGTCTCCCATCCATCATCCACATTCTGTTCCGCTCCGTTCCAGTCCGCATCTTCATTGAAATAATATATCAGCCCTGTATCCACCTTGATCTTTTCAGATGCCCTGTATGCAATGCCTATAGAATAGAGTGCTGGAAGGTTCCTCGAATGTTCGACACCATTAACAATGCCACCTGCTGCACCAAGACCTGACGGGAATCCTGTTACAGAGTCCTGTTTTACATCATATTTAAAATCAAGTTCTGTCTCCATCTCATATTTCATACCGATATAGAGGGGATCAAGATCAATGCTGAGACCAAGTATTACACCTAAGCCATCCGCCTTGTCAGAATGAGCCATTACAACCTCTCTTACCGGCTGACCTGCCATTGTTCCGATAGCGGTGGGAACAAGCTCAAAGGTGGCCCTTGACTTTTTTTCTGCATCAATAAAACGGCCCGCGACTGAAACAGATAAGATATCATTGACCATATATGCCCCGCCTGCGGTAAAGCCATAATAAAAACTTTTGGCATTCAGTTTTTCATTAACAATATTCCCATATATGGCAGCGCCAGCGATCTGATTCAGGCGGTTTCTTAAACCTGTTGCGCCTATGTGTGTACTGGCATTGCCGCTATCGTAATCAACCTCTCCTCCACCTGCGGGTATGGTAAATGAAAAGAAACCCGCCCACTTATCATTTTTATAAAGTCCGAACAGGGCAGGCACAAATGAGGGGGAATCCTGCTTGAGGGTGACCCCATCAACCGTGTTGGTATACTCCTTTAATACATAATGGATTGAGAGGTTGCCTGAAAAACCGTCCTTCATCTTTAAAACGCCTGCGGGGTTGTAGGCGATGGCATCAATGGAGTCTGTTGCCGCATTTCTTGTAAAGGTGCGTACATATTCGCCGCTGTAATTGCTCCTGTTGTCAATGCCACCGGCCAGAATATATGGGCCCGGTATAAGAAAAAGACAGGTAATACACAAAACAAGGTAGACTTTTTTCATGTCTGACTCTCTCCTCAAATTTAAAAACCGGTAAATAAAAAACAGCGAGTTAATATGATGAATAGACTGTCCCAAAGGACAGGGGCAGAGTCTACGGATAAATCTCTTTCAGGTCAAGAAAAAAGACCTGTCTGAAAGGTACTGATGCGGCCATATGCGGGCGTTGTGTTTACTTTGTTTTCAAGCAACTTTTTTCTTTAAATCAGCATGATATTAGGATAACCTGCACCTATTATGATAGAGACACACGTTAAGATATTATCCAATACCTGCATAACGCCGGGTATATTTCTTTTAAGGGTTGACTCACCCGATCTGGCAGCAGAGGCAAGGCCAGGCCAGTTTATAATGGTGAGGGTAAATGATGGGATTGACCCCTGCCTGAGACGGCCCTTTAGTATCAGCGGTACAGAACAGGGAGGTGTTGTCAGAATACTGTATAAGGTGGTTGGAAAGGGTACTGTCATCCTCTCAAATAAAAGGGCTGGGGATAAGCTTTCTGTTCTGGGCCCCCTTGGAAAGGGTTTTGAGATAACTCAAAGGGCTGAACATCTCTTTATTGTTGCAGGTGGCATAGGTATAGCCCCAATGTTGTTTCTCTCACAGGCGGTTGATAAGAAAGCGGTTACCTTTATGGCCGGGTTCAGAACATCAGATGAAATAATTGATCCCGCCTCAGTAGGCATAAAACAGGATATCTCTTTTGCTACAGATGATGGGTCAAAAGGTTATCATGGCAGGGTCACTGACCTTCTTGAGCAGGAGATAATAAAACACAGGGATAATGCCATTGGCGTTTATGCATGCGGCCCCGTTCCTATGCTCAAGGCACTGAGCAGCATATCAGACAAATATAGAATACCATGCAAGGTATCCATGGAGACCTTTATGGCATGCGGTCTCGGGGCATGTCAGGGTTGTGTCGTCAGATCAGCATCTGTTTCGGATCAGATATCATACCACCATGTATGCAAGGATGGCCCTGTCTTTGACATCAATGAAATTGACTGGGAAAATATATGACCATTAACCCTGATATCTCCGTACAGTTAGGTATGCTCAAACTCAAGAACCCTGTTATGACTGCATCCGGCACATTCGGTTACGGCAAGGAATTTGATGATGTTATTGATCTGAATCAGCTGGGCGCCATTGTTGTGAAGGGGATCTCTATTAAACCCATGAAAGGTAACCCCCCTCCAAGGATTGTTGAAACACCAGGCGGCATGCTTAATGCCATAGGGCTTGCCAATATTGGCGTTGATAGTTTTCTCAAGGATAAACTCCCATGGCTTAATACGTTAAATACAGAAGTAATAGTCAATATTTATGGCCACAGTATCAATGAATATGGTGAACTTGCAAATGCGTTCAGGGGCGTAAAGGGGGTCTCTGCTCTTGAGGTTAATATATCATGCCCCAATGTTGATAAGGGGGGACTTGTGTTCGGGAAAGACCCGGAGATATCAGCAAGGGTAACAGAGGCGGTGGTTAAAAACACGGACAAACCAGTTATTGTAAAACTCACCCCGAATGTCTCAGACATAACCCTGCTTGCAAAGGCCGTGGAAGAGGCTGGAGCCCATGCACTTTCTGTAATCAACACCCTCACAGGCATGGCAGTTGATATTAATACCAGGCGTCCAAGGCTCGGGAATATCTCAGGAGGCTTATCAGGGCCTGCTATAAAACCGGTTGCCCTTTATATGGTCTATCAGACCGCGCGTGCTGTGAAAATCCCTGTAATAGGGATAGGTGGCATAATGAATGCCACTGATGCCCTTGAGTTTATGATTGCAGGGGCCTCTGCCGTGCAGGTGGGGACAGCGAACTTCATTAATCCCAGGGCAACCATCGAGATTATAGAGGGTATCAGGAATTACTGTATTGAAAAGGGCATTAACAAAATCGTTGATATTGTGGGAAGCCTGATCACCTTAAGGCAGGGTTAGCATCCATGCCGGATGAACTTGACAAAAAGATCATAGGATTTCTACAGAAGGATATACCTCTTGAACCCATGCCTTATAAAATACTTGCTGATCGGCTGGGTGTTTCAGAGGGTGAAGTTCTGAACCGGATCAATGCAATGATAAGTTCAGGGGTAATCAGGCGCTTCGGTGCAACCCTATATCATCAGGAGGCAGGGTTCAGCGCCAACGCTATGGTGGCATGGGTTATTCCTGAACAAGAGATTGATGAAATCGGGTATATCATGGCCGGGTTCAAAGAGGTGACACACTGTTATCACAGGAGGCCTCAAAGGGATTGGCGATACAACCTCTTTACCATGATACACGGGGATACAAGGGAAGAGTGTTACAGCATAGCAGAAATGATATCAGAACGGACAGGGGTGAAGGATTATTCACTGCTGTTCAGCGAAAAGGAATTCAAAAAAACCAGTATGGAATACTATTAAAACACGGTATACGGTTTGCGGTGTGAGGTTTACGGGGTCTACATAACAGCCATTTTATTCTTACCATAGACCTCAAACCTAAAACCGTAAACCGTGTTTTGGGGTAAAAAGATGGATGAGAGATCAAAGGTACTATTTGAGCAGGCTAAAAAATTTATCCCGGGTGGTGTGAACAGCCCGGTTCGTGCGGGCAAGTCGGTCGGCATGGACCCTCTGTTTATTAAAAAGGCGGAGGGTTGTTATCTGTGGGATGAAGAGGGACGGAAGTATATCGACTATGTCTGTTCATGGGGCCCCATGATCCTTGGTCATTCGCACCCTGAAGTATTAAAGGCTATCTCTGATAAACTACCTATGGGTACAAGCTTTGGTGCGCCAACCGCAATAGAGGTAGAGATAGCTGAGACAATCATTGAAATGGTTCCATCCATTGAGATGGTAAGGATGGTAAATTCCGGCACAGAGGCGGCAATGAGCGCTATCCGCCTTGCCAGGGGATATACGGGCAGAGACATCATTATCAAGTTTGAAGGTTGCTATCACGGTCACGCTGACAGCCTGCTTGTGGAGGCAGGAAGCGGTGTTGCAACATTAGGCATACCGGGGAGCCCCGGCATACCGGAGAAGATCGCTGGGCTCACCATATCCCTGCCATTTAATAACCTCGATCATGTAATTGATGCATTTAACAGATACGGGAAGGATATTGCAGCGGTCATTGTAGAACCTGTCGCTGCAAACATGGGTGTAATTCTCTCTGCCCCCGGGTTTTTTGAAGGTCTCAGAAAGATCACAGAGGAAAACAGATCCCTGCTTATTTTTGATGAGGTGATAACCGGGTTCAGGCTTGGCCAGGGCGGGGCACAGGGCTATTATAGCATCATGCCCGATATAACATGCCTGGGTAAGATCATCGGAGGTGGCCTGCCTGTCGGTGCTTATGGCGGCAGAAGAGAGATAATGCAGAATATTGCGCCCGAAGGCAATATATATCAGGCCGGTACACTTTCAGGGAATCCGATTGCAATGGCGGCAGGGCTTGCCACCATCAAACTGCTCAAAGATAACAGTATATATAAGGCACTTGAAGCAGGGGGCAACAGGCTGTTCACCGGGTTAAAGGATGCTGCACTTAATGCGGGTATTGATATTGTTATAAATCATATAGGCTCATTAGGCTCCTTCTTTTTTACAAAGGGGCCTGTAACCGATTTCCGATCCGCAAAAAAGAGTGACTCAGCCTTATTCAGGGCCTTTTACAGGCGGATGCGGGAAAAAGGTATTTACCTTGCGCCCAGCCCGTTTGAGGCCATGTTTTTATCCATTGCCCATGATAATAGGGTAATCGATAAAACAATTGATGCGGCATATATCTGTTTCAAGGATATGGCGGCATAAAGGGGGTATTTGTAAGAGGGTGCCCTGATTATACAGGGGCAAAAGTATATTGATTTGTAATCTGGCATGTGATAAAACCCGAAAAAGAGAAAAAACAGGGTAAATCCAGCTAAATATGGATAATGAAACCAAAAAATTTTATCGTGCTTTATGGATACTTAGCACTGCTGGATTGACAATGGCCCTCTCTATAGGCATAGGGGCATTAGCAGGGCATTATCTTGATAAAAAGTTTGGTACGGAGCCCTGGTTATTCCTGATTTTTCTATTTTTCGGGATTGTTGCGGCCTTCAGAAATTTATATCTGATGTATATCAAGGCAAAGGAGCTGGGCAACGATTAAATGGAATGGGAACTAATCTATGAAGAGCTGAAGAAAAAACACTGGATCATTCTCCTGTTATTGTCTTCTGTAAGCTTTTTCATTTTGAGCCCTTCCCATACTTTAGGTATTATTGCCGGTGGTCTTACAAGTATTACGAATTTGATGTTTATGCAGCATACTATAAAGAGGGCCTTTGGCACAGACTTCAGGCGAAAAAGCAGGAAGGTTTCCATATTTTTAAAATATTATTTTCGTCTTCTGGCCCTGGGTATTATTATTTTTATACTGTTGAAATATAAGCTGGTACATCCTGTCGGCCTTGTAATAGGTTTTTCAACCCTTGTTGTGGCAATAACAGTTGTTGGCGTAAAGATCGCCATGCGGACAGGGGGCAGGGAGGCATAAAAAGTGGAGCATCATTACTATTTTATTAATGAGATACTGGGCCTGTTTGGCCTGGGAGAGTTCGCTCATAAATTCCAGCATGTAACTCACTCCTGGTTCATTATGATAATAATGATTGCAGGGGGGCTGCTGATTACCCGTGGTATGAAACTTGTCCCTGGCAAGAGGCAGTCTTTTATCGAGTTTATTATAGGCAGCCTTGAAGATTTTATTGTCAGTATTGCAGGCCCAGAGGGGAGGTTGTTTTTTCCATTTTTAGCCACGGTCTTTCTGTATATATTAATCAGTAATCTATTAGGTCTGATACCGGGCTTTTTTTCACCGACAGCAGATACAAATACAACCCTTGCCCTTGCCCTTGCCACATTTTTCTATACACACTACATAGGTATCAAATGCCATGGTTTTAAGTATGTTAAACATTTTTTAGGTCCTGTACCTGCCATTGCACCGATAATGCTTCCCATAGAATTAATCGGCCACCTGGCAAGGGTTATGTCCCTGACAATAAGGCTTTTCGGTAATATCTTTGGTAAAGAAAAAGTGCTGGGTATCCTTTTTGCCATTGCAGGGGCCTACCTTGTTCCTTTACCGGTAATGGTTCTGGGGCTGCTGGTGAGTTTTGTACAGGCCCTTGTGTTCATGCTGCTTGCAACGGTTTATTTTACAGGGGCTATGGAAGAGGCCCATTAACAGAATGGATTATATGATTTTAGGATAAATATCAAAAAAGGGAGAGTCTTTATGTTAAAAAAAATTATGATCACAGGTATGGTATTCATATCGGTTTTGAGTGTCTCATCTATGGCCTTTGCAGTTGAAGGACCCGCTGGTGCGGCAGGGCTTTGGGCTATGGCCATAATGGCAGTTGCCTGCGCCTTTGCTATCGGGATCGCCGCATTAGGTACAGGTATTGGTATGGGTTATGCTATAAACGGTGCGATGCAGGGGGTCTCAAGAAATCCCGAGGCAGGCGGCAGGATATTCACAATGCTTATACTTGGTCTTGCACTTATTGAGTCACTCTGTATCTATGCGCTGCTTATCAGCCTTCTGATAGTTTTCAAGATCCCGGCATTGGACGCAACCCTTGAAGCAATAATAAAGACCATAGGTGCATAATAACAGTTCAGATTGGGGGGGATGTATTACCAGAATGATACCTCCCCTTTACTGTTGATTTTTTTTACCCGCTAACAGCCTGAATATATAAGAGGTTGCGGGTGACATTTTTTATGAAATAAGGAAGAAAGGAAAGACAAGGAAGGGAGAGAAATGGAAAAGAGATATAGTAGTTTAACGAATGAAGGTCCGA
>CAZCMD010000035.1:0-24721 GCA_964499695.1 uncultured Desulfatiglans sp.
AAGATGACGAGGTATTGATCCTTGAGGCAATGAAGATGGAATTGCCGGTCGTTACTTCCTATACCGGGACTGTAAAAGAGGTAAAATGCAAGAACGGTGATACAGTTGAGGCAGACGCTGTTCTGATTACTGTAGAATAACAGAGATAATTCAAGCAGATAATCAGGCTACTTTTCTTAAAAAGATCAATCCGCCCTTATGGGGCAGATTGATCTTTTTTATTTTTACTTTGAAGCTGCCTTCGCTGCGCCCCTGTTTACAACACGGCTTATTATGGCCCCTGATACTGTCAGGCCTACATACAAAATAAGCAGCACAATAAAAACACCTATAAACCTGAGGATGAGTGTCCCTGTTATCCAGCTCCAACTGTCCTGAGAAATAACTATACTGGTCTTTTGGTCTTCCATCTTCTTGGAGATAAGGACAGAATGCCACGGCCTGTTGCTGTCATCCTCTATATATGTGGCATTTTTCCAGTCACGGATATTGATATCCTTAAGTCCCTTGAATGTTTCTTTGTAAAAGGCCAGTGCCTCATCATGAGACAATCCTGTTGTATATTCAAGTTTATCCTCATTTTCTGAGATGATCTGTGAATCATCGGTCAAGGGAACCTTCGGCATATCCCCCCCGCCATATATAAATCCGGGAAGGAAAATAAGAATAAGCAGTGTAAATATTGTTTTTTTCATTTTTGCCTACCTTTATATAAATATCTATTTAATATTAATTAAACATGGCTATAAACATGCCTGCTGCCGCTGATGAACCTATAAGACCTGCCAGGTTCGGGCTCATTGCATGCATGAGCAGGTGGTTTTTCTTGTCATATTTAATGCCTTCAAGCTCTGATACACGCGCTGCCATTGGCACTGCTGACACACCCGCAGAGCCGATAAGCGGGTTTATCTTTTCCTTCAGGAAGAGATTCATAATCTTGACTGTAAGTACACCTCCTACAGTGCATACTGCAAAATCAATAAGCCCCAGGGCGAAGATGAATAAAGGTTTCCAGTATTCCAGACTTGAAAATGCCTCTGAACTAAAGGGGGGCAAAAAAACATCCGCATGCATGGTTGCCCCAACAGAAATCCCAAGAAAAATGGTCACAGTATTCATGAGGGCATTCTGCGCTGTATCTGTAAGCCTTGCGACCACACCGCTCTCCTTCATCAGGTTACCCAGCATAAACATGCCCATCAGGGGGACAACAGAAGGTACAAGGAGTGCGATAATGGCCACTGTAACAAGAGGAAAGAGTATCCTTTCCTGTCGTGATACAGCCCTCATCTGTTTCATCTTGATCAGCCTCTCCTTCTGGGTTGTAAAAAGCCTCATGATAGGGGGCTGGATAAGGGGCACCATTGCCATATATGAATAGGCTGCAAGTGCGTTTGCACCCAAAAGCTGTGGTGCAAGGTGCTGTGTAAGGTAAATAGTGGTCGGGCCGTCTGCCCCGCCTATAATACCGACCGATGCGGCCTCCTTAAGGGTAAAACCGACAAGGATCGTGCCTGTAAAGGTGACAAATACCCCGAGCTGTGCGCCGGCCCCTATAATCAGGGTCTTGGGATTGGCTATAAGCGGGCCAAAATCTGTCATGGCGCCAAGGCCTAGGAATATTACACAGGGTATGATCTCCCACTCAAGGCCGTAACGATAGAAAAATTGCAATAACTGGGCATGCCCCTCTTCTGTAAAACCCATCAAGGGCACCAGTGGAAAATTCACAATAAAGATACCAAACCCGATTGGCAGAAGTAATAGCGGTTCAAATTTTTTGGCAATAGCCAGGTAAATAAAAAGAAGGCCTATTATCCACATAACAACCAGATTGAACTGGAAATTGGCCAGCCCGCTTGTTTGAACAATGCCCATAAGCATATCGAGTATTTCATTTGCACTCATAGCCTCTCCTCTGAACAAAAAGTTTTTCTATTTTTTTAAGACGATATGATGTCTTTTATGTATGATGGTAGGAAACCATAATTTAAAAAACCCTGTTAATCAACCTTTCTTTTATTTTTTTTATTTTTCAATCTATTTTTACCTGAGAAACCTTCTTGACAGGGCGTCATATTCAGATTAAATCCTTGACCGGTATACTTAATAATAAAGCTACAGGTTGATAGTCGCCTCCTTCTTTTAAAGGCAGCTATCAGAAACTGCCTGATTTTACTACCAAAAGAACAGGAGATAAGAGCAATGTCAAAGGGGCAATATTTAAAAAACAACAAAATTCATAACACATGTGTAAACACCATCAGAACTCTTGCAATGGATGCGGTTCAGAAGGCCAATTCAGGTCACCCCGGTGCGCCAATGGGGCTGGCCAGCCCTGCTTATCTCCTGTGGAGCGAAATCATGAGGCATAACCCTGAAAATCCCAACTGGCTTAACAGGGACAGGTTTGTGCTGTCAGGGGGTCATGCATCCATGCTGCTGTATAGTCTGTTGCATCTTACAGGTTACGGCCTTACCATAGAGGATCTTAAAAACTTCAGGCAACTGGGGAGTAAAACACCCGGTCACCCTGAATTCGGACACACTATTGGTGTTGAGACAACCACAGGCCCATTAGGCCAGGGTTTTACCAATGCCGTGGGCATGGCGCTTGCCGAAAGACACCTTGCATCAATCTATAACCAGCCTGGGTTTGATATTGTTGACCACTTTACTTATGTGATGTGCGGGGACGGTGATCTGATGGAGGGGATAACATCTGAGGCTGCCTCATTTGCAGGCCACATGGGTTTATCAAGGCTGATCTGCATATATGATGATAATGGAATTACCATAGAAGGTAAAACAGGCATTACCTTTACAGAGGATGTGGCTAAAAGGTTTGAGGCTTATCACTGGCATGTGCAGAGGGTTTCTGACGGCAATGATCTTGATGCTATTAACGATGCAATGGAAAAAGCCAGGACTGAAAAAGAGAGGCCATCTATCATCATTGTAAAGACACACATCGCTTATGGCAGCCCCAACAAGCAGGACACCTCTGATGCCCACGGTGCGCCTCTTGGAGAAGAAGAGGTGAAGCTCACAAAGAAAAACCTTGACTGGCCTGAGACAGAGAACTTTTATGTGCCTGACGAGGTATCAGATCATTTTACAAAATGCATGGAAAAGGGTAAACAGGAAGAAGCAACATGGAACAGCCTGTTTAACTCATATAAAAAGGCACACCCCGGTCTTGCAGAGACCTATATGAATGCCATGAATAACAAACTGGGTACTGAGTGGGAAAGCGCCCTGCCTGATTTTTCTGATCCAACCACTTCCATTGCCACCAGGGCAGTCTCCGGCAAGGTGATTAATGCCATTGCCCCGAAGTTATCAAACCTTGTAGGCGGTTCAGCAGACCTTGCGCCATCAAACAACACCATGATCACATCATCACATGATATGCAGAAAGGGGATTATACCGGCCGCAATATAAGGTTCGGTGTAAGGGAACATGCAATGGGGGGCATCCTGTCAGGTATCGCACTTCACAAGGGGCTCATACCCTTTGGAGGGACATTTCTGGTATTTGCCGATTACATGAGGCCATCCATAAGGATCGCAGCACTCATGAAACAGCCTGTCAAATATGTCTTTACCCATGACAGCATTGCTGTAGGTGAAGATGGCCCGACCCATCAGCCTGTTGAGCAGATCTTTAGTCTGAGGTCTATCCCGGGGCTTGTTGTTATCCGGCCATCCGATGCAACTGAAACGAAAGAGGCATGGAGATTCGCCATAAAAACTACAGACAGGCCTGTAGCCCTTATCCTGAGCAGGCAGAATCTCCCGGTTATTGACAGAAAGAAATTCCGCAGCGCCGAGGGGCTATCAAAGGGTGCATACATACTTGCCGATACAGATGGTACACCCGATGTTATTATCATCGCCACAGGCTCAGAGGTAAGTATTTCATTAACAGCAAAAGAAAAGCTTCTTGAAAAAGGCGTAAAGGCCAGGGTGGTAAGCATGCCGAGCATTGAGCTTTTTAAGGAAAATTCTCAGGACTACCGTGATAAGGTGCTTCCCCCTGCTGTTAAAAACAGGGTGATAGTTGAGGCAGGTATCTCAATGGGATGGGAAAAATACGCTGGTGAAAAGGGTGTGATAATAGGGATAGATACCTTTGGCGCCTCAGCCCCTGGCGGGACAATAATGAAAAAATTTGGGTTTACCGCAGAAAACATCGTTGAAAAGGCGATGGAGCTGATTGGAAAGTAAAAAGTGGAAAATTGCAGTTGTAAGGAATGTGTAAGCGCGTGCCTTAATGATCCGGGTCGCTTAGTACCTGATGATATACCTAAGCTTTCACAATTTCTGGGGATGTCTATTGATGATCTTAAAGAAAACTACCTTGTCAGGGTGCCTGTAACAAGTAATGGGCAAAAAGCCTATGCCCTTGCACCTGCAAAGAAAAAAGGCCAGAGATTCATTGCCGAACCAGGGACTGTAGCGCCCGACTATTATGCGGAAGAAAAGGGGCGCTGTATATTCCTGGATGACAGAGAGAGGTGTTCAGTTCATGAAGCAAAGCCATTTGAGTGCGGGGCATACATGGGATGCCGCAACTCATTTCTGGGAAAACCCTATCGAGAGAAGACAGTAGAGGAATATTTTTACAAGAGATGGAAATCTAAATAAAGTAAAAGCTGAAGGGCTGAGGCCATTATAATCTTTACAGTATCAGGTATCTAATCATCCAACAGTAACGGTAACCAGGGCATGGGCCTTGGCGGATGCGAATCTGCATCAGTCGGGTCTGTCCCTTTCAGGTATTCCTTCATATTGGAAAAGTTGTCCCCATCAAAGTCATCTTCTGGCAGGACATCGTAAAAATCGGTTATTTCATCCGTTAGATTATAATCAATAATATCCTGTTCCCACCAGTCAGGAATAGTGTCTCCATCACTGTCTGTGAGAAGGAATCTGGCTGTTATTGTGTGGTCTGCTGTAATATTTGAGAAGGTGTATGAAGAGACCTGGCCTATCGATACATCATCTACAAGTACATCCGATATATAGTACCCTGAATCCGGAGCAATAGCATAAGTCAGGTTATCCCCATCAGGCACAATTGTTTTGCCAACTGGTGATATAGTGCCACCATTGTTACCAGAGGCATCTACAAAATAACCCTGAACATATGTTACTTTCGAGCTAAATGCCTGTGAATTGATTTCATTGGTGGATTTTATATAAGAGAGTGCGATTGAATCATTTATCCAGGTAATATCCAGACTCAAGTAGATTCCGGGGTACCCTGATGGAACAGAGGAGAATTCCCAGATTACCTTTCCAACAATACTTGTTGCATCCGGCCCTCTGCCCCACAGAACTCGGTGGGTATCTACATGATGAAGGTCCCTTTGTGGATCATATGGTACCCACCCCAGAGAGGGATAATAGACCTCAATCCACGCGTGGGTCCCCTCTCCCCAGTTCGCTTCTACAGGGCCATTATCCGTAGGAAGGGAATATGACTTTTGAAGTGAATATCCATGTGTGACTCTGGCCGGAATACCAGCTGCCCTTACCAGAGCAAGCGCTATATGTGCATAGTTTGAACAGTTGCCACGGTATAGTAAAAAAGTGGAGAGGGCATCATCTCCGTAAAAGTTTGTCCCATAATCGATATTATCCATGATCCAACCATTCAGGGCTGCCACTGCTTCCCACTGCGTAGTCAGACCGCTCGTGATGGAATTTGCAAGATTTATTAAAAGGGGATGGTCCGACTGAACTTCAGCCGAAGGTTTCATGTAGTCTGTAATTGATTCAGGTAATCCTGAACTGTTAAAAGGGTATTTATCGGTGGTGACAAATTTATTCCAGTCAGAACTAGTTGATACCGTATAACTTTCAGTCATGATAATGTTGCCCTGCTGGGGATTTGTCCATGTGAACTTTTTAAAATCATTACCATAGGCATCCGTATAATCTTCCACAGAAGGGGTGACAGTAAATGTGTAATTTATATTTGTGATATTTTGTGTGTTGTTAGGCAAGGCATAGTTATCAGGCGGTGTGGTAACAAAAGCAAAGAAAGAGAGACCTGCAGGGATTTCAATAAGAAAAGTCTGTTTCATTTCAAACTTGCTCTCCATACTTCCTGAATAGTAGTGGAGTTCACCCCATGCCGTGCCTGAAACGGACAGGCTTAAATAAATAATAAAAAATGCAAATATTCGTTTAACCAATTATACTTCTCTATCCATCAAGTGAAATTATCAGATATTCATGCTGAAAAAATTCATTAATTTAAAGACTCCATCTTTTTCTACATAGAATTTAAAATCACAATTACCGGTTATCGCACCGAAATCTAAAGTTATCTCAAAATCACCATTGGGTTGAGGTACTATAATGTGATCAACATTAACTTCCGGATTTAAAGTTTCTGAAGAAGCAAATATAACCTTTATCTTTTTATATGATGTATTACCTTTAATTGTAATGGACCGCTGGGCATTCTCTGTATTCGTTTGACTGAGGATGAATTGAGTAAAGGCAATTGCACGTTCAGACATATTAATGGTCAACCAGAATTCGCCTCTTGAATCCTGTTTTACACCGATACCCATATGGGTCATTTCAGCGGATAATATTTTTGAAAGATTTACAGAGGATTCAAGTTGATTTCGTAAAAGATCAAAATTTTTTGCCTTTGCTACAGCGACAAGGTTGTTCGTATCTGTAAGACCTGATGCTTTTATCCTTTCAAACGGTGTTCCTAATTCCGTACTGCTGTCAGAAAGCATATCCAGTTCAGCCATTTTTATACTATGAGTCTCAGCAACCCCGTTTAATTTTTGATCTATGATGAGTTTTTCAATGCCCTTCCGGGAACGGTACTGGTTGATCCATGATATTGTTGTATCAACAATATTATCGGGAAAAGGCTGGCCTCCACAGGGCATCGCATGCATATAAAGCATGATAAATAAAAGGAGGATACTGAAATATCTCTTGTGCAGTTTGTAAAAAATAACCATTATAATCTCTTGATAATTTTTTAGTGACATTTATTCAAAAATACAGGCATCAATCAGACTCCCTTACCTTTTGGGATAGGATGAAAGCAACCCTTCCGGCATACCACCTTCACTTAATATAACACGCCGGGCGATTAACCATTTACCATCCTGCTTTACAAGTTCAGTCCGTTCAGTTCCGTACTCGGTGACTTTTGGAGGTGATGTAAGCAGGTCAGATTTCATACTGTGCCAGAGCAGTGTTGCGACAGCCTTGTCACCCTTAAGATCAATCTTGAGGTTTGTGAACATCATCTCGGATATACCCTCCGGTACTGCACCCTCTGCCTGTGGTGGCTTTTCCGTTCCTCCTGAACCTGATTGTACATACATCGCTTTGATTTCATCATAACCGCTGGCAACAAGGCCATTCACTTCGAGTTTGCCATCTTTGGTAAAGAAGGACATAAAATCATGTTTACCACCAGGCCCGAATTGAGAATAGTAATTGGCAAAAACATCCTCAATGGCGGCCCGATCCACAAGGGCAGTGAGTTCGGGTGATGTTGTTGTAGGGGCATCAGAACATGCGGCTAATAGCCCCAGTGCAGCCAGAATTATAAACAGTCTTATTATTTTCATTTTTATTTCTCGTTTCATAATATCTCCTATTTCTTGCCACCTTTTATATGTGCTGCAAAAAACCTGAATATATCACCCATGCCGTCATTTATTATTGTTCCATGATCTCCGTATGGAAACTCCAGATAATAATATTCTATCTTTAGCTCCTTCATGGCATCTACCCACTGGCGGGTATAGTTCGCCGCTACCGCATCATCCTTATTGCCCTGAACAACCATCACAGGTACGCCTGCCTCCTTTAGTGGGTTCAATATCTCTACACGGTTTTGCAGCATCATGAATGCAGCAGGGGCAATAGCCGCAATGGCAGCCCATTTTTCTTTATATTTCTGTCCAAGGAATAGCGTGCCTGCACCGCCCATGGAATGACCCATAAGGTAGATGCGGTTTTCATCCACATTGAACTCCTTCTGCATCATTGCAAGCACATTCATAACATCCTTTTCACTCAGTTCTGCAAGGTTAGGTGGTTCGACCTCCTTGCCTCCAAATACTATAACAGGAGATCCGTACCAGCCGCCCACATTGTAACCGAGGGGCCCGGCAACGATGTATCCGCCCTCCTCCGCAAGGTCTATCACGCGGTCGCGTACAATAAAATTGGCATCGCCACCCAGCCCGTGTAAAGCAATTATGAGCGGATTCTTCTTATCCTTTGAAACCTTTGTGGATACATAAAGCACATACCCCAGATCCTCATTTGTATCCGCAAAATGATACTTGCGCTGCTCCGCACGTGTGTCAGGCTTTATAGTGATCGGAAACTTGGGCATGGGCTTTTTAGCGGGTGCTGGGGCCTGCGCTGTTACCTGCTGAGTGAGCATAATGCATAGACAAATGGCAATAATGGATGCAATAATCGGATAGATTCGCTTTTTCATGGTGATATCTCCTGTAAAAATCCATATAGTTGTGGGTAATTTCACAATATATTTAGGCAGCTCTCTTCACCATGTCAAACAAAAACCTGTTCAGTATCGTCTGTTTACATTGTAATAATTAAAAGTTGCAGGAGCATCAACAACTTAGGGTTCTATATTTTCTATCGTGACAGGATAATATTTTCTATGTATATTCATGTTTAGTATTAATATCAAACAAAGGAGCCTTAAATGTTAAAAAAATCTTATAAATCCATTTTACTGATTATCCTTTTTGTTTTAACCCTGTTCACAACAACCATTGTTTCTGCCTCTGGTGATGCTGATAATAAAGATACAGTGGAACTCAAGAATGGTGACAAAATTACCGGGACTGTTTTAACCGAGACATTTACAGTCACGACAGCTTATTCCCTTGTCACACTTGAAAGAGACAAGATCTCTGAAATAGCAATTCTGCCTGAAGGAATGAACCATGACATGGTTACTCTCAAGGAGGGAGGCATCCTGGAAGGGACAATCGATGAGACCTCTTTCTCAATTCAAAATGAGAAAGGCGAAAAGATAACGCTTAATAAAGAAGAGTGCAAAAAGATCATATTTAAGACCAAAAAATAACCATTTAGTTTTACAGTGATTTAAACTGGGGATGAAATGAATAAAACGAAAAGGTACATAGGTGCTATGCTTACCGGCAGTTTGATTCTTGGCATCGTATCAACTCTGTCTGCACAGGATTGGCCTCAATGGCGGGGGATTAACCGCGATGGGAAGGTCGAAGGTTTTAAAGCCCCTTTAAAATGGCCTGCTGCTCTCACAAAAAAATGGGGCATAACAGTCGGGCCTGCTGATTCCACACCCGCACTTGTGGGGAGTCACCTATTTGTCTTTACCCGTATTGGTTCAGATGAAGTAATTCAGTGTCTGGATGCTGATACAGGAAAAGTACTATGGAGTGACAGGTATGCTGCGGCAACAGTAACAGGTCCTGCTGCACAGCATCCCGGACCAAGGAGTTCACCTACAGTTGCACATGGCAAGGTTATTACTCTGGGTGTAGGTGGTGTACTCTCATGCCTTGATGCGGAAACAGGTAAAATAATATGGCGGAATGAAGAGTATACCAATGCTGTCCCTGACTTCTTTACATCAATGTCACCGATTGTTGTTGATGGCATGTGCATTTCGCATCTTGGTGGAAAAGATAAAGGAACCCTGCTTGCGCTGGATCTTGTTACCGGTAAAATAAATTGGAAACTTGATTGTGACGGGCCAGCATATGGTTCACCGGTATTAATGACAGTTGCAGGAATAAAACAGATTGTGTTCCTATCGGAGAAAAACATGTTTGGCGTTGCTGCAGCTGATGGAAGGCTTTTGTGGCAGACCCCGGCTCCTAATGAAAAGATGTTTTTCAGCTGTGCAACACCTGTCATAGACGGAGATAAAATCTACTACACAGGCCAGGGATATGGCACCAAGGCAGTAAAAATAGAACAGGAGGGTGATAAGTTTACAGTAATGTCCCTGTGGAACAATGATAAACTTGACACCACTTTTAACACACCTGTCCTCAAGAATCATCTGCTCTATGGAATTACAAAACTGGGGTTTATAGTATGCATAAACGCCATAAACGGGGAGACCGTATGGGTGGATAATAACAGGCTTGACCGATTCGGATCTATTATAGATACAGGCGAGGCGCTTATGGGGCTATCACTGAAATCCGAGCTCCTTGTTTTTAAACCTGAAACAAAGGAATATACAGAACTTGCCAGGTACAGGGTCTCTGAGACACCCACCAGGGCACACCCTGTGGTTTCAGGAAACAGGATTTATATAAAAGAAAGCGAGACGCTCTCCATGTGGGAGATGAAATGATATAAAACAGGTAAAGAGTTAAAAGATAATAAATCGTTCTAATACTAAAATGATATTCACCACGGAGCCACAGAATCCACAGAGTTTTTTTAAAATATCTTCTCCGTGCTCTCTGTGGTGAAAAAATATCGGTTACATTTTCACCAGTGTTCACTGAGTTTAAAAAACTGGGCAGAGCTTGTCAGCTCAATAAAAGTTCTGCTACAGATACACCAATGCTGGAGGGGATAACACCCATTTTTATGCTGATCCCTGAGTAACCCCTTCCTCCTGAAAGCCTTTTCACTTCGCCATGTGACAGGGTCCCACTGTTGTCCTTTTCAAGAAGCATTACAGTAGCAGGGGCCAAAGGGCCATCAGGGTAATCCACGATAATGGCAAATCTTCCGTCTGATAACTCCACTGTGGAGCCGATCGGAAATATCCCCATCATCCTTACAAAGTGTTTTAACAGCACCATATCAAAATTCTTTTCTCCCTCGCTCCACATCTTTCTCAGGGCCTCATCCGGGGTAAAAGACCTGTTGCGATATTTACGGTCTGCTGTAAGGGCCTCATACACATCAACAATGCGCAGGATCCTGCCTGAAAGGCTGAGTTTTTTCATGAAGTGTGTCTTAGGGTAACCTGTCATGTCAGGGTTCAGGTGGTGTTCAAAGGGGCCAAGGATAATTTTTGACCTCAACTCCTTGTCTGCATTTAACCTTAAAATCCTTTTTACCCCAAGTAGCGGGTGGCTCTGCACCATATCCCATTCATCATCATTAAGCGCTCCCTGTTTAAGGATGATATCCCTGGGCACACCTACCTTACCCAGGTCATGAAACAGGCCGCATACAGAGAGATGCTCAAGTACCACATTGGATAAACCTATCTGTTTCCCAAGGCATGTAGCAAGAAGAGAGACATTAACCGAATGGGTGTAGGTATAATCATCATATTCATGGATGGTTGCAAGCCCAAGTATCAAGGATCTGTCTTCATGGATAAGGTCAACTATGTTCTGGGCAAGTCTCCTCGCCTTGAGCACACCGGCTACACCCTTTGAGGCCTTTTCTGCTACATCCTTAACAGTATCCAGTGCCATCATATAGGCGGTTTTGGCCTTTTTCTTCCTTTTATAGCCCTCCCCGCTCTCATCGCCCTCGCGGTCATCATCCTTTTTCTTCTGGATATCTACCCATTCCAGGGAATATCCGGGGAATTTGCCTTTAAGCCATTCAAAGGGCGACTCATTTTTTATGGAGAGATCAATCAGGCGTATCAGTGTCATAATATCGGTATACGAGGCCTTCTCACTGGTTATGGCGAACTGCATGCCGCCAATGCCCCTTTCAGAGAGATATCCCACCATCTCATTTATTATATTCTGGCTCTCCCTTCCTGCACGAAGTTTTTCGCCATCTATATGGAACCTGCCGCGCCAGAGCTGGATCTTAAAATCACCTTCTTTTGTCATTTCATCAAGAATGGATTTGAATTTTACAAGACACTCTTTAATGAGCCTGTTGTTATCTTTATGTATCCTTGCAGTATAAATGAGGTTATGCATTACCCTGATAAATTCAATAGCATCCGTTCCGGGCATGGCCCTGTTTTCATCAGTCATTTTTTTCAACCTCCTTTGACATCTCCTCCATGGCACTGCGCACTATACTCTTTATACCTGGAAATATTGATCTACTGGCGGCATCAAGTATCCTGTTTGCATCTTCTATATTGAGCATACCAAGGGCAATGGCTGCCCCTTTTCTGAGTATGGTTCTTTTTGAACCCTTTAGAAAACCCCATTTTAAAAGGGTTCCCTTAAGGAATGGTATGGAATTTGATGAACCGCATTTGCCAAGTGTACTGAAGCACCGGATTATATGGTTTGCATAGAAATTCCCTGACCTGATCTTTTTTATATATGATACAAGTAACTCTTCAGCAACCGGATCGCGGGTGCTCTCCATATGCTTTAGAACAAGCTCTCTTATTGAATCCTCTTTATCCTCTATAAGGTTGAACATATCTTTCATCCTTGAAGGGTCTATTTTAAGGATTCCTTTTATGGCCGCATATCGTATAGACCCGGATGAGTGATGTGAGAGTCTCTGAAGATACTTCAGGGACTGCTGGTTATCAATCTTAAGAATAACTGAAACAAGCTTCTCAAGCAGATTATCGTTTCCACTATTTATGGCAAGTTCAAGGGAGCTTGTATCGCTCGATGCAAAATGGATTATTGAATCAAGCAGCACCTTTCGTTTGGCGTCATGCTGGGGTTTTGAAAGCAATGATAAAAGGGTATTAATAGCCCTTGCATCAAGGAGAATGAATATATCATACAGGATTGTGATATCGGCTGCTTCTATTTGTTCCCAGATCTCTTCAAGTGGAATAAGGGCCTCTTTAGATGAGACAGCAGCGAGACACGCCTGGATTAACTTGTCAGACCATGGCAGATCTTCCCTGCAGATATCCTTTATATATTGAAGCCCCATAAGTATCTTAAGCCCTATGTCAAAATCTTTTCTCCCGAGACACAGGGTGAATTCCTCTGAGAGTACATCAAGGATCTTGGTAAAATCATCCTCCTCCTTCTGCTGTAAAAGACTGTCCAGAAGGGCATCCAGATACGAGGTGATGTCAGCCTCTTCTTCAGAAAGGATCAGCCCTTTTAAGACAATCTCTTCATCAGGTGTAATAGAAATATTAACCAGGTCTATTGGAGGGTCTCCCTGATGACCCTTTTCTCTCATATCAGTACCTTCGTTTATGGGTAATGAAGTCCTGCCTGAAACAATATCTGCAAAATCTTCTTCTTCATTACCACTGCCGGTAAAAAATTCAGTAACCTCATACAGTATATGAGGGAAAGGGTTCTCCCAGAGTGCGGTCACAATATCCCCTTCAGGTTCGGCTGATAATTTATTATATCTGTTAATTATTAAAAGCAGGTCACTGACCTCCTTCTGTTCTACCCCCGGCATAAACTCAAGCCACCGTAATCCGTCTCTGAAAAGGGTATGGTGAAGGGTGCCTTCCTCAGGTATGCCTTCAGAAACTATTCCTCCGCTGCATATAATTCGTTCTCTTTCTATCTCAATCCTTAACTTACCGAATTTATTTATAAATGAAATCAAATGAGTATAAAACTGATTAATAGAGTTTTTACATATCCCATGACCTTCAGGGTATAATGTCAGGTTCTTGACAGTAAGGAGGAGGGCAGTAAAAAGCCTTCTTACCAGATTCAGTTCTACCCCTGAAGGGTTGCTATTATCTATAGATGTTTCCTTACTAACCTTGTTTTCCATAAAGTAACCATTTATAAATATATCCAGTAACTTATACTTCCATACTTGACACAGGCAGGCAAATCTAAAACATCTTGAAACCTTTAACCTTGATGATTTGTGCAAAATATGTACCACAAAAGGGTGATATCCAATCCTGTTTAAGAATTAAATAGTGTCCATCCAGGAAAAGACTGCTTCCGGATGAAGCTTTCAGCTTTCAGTTGTCAGCAAGATCTTTGGATGAACACTAAATAGCTGTGACTCAAAACATACCTGATTTCCTGTCATTAACCCTTCTTTTTCAACAACATTTCTTCTTGTTTGCTGATAAAAAATAGGTTAATAAAAGAGACCCGATGGGCTGAATAATCAATCTTTTGGGACAGTTTAACGTTTTTATACCTTACATGGAGCCTTAATGAATCACGACTACAAACATGCACGCGAGAGGATGATCAAGACCCAGCTCATCCCAAACGGTATAAAAGACAAGCTCGTGCTTGAGGTCATGTCAAAGGTACACAGACACCTCTTTCTTGAAGAGGCCCTGGCAGGAGAGGCATATAATGATCATCCGGTTCCGATAGGGCACAAGCAGACAATATCCCAGCCATTTATTGTGGCGCTTATGACCCAGATATTGAACCTCACAGGCAAGGAAAAGACCCTTGAGATAGGCACCGGGAGCGGTTATCAGACAGCCATACTTGCCGAACTTTCATTAAAGGTCTATACCATCGAGCGTATCCGTCCGCTCATGGAAAAGGCCAGATACCTTTTAAATTCCCTTGATTATACAAACATCCTTTTCAAGTACTATGACGGCACTTTAGGCTGGCAGGAGTATGCCCCTTATGATGCTATCATTGTCACAGCAGGGGCACCGCAGATACCTGATAACCTTGTCGAACAGCTGGCTGAAGGGGGGAGAATGGTAGTGCCTGTCGGAGGAAAATCAAACCAGGAACTGATCGAGGTAATCAGGCTTAAAACCGGATACAGGACAGTAAAACATGGCGGATGCCGCTTTGTGGACCTGATAGGCGCGCATGGCTGGAAAGAATGATCGGAAGCCTCCTGTTTCCGCAATAGTAAACGATATTCTTGACATACCTGTCTCAAGACTCAGGGGCATCGGCGCAAAAAGGTCCGCACTGCTTTTAAAAAGAGGCCTGTCCACAGTACTTGACCTTTTTTATTTTATACCAAGAGATTATGAAGACAGGACAAAAACCACCCCGATAAGTCAGCTTATTGATGGAAAACCTGCATATATAAAAGGAAAGGTGCTTTCATCAGGTGAGGAGAGGCTTTTCCGTTCAAGAAAAACCCTCTTTAAAATAATTGTGGGTGAAGGTATTTTTCAGATCGACCTTTGCTGGTTCAATGTAAAAAAGGCATATTTCACCTCATTTTCCTACCCCGGACAGGAGATATGGGCATATGGCCCGGTCACATGCCACGGTAACAGGATTCAGATGTATCACCCTGATATTTCAATATCAGGTGATGATGAAACCTCAACTTTATTACCTGTCTACCCCATGATCGAGGGGCTTTCCAACAGGCTCTTAAGACCTGTCATCAGGGCAGCCATTGAGCAACACCTGGACCTGCTTATCGACCCTGTGCCGGAAACACTTTTAAAAAAGGTTGATCTGCCAGGCTTGAGAGAAACGATCAGGGCATTACACGTTCCTGAAAAAGAGAGTGACCTTGAAAGATTAAAAAATGGAGAAACCCCCTTCCACAAAAGGATAATCTTTGACCGTTTTTTTAACCTGATGCTCAGGATGTGCCGTGACAGGCAACAGAGAAGGTTACAAACCATCAAACCGCTAAAGATAACTGACCAGCTTTTAAAGGGTATTAAGACCTCTTTCCCGTTCCCTTTGACAGGCGATCAGTTGAAATGCATCGCGGAAATTCGTGAAGACCTGACAGGCGGGAGAATCATGAACAGGCTTATTATGGGTGATGTGGGTACAGGTAAGACCCTTATCGCGGTTGCAGCATCCTACATGGTTATTAAAAACAATCTTCAGGCAGCAGTCATGGCCCCTACTCAGCTTCTGGCAGAACAGCATATGGCCTATTTCAGTGCCCTTCCCCCCGCTATGGGTTT
The DNA here is from genome assembly GCA_964499695.1 of uncultured Desulfatiglans sp. Classification (GTDB taxonomy): domain Bacteria; phylum Desulfobacterota; class DSM-4660; order Desulfatiglandales; family HGW-15; genus JAAZBV01. Next base: position 15,803 of record CAZCMD010000035.1, read on the forward strand.
TAAACCTGTGCTTCTCACAGGCACCCAAAAAAAACAGGAAAAAGAAGATATCTACCGCTCCGTTAAAAACGGTATCTATAATATAGTTATAGGGACCCATGCCCTTATCCAGGACAAACTGAGTTTCAATAACCTTGGCCTTGCGGTGATTGATGAACAGCACAGGTTCGGGGTTAACCAGCGGTCATTGATCATCGAAAAGGGTAAAAATACCCATGTGCTATCCATGTCAGCTACGCCAATCCCAAGGACAATCGCACTTACCATCTATTATGACAGGGATGTCTCAATAATAGCCCAATACCCCGGCACCCGTATACCTGTCTCTACCATCCTGGTGGAAAGGGCAAAAAAAAGATGGATTTTTGACATCATGAATAAGATGCTGGCTGAGAAGAATCAGGTTTATATTATATGCCCGCTTATAGATGAATCCGAGAAGATGGAACTTAAAAGTGTTACTGAGATGGCCGCCGGTCTTAAAAAGATAATCGACCCGAGGTACAGGGTTGAATACCTGCACGGTCAGATGGAGCAACCAATTAAGGAGACTATATTAAAGGAGTTCAGGGAGGGAAAGATTGATATCCTGGTCGCTACAACCGTAATAGAGGTGGGTATACATGTGCCGAACGCCTCTTTAATGATCATTGAACACCCTGAGCGCCTGGGCCTTGCCCAGCTTCACCAGCTCAGGGGCAGGGTAGGCCGCGGCGGTAAAGGGGGGACATGCATACTCGTATCACCTGAAAACATATCTGAAATGACAGAAAAGAGGCTTTCCACCATGACACAATGCAATGACGGCTTTGAAATAGCCCGGATGGACATGGAATTCCGGGGTCATGGGGAGATAACAGGGACAAGACAATCCGGATTAAGCGAGTTTGAGATAGGTGAAATATTTGAAAACCATGACCTTTTCCGGATGACCGGCGATATGGTAAAGGAGATATTTGATGCTGACCCTGATCTGAAACTGCCTGAACACCGCCATATCAAGGCCATGCTTGAGCGGTCACAGAGCATAACTATCTGATACAATATATCATTTTTCTCTCTCTTTCTCTTACTCCTGCTCTTACTCTTACCGTGTCCCCATCTAAAATCCCCTGTCAATTATCTGACAACAAAACAATGTAAATCTTGCAATCATAATCGAAATCGAAATCGCAATCCAAATCGAAATCGTAACCCAAATCGAAATCGCAATGGTAATCCAAATCGAAATCGAGATTTTCCATGATTATTCATGAAAACCCAATATGTTACTGTATTTTTACCGGTAAGCAACCTTCGAGAAAATCCAGCCTTGTGCTGTTCGATTTCGATGACGATTTCGATAATAATAACGATTTAGAAGGCGATTACGATTTCGATTTCCATAAAAAACGAGGATCAAAAGATCAACCTTTATTTGGCATGAAAAATGCTAAAAATACAATATCCCTGGAGACAGAATTATTGGCATTTTAATAAGATATATCAGATATCATGGCGAAAATATTAATAATAGACGATGATAAGGCAATCTGCTCATCCTTACAGGCTGTTATAGAAAAAATAGGGCATGAATCAGGTTTTGCCCATTCACTAATGGATGGTCTTAACAAGGCAATTATGCAGCCATGCGATATAATTCTCCTTGATGTAAACCTGCCCGATGGCAACGGGTTAGACCTGCTTCCAAAGTTAAAGAACACGCCTTCCTTTCCCGAGGTAATCATCATAACCGGTGAAGGCGACCCTGACGGTGCAGAACTCGCTATTAAAAACGGGGCATGGGATTATATAGAAAAGCCCCTTTCAATTGATGGTATAACCCTGCCGCTATCCAGGGCGCTCCAGTACAGGAACGAGAAGAAGGTTGCCGGCAATTCCATTGTACTTAAAAGAGAAGGCATAATAGGTGAAAGCGCCAGGATCAGGCACTGTCTTGATCAGGTAGCCCAGGCCGCGATGAGCGACGTGATAGTTCTTATCACCGGCGAAACCGGAACAGGCAAGGAGCTGTTTGCATCTGCCATACACGATAACAGCGGCAGGAGAGACAATAATTTTGTTATTGTAGATTGTGCGGCCCTGCCTGAAACCCTTGTTGAGAGCACCCTTTTCGGGCATGTCAAAGGGGCCTTTACCGGCGCTGACCGTGACAGGGAAGGTTTAATAAAACAGGCTGACAGAGGTACATTGTTTCTGGATGAGATAGGCGAGCTACCCATGTCAGTGCAGAAAACATTCTTAAGGGTTTTGCAGGAAAAAAGGTTCAGACCGGTCGGCGGCAAGGAAGAGCTTAAAAGCGATTTCAGACTTGTTGCAGCAACAAACAGGAACCTTGAACAGATGATAGAAGAAGGGAGATTCATGCAGGATCTCCTTTTCCGTATCCAGTCTTTAACCATATCCCTGCCTCCACTTAGAGAGAGGGTACAGGATATAAAAGAACTTTCACTTAATATAATCAGCAAGGCCTGCGAACGTGAAAGGATAAGCACAAAGGGTTATTCCCCTGAATTCATGAAGACCCTTGAGGCCTACAACTGGCCGGGAAACGTAAGGGAACTGGCTAATGCGCTTGAAGGGGCCATAAGCAAGGCAAGGTACGAACCTACACTTTTCCCAAAGCATCTTTCAGATCAGATCCATATAGACCTTGAGCGCTCGATCATTACCAATAATATGGATCTAGCCGGTAAAAACAGCAACAGAAACATCTCCTCAGCAGTGTCAAGGTTTCTACCCACAATCAAGGAATTCAGAGAAACTATCATCTGTGAAAATGAGAAAAAATACATCAGGGAACTGCTTTCCGTCACCAGGGGTGACATAAGGGAGGCATGCAGGATCGCCGGACTTGGCAGGGCCAGGCTGTACGGGCTGATGAAAAACCACGGCATTTCCCGGTCATATATTTAGTTATTATATGAGCAATTAATTTTGCTGATGATAGGAAGGAAAACCATATCTTTATGCCGAGAGACAAAATAATGTCAATAACGGAAGCAAACAGGAAATTAAAGATACTGATTGTTGATGACGTCAATGAAAACCTTTCTGCGCTTGAACGTCAGCTCAGAAAGCCTGACAGACTTTTTATTAAAACTACTTCCGGTCAGGAGGCATTGACAATCCTTGAAAAGGAAGAGATCTCTCTTTTGATCCTTGATATAAAAATGCCTGATATGGATGGATGGGAAGTGGCCAGAAGGATGAAATCAAATGACCGGCTTAAAAATATACCTATTCTGTTTATTACTGCTGAATATATATCTGACGAATTTATCCAAAAGGGATTTGAAATAGGTGCGGTTGATTATATTACAAAACCCATAGAACCTTTTCTGATCCAGTGCAAGGTCGATGTATTTCTGAGGCTGTATACCCAGCAGTTAGAGCTTGAAGAAAAGGAAAAAAGATACATAAACCTGTTTAATCAGGCCAATGACCCTCTCCTGGTTCATGACAGGGATGGAAAAATAATAGAAGTCAATAGACGATCGATTGAACTGACCGGTTACAGCCGTGATGAATTATTGAAGATGAATGTGCTTGACCTTAAACCAAAATGGAAAGCCTTCTTTGAAGAAAACGGACTTGCTGTAATACTTGAAAAAGGAAGCGCCTCCTTTGAAACCGAAATTATGAAAAAAAATGGCACAATAATTGAGGTGGAAATAAGCGCAAACATCGTCAATTACCCTAAGGAGGGGATGATACAGTCTGTCGTACGTGATATTACAGAACGCAAACGAACTGAACAGTCGCTTATTATAGCAAAGGAGATGGCTGAGGAGGCCAATCGGGTTAAAAGCGAATTCCTGGCAAACATGAACCATGAGATACGGACACCCATGAATGGTATAGTAGGTATCCTGGGTCTGCTTTCTGATACCAATCTTGATGCTGAACAGCGTGAATATCTTTCACTCCTCCAGGAATCAACAGGCGGTCTTTTAAGGCTGGTTAATGATCTGTTCAGATTCTCAAAGATCGAGTCCGGTAATATGATCATTGAAAAGGCCTTGATGAGTTTACAGCAGGTGATTTCCACATGCATAGAGTTTTACAGATCACAGGCCACAGCAAAGGGCATTAAACTGACATGGGAGGCTGATTCAAATATACCGGAACGCCTTGAAGGTGATCCTGAAATCATTCGGCAGATCATATTAAACCTTGTCGGAAATGCGATCAAATTCACAGTAAAAGGCAGTGTCCATTTGAGTGCTGCTGTGGAAAGCATAAAGGGAAAGGATGTAACACTTCACTTCAAGGTGGAGGATACAGGCATTGGCATACCGGAAGACAAGATGACTATTATTTTCAGGGATTTCACCCAGGCTGATGGATCATCCACAAGAAAATACGGGGGAACAGGCATAGGGTTAAGCATTTGCAGCCAGCTTGCAAAGATGATTGATGGTGAATTATGGGCGCAAAGTGAAGAGGGTAAAGGCAGCACATTTCATTTTACAGCAAAATTAAAGGTAAGGTAGTATCCTATCTATATCCTCCCTTGTAACCATTCCTTCTCTAATAACAACACATGGATCAACTGTTACATCAAGTATTGTACTACCTATGTCACCCGCTGTGGTGCCATTATCAAGGATAAGGTCAATTGATGCACCGAATGAATCATAAACCTCATCCGCCCTTGTACAGGGGGGGCGACCTGAGATATTTGAACTTGTCCCTGTAACAGGCCTCCCTATAACCCTTGCCAGCGCTGTAGCAACAGGGTGGCTTGAATATCTGACGCCTATTTTAGAGGTATCGGCTGTAAGAAGCGGTGAGATGGCGCTGCTTGCATTTAAGACAAGTGTGAGCCCCCCTGGCCAGAACGCATTAATGAGTTTAACAGCCTGTTCAGGGATATCAGCCACATACTTCTTTAGTGCCTCTTTTTCAGGGAGGAGTATCAGTATAGGGTTATTCCTGTCCCTCTGTTTAAGGGAAAATAATTTTTTTATGGCCTTATCATTTGTAATATCAACCGCAAGGCCATAAAATGATTCTGTAGGAAAGGCAACCACACCGCCTGATAATAAAACATCGCCGGCATGTTTAAGAGCTGCCTTGCCTGATTCTAAAGAATCAATTTTAAGTATATTCCCTCTTCTCTTTATTCCTTCCAACTTGCCGCCTTTTCAACTGTTTCCTTTGTAAGGTTTTCACGGAATTTCTTTAATGTAGCTGCGATCTCAGGATATTTGAGTGCCAGTATCTGGGCCGCAAGTATTGCGGCATTCTTTGCCCCGCCCTTACCTATAGCCACTGTGGCTACTGGTATTCCAGGAGGCATCTGGACAGTGGAAAGCAGCGCGTCCATGCCCTGGAGCACGGATGAATCTATAGGCACACCTATTACCGGGAGTGTTGTATGTGCAGCTATAACACCTGCCAGGTGGGCAGACCATCCAGCGCCTGCTATGATCACCTCTATACCCCTTTCCATGGCTGTTTCTACATACTCCTTTGTCTGATATGGGGTCCTGTGGGCCGAGGTAATCTTTACCTCATAGGGTATATTAAGCTGTTTTAGTTGCTCCATACTGCCCCTCATGATTTCAGCATCGGATGTGCTGCCCATGACTACTGCAACTAATGGTTTATTATTTGCCATATATAATCTCCTTTTTAAAAAAGTCTATTCGCATAATATTCTTTTCCGAACCGGCACAAGGCACAGGGCTCAAGGCGCAGGGGGACAAAAACGCTTTTAACATTTATTCGTCTATAATAAAACATTTTTTCAAGAATCAGGGGTGTAGGTTTCATTTTAAAAATGGTATAAAATCAAGTTATACAGCTATCAGGTTTTATTGATATATTGATGACCCCAATTTTTTGCATTTTTTATTTTCAATTAAATTTTATTCCTGTTATTTATTTTGATAGTTTTGTGTAGGGGCACAGCGCACTGTGCCCGCGTCCAAAAGGGCACGCTGCGGCGTGCCCCTACGGTAATGAACCATAATGAATAAAAACCAATTATCGGTCTATAATATAGATAAAGGGTCTATTTATGGGAAAGAAAAAAAATGATGTCTTTAACCCGGCATTTGAGGCCTTAGAAAAGATTGTTAAAGAGGCCAAATCAAAGGAGCCTGTTAAAAAGATAGAAAAAAAGGTTGAAAAACCTGTCATTAATGATGAAGGGCTTTTCAGGAGTGCCATGTCAGATGTTGCACCTATATCTGCCCAGAAAGGTGAAAAGGTAGAGCCATCGGGTAAAACAAAAAGACCTGCCCACAAGGTATCTGATAGCGATGAGGAGGTTATTGCCCACCTGCAGAGCCTTGTTGCCGGATCAATTGATATGGACTTTACCTTCAGTGATGAATACATAGAAGGCGCCATAAGCGGCATAGGCAGGAACACCATACGAAAGCTTAAAAGGGGTGAGTTACCTGTACAGGCCCATATAGACCTCCACGGCCTAACAAAAAAGAATGCAGAAGAGGCAGTCAGGAGATTTCTTATTACAAGCCATTACAGGGGATTAAGGTGTGTGCTGATTATCCACGGAAGAGGTCTTAATTCCCCTGACAGCATACCGGTATTAAAAGAGAGGCTGCCTGTGTGGCTTAACCACGGTCCTGCCAGAAAAATAGTAATGGCATTTTCCTCTGCCCAGCCATATGACGGCGGGACAGGGGCAATTTATGTACTTTTAAGAAAATGACATTAACCGCGAAATACACGAAACACACGAACGTTTTTATATTAAAACAATAAATCTTTTTTGTTCGTGTATTTCGTGTGGTTCGCGGTTAAATCTTCTTAATCCATCCGCTTCTTAAAAAACCTTATTGCCCCGGCAAATACCACTACCCCTAAAATGAAGAGGCCTATAAACTGCGGCCAGAGCACATCCATACCCACACCTTTCAGGAACACACCCCTGATTATAACGAGGAAGTACCTTAACGGGTTTAAAAGGGACAGGAATCGGACTACAAAAGGCATATTTACAATGGGGAATATTAGCCCGCTCAGCATGAAAAACGGGAGTATGAAAAAGAATGTGGTCATCATGGCCTGCTGCTGGGTGCTTGAGATGGCAGAGATAAAAAGCCCTGTGCCGAGGGTACTCATCAGGAATAGAAGAACACCAAAAAAAAGTATAAGCAGACTTCCCTCAAGTGGAACCTTGAACCAGAACAGGGAAAGGATTATTACCATGATCATCTGCACAAATGAGATGATTGCATAGGGGATGGTCTTACCTGCAATAAACTCCATGGGTTTAACCGGGGTAACAATAAGCTGCTCCATTGTGCCAGACTCCTTTTCCCTGATAATTGCAAGGGATGTAAAGAGGAGTGAAATAAGCATGACGAGAAATGCGACAATACCGGGTACAAAAAAGTAGTAACTATCCAGGTTGGGGTTATACCATGTCCTGGTACGCACATCTATCCTGCCATAGCTTATCTCCCTTAACAGACGATCCTTAATCATCTTTTTATTGAACCCGTTTAAAAGCACATTAATATATGCCATCCTTGTGGCGGATATATTGCTCATGCTGCCGTCAACAAGTATCTGGATCTCTGATGTATCACCCCTTTTTATATTCTCACTGAAGTCGGGATTTATCTTCAGGCAGACATGTACCTTTCTTTTGAGAAGATATTCCTCCAGTTCATGATCATTCTCTGCAACATGTCTTACCCTGAATGTCCTGTTTCCATCAAACTCGTCAACAAGCATCCTGCTTTCACGGGTGTGTGCCAGGTCAAGTACTGCAATGGTGATATCCTTTACATCTGTGGAAACCACATATCCGAATATGATCACCTGTAATAATGGGGCAACAATAAGGATGGGCCGGTTCTTTTTTTCCCTGAAGAGCTGTATGAATTCCTTTCTAATGAGTTCCCTGATACAGGTGAGATTCATTTACAACCCCTCCTTTCTGAGCTTTTTAAAGGTAAGGATAAAAAATACAAAAAACATCAGTATTAATATCAGGTAGTCTTTCCACAGGTAGGTTAGCCCGATATTCCTGAGATATAGCCCATTAAGTATATCAATGAAATACCTGGCTGGGACTATGTATGATATTCTCCTCAGTATAAATGGCATGTTCTCAATGGGAAATACAAAATCTGATAACATGAGGGCCGGCAGATATGATGTAAGTATGGCTATCTGGTTGGCCACAAGCTGGGATCTTACTGCAACGGAAATAAAAAGCCCCATGCTGAGCGCCACCATAATATAGACTGTTGATGCAATTAACATAAGAATGAAACTACCCTTTATCACAACCCCGAAGAGTATCTGTCCCATAAGCACAGAGACAAGCACATCAATGAAGGCAATGAAATAATAGGGAATGGCCTTGCCCAGAAAAAACTCCTCTGCCTTTATTGGGAGTGACTTTATAGTCTCCATTGTGCCGTTCTCATATTCCCTTGCAATAACGAGCGAGGTGAGGATTACACCCACAATCATGATTATGATGGCGATGATCCCTGGCACAATAAAGTTGGTGCTCTCAAGCTCCTCGTTGAACCATATCCTGATCCTGCCGTTTACAGGTATGTTAAGCCTATCCATGCCTGTACGATTCAGGTAATCGCCTAGAAGAGTGCTGTTAAAATTTTCTATAAAGGATTCTATATACCCCCTTGAAATGGTTGCATAGTTCGGGTCAGCACCGTCCATTATGATCTGCAAAGGGGAGTCATTACCAGATTTTATCTTCTCTGAAAAATCAGGTGGAAAAACAATGGCTATTGTGGCGCTTCCTTTGTCAAGGTATGCAGCGGCAGAGGATACATCCGAAGGAGTTCCTGTAATATCAAAATATGGGGAGGCATTGAGTTTTGAAAGAATATCTCTTGTTAATGGTGACCTGTCATGATCCACAACCACCACACTCACATTATCCACATCAAGACTCAG
>CAZCMD010000035.1:24821-28197 GCA_964499695.1 uncultured Desulfatiglans sp.
TTTAATTACCTCAAGGGGCGCACCTGAAACCACTATTGTGCCATTATTGATCATCACTATCCGACCGCAGTTGAGCGCCTCGTTCATGTAATGTGTTGTTACAAATATGGTCATGCCCTTTTCTGACAGACCCTTTATGAAGGCCCAGAAATGTCTTCTTGTAACAGGGTCAACACCTGAGGTGGGCTCATCAAGAAATATGATCTCAGGCCTGTGCAGAAGCGCACACCCAAGGGCAAGCCTCTGTCGCCATCCCTGGGGCAAATCCCTTGTTAGCCTGTTACGCAGCTCTTTAAGGTCAGCCATCTCTAAAACCCATTCGGTCCGCTCCTGCCATATGTCCTGTGGAACACTGTAGACACCAAGGTAAAAACGTATGTTTTCAAACGGGGTCATGTCTTCATAAAGTGAGAATTTCTGGGACATATATCCTATAGAGCGTTTGATACCTTCTGGGTCATCTATTATGTCATAACCTGCCACACTTCCCTCACCCGATGTTGGTGTGAGTATACCGCAGAGCATTCGTATGGTTGTTGATTTGCCTGCGCCATTGGGTCCCAGGAACCCGAAAATCTCCCCCTTCTTAACCGAAAAAGAAATATCCTTAACCGCTGTAAAATCGCCGAACCGTTTGACGAGATCTTTCACTGTAACAATATCAGGCTGCAAAATGGGCCTCCGCAACTTCACTGTCAGCCGCCTTTATTCTTTCTATTACCGCCTCTTCAAGATCAGGAAAACCCTGTTTCATAGTGACCGGGTTATCAATATTCAATATCCTTGCTTTGTGCATCAGGGCAATCCTGTCGCATTTTTCCCCTTCATCCAGGTATGAGGTTGAAACCATTATTGTCATACCCTGCCCCTTCATACTGAAAAGTATATCCCAGAATTCCATCCTCGAGACAGGATCAACGCCATTTGTGGGCTCATCCAGTATCAGGAGTTCAGGTTCATGAACAAGCACACATGCAAGTCCGAGTTTCTGTTTCATGCCGCCTGAGAGTTTCCCTGCCAATCTATCAAGGAAAGGCAGCAGGTTTGAAAACCCGAGATATCGCTCAAGCCTCTTTTTTCTCTCATCACCGAAGACCCCGAATATATCCATGAAAAATGAGATATTTTCATTCACGGTAAGGTCCTGGTAAAGGCCGAACTTCTGGGGCATATACCCCATTATCCCCTTTACCTCCATCCTGTTGTTTGTAACATCAAGACCCTTTATGGATATGTGCCCTGAATCAGGAGGGATCATTGTTGCAGCCATTCGTAAGAGTGTGGATTTGCCGGCCCCGTCAGACCCCACAAGCCCGAATATCTCACCTTTTTGTATGGTGAGCGAAATATTATCTACTGCCGTGACTGTCCCGAACCTTTTTGTTACATCTTTAATTAACACAAATGACATTGCATCCATCCTCTACCGGATCCATGCATCTGCCGGCATCCCTGTTTTAAGTTCTGATTCAGGATTCGGTATACGCACCTTAACAAGATAAACGAGTTTTACCCTCTCTTTATGGGTCTGTATTATCTTTGGTGTAAATTCTGCATCAGGTGAAATAAATGCAACCCTACCTTTATAGGTCTTGTCAGGGAATGTATCCACCTTTACCTCCACATCCTGCCCGTGCTTCACCCTTCCTATAGATTCCTCATCAACATATATCTTCAGGTCAATCATGGATAGATCAGCCATTGATATGACCTCCCTGCCGACTGAAACCACCTCTCCCGGTTCAACATTCCTTCCTGTAATAATCCCGCTGAATGGTGCCTTGAGAGTGGCATATGAAAGCTGGATTTCTGCGAGTCTCAGGTTAGCTTCACTGGCCTTTACCCTGGCCTCTGCTGATTCCACCTGTTTAATTACTGCATTGATCTTTTCAAGGTTCTTGTTCGCCTGCCCGAGCTGTGCCTCCCCCTCGTTAACCCTTGCACGGGCCGCCTGTATATTTTCTTTTCTATATCCCTCTATGAGCTGGGCATAACTCTCCTTTGCCTGCTCATAGCCTCTTAATCTGCTGTCATATAAAAGGGTGGCATTATCCAGTTCCTTTTCGGAGATGATCTTATCCTTGAAAAGTGCATCTGCCCTCTCCTTATCCCTTAAGGCAATCTGCATTGCGATTTCAGCGGAGAGCATTCCGAGCCTCCCCTTTTCAACATCCTGTGGTCTGTATCCTGTCTCAAGCTCTTTCAGGTTTGCCTTAAGGGCATCAACTCCAGCCTCAGCCCTTTTTACATCAGAGGGTAAAACACTCTTTGCTACCTCAAGCTCGACCTTAAGCTGCTCCATTTCCTGTACTGATGAGGTAAGGGAGGCCTTTGCCTGCGCCACTCTGGCCTCAAATTCCGATGGCTCAAGACGCATTATAGTTTGCCCCTTTTCCACACGGGCACCTTCATCAACATAAATATCAGAAACCCTTCCTGTTACCTGGAATGAGATATCTGCATCCCTTGCTTCTATGGTCCCTGAAAACAGGAGGTCATCACCCCCATTTATGATCTTTCCGATAAAAACTGAAATGCCTACAACCAGAAACAGGGCAACAAAAATTTTTACCAGGTTTTTTTTATTTATTTTCATCACATTATCTCCAGCCGTTTTTATAATATCTCATGCCTTTATTGACCTGAGAACAAGCCTTTCTATCTCCTTCATTGCATCTGTAATGGATTTTTCATTTAGACTCCTAACCTGTTCAGGAAACATGGCACAGTACCTTTTTCTTACTGGTTCCGTTGTTTTGAAAAACATCATAAAGCCCACGATCATCATGTGAAGTATTACAGGGTTTGTATTTATGAATACACCTTTACTGATACCTTCAGAGAGGATATTGGCCGGTATGGAAAGTATCCCTGCAAAATCCTCCGCAACACGCTCGCTTATGTTGCCTCCACCTGATGCCAGCTCCCGCATCATGATACCGGGGAGATATGGGTGCTCTGCGATTGTACGGGTAAGGCCCCTGATATACATCTTTAGCTTTTCTTCAGGGTTGGCATCATCAGGGATATTACCCTTTATTGCCGAACCTATCTCCCCGAACAGATTATGGACCACCTCTGTATAAAGGGCGAGCTTGTCACCTATCCGGTAATAGATCATTGCCTTGTTCAGCCCTGCCCTCCTCGCTATCTCATCAACCCTGGCGCCAGAGTAGCCCTCTTCGGCAAAGACCGACATTGCAGCCTCTAAAATCCTGCGTACCGATTCATCCCGTTTTTCTTTTAATTCCATACAGTTAATATCTCCTTGTCACTGTATTTTATAAATTCAGTGATAAATGCCATACATACTTTTATCTAATCACGAAGGTTTTATCTTTAAGGTTTTTACTCCGTGCTCTCCGTGTCCTCCGTG
>CAZCMD010000035.1:28297-34314 GCA_964499695.1 uncultured Desulfatiglans sp.
ATCACGAAGGTTTTATCTTTAAGGTTTTTACTCCGTGCTCTCCGTGTCCTCCGTGGTAAAAAATTTATTTAACTTTTTAGTTAATCTATTTAGTTTAAATATTTTGTCAAGTTTTTTTACCATTAATCCAGAATGGGGTTGATTCTGAACTGAAAAATGAATATCCTCTTCCTCTGAATAAATCTGAAAAGGATCAATATATGAAACTTGGAATAATTGGGGCGCCCCAGTCCGGAAAATCTACTGTATTTTCAGCGCTTACCGGTGCAAGGGGTGATAGTGATACTAAAGGGACAAAAAAGGATAACAGGATAGCATCCGTAAAGGTTATGGATGAGAGGATAGATTTTTTAAGCAACATGTATAAACCTAAAAAGACTACCTATGCCTCTGTCGAATACCTGCTACCGTCGGATACTGGTGCAGGGTCTGAAAACGCCATATTGAATCAGGCAAGGGTATGTGATGCACTTATACATGTGGTTCGAAATTTTCCTGATTTTACAGGGGCCAAGCCAAATTCTGAAAATGAATACAGAAAGCTTGAAGAGGAGATGGTGCTCAATGACCTTGTTGTTGTGGAAAAACGGCTTGAGAGGATAGATGCAGACCTGAAGAGAGGTAAAAAGCCCGATGAAGAGGAACACAGACTGGTACTTACCTGTAAAGGTCTACTGGAAAAGGGTATGCCACTCAGGACAAATCCTGAAATTGCAGCATCACCCCTTTTAAAGGGGTTTACTTTTTTATCTGCAAAACCTGAACTTGTAATTATCAATAATGATGATGACAATGAGACACTTCCCGAATGGGCAGGTAAAAATCCTGGCATTGCTATTCAGGCTATGAGGGGAAGGCTTGAGATGGAGATAGCAGCCATGAGCGAAGAGGACGCAGAGATGTTCAGGGCCGAATACTCCATAAAAGAGTCAGCACTCGACAGGGTAATCAGGGAATCATATGGTATCTTAAACCTTATCTCATTTTTCACAACGGGTGAGGATGAGGTAAAGGCATGGACTATAAAAAGAAATACCATTGCCCTTGAGGCGGCTGGTGAGATACACTCTGACATCCAGAAGGGGTTTATAAGGGCAGAGGTGCTTGCCTATAATGACCTCATAAAGTACGGCACTGTGAAGGATGCAAAGGCAGCCGGCAGGGTAAGGCTTGAAGGCAAGGAATATGTTGTTGAGGACGGGGATATAATTAATTACAGGTTTAATGTATAGAAGGCGCAGGGCTCAAGGCGCAGGACGCAGGGAAAAAACTTTAAGCCTTGAGCTTTGAGCTTTTTTGGGAGCATATATGAAAAAAATAAAGGTTGGAATAATCGGCGCTGGCGGTTACGGCGGATGCGGGGCAATAGAGATACTGATTGAACACCCCAATGTGGAGCTGTGCGGGCTTATGGCAAAGCATGAAACAGGCAAGCCCGTGAGTGAGATATACCCTCACCTTAAAGGATTCTGCGATCTTATGGTTTATGATACCACTGACCCAGACTGCCCTGATGATTTTGATGTTGTATTCTACTCAACACCGGATGGTGTCGGGCAGAACAACGCAAAAAAATGGCTGGATAAAGGGATCAAGGTGATCGACTACAGTGGCGACTTCAGGTTTGATAATCCTGATACCTATAAAAACTATGCCAAGAGGATAGGAAAGGCACAGGATCATGCATCTCCTGAGCTCCTTTCAAAAACCGTGTACGGGCTTGCGGAGCTGCACCGAGACGAGATAAAAAAGGCAAGTATAGTGGGTAACCCCGGTTGCTTTGCAGTAAGCTGCATACTTGGGTTAGCGCCAGCAATAAAATCATCCCTTATAGATTTTAACTCCATCATCTGCGATGCCAAGACAGGTGTCTCAGGGGCTGGTAAAACCCCAAAGCCTACCTTTCACTACCCTGCCCGGTATGATGCAATGAATGCATACAAGGTATCAGGCCATCAGCATGTGTTTGAGATAGAAAGAGAGCTTGGGCTCATAGCAGGCAAAGAGATAAAGATAACCTTTACACCCCATGTGGTGCCACTTACAAGGGGTATACTTTCTACTATATACGGCAACCTGACAGGCTCAATGGATATAAATTATATCCTTGATGCATACAGAAGTTTTTATAAGGGATCAAAATTTGTAAGGATCTTTGGCCCTGAAACAGCCTTAACAAGCACCGATGTAAGGGGCAGTAATTTCTGCAACCTCTCAATAAATGTGGATGAGAGGACAGGTAAACTTATAGTGGTAAGCTACATAGATAACCTTATGAAAGGCCAGGCAGGAAGCGCTGTCCAGAACATGAACATCATGTTCGGGCTTGATGAGACAACTGGACTTCTAAAGGTGGGAAGATTTCCGTAATAAAAAACGGTTTACGGTTTCAGGTTTGCGGCTTATGGTAAAAAACCGAAGACCTTATACCGTAGACCGTAAACCATAATCAAACCAGGTCATTGCCATCAATAGTCAACACTACTATAAAAAAGGAAAAAAGATAAAAATGCTTGTCGACAGCCATGCCCATCTTGACATGGAAGAATTTAATGAAGACCTTGAAGCGGTAATAGGAAGGGCAGTTGAAGGTGGTGTTGAAAGGATAATAACCATCGGTATTGACCTTGAAAGCACCATTAAGGCCATTGATATTGCGAGCCGTTACAGCTTTATATATGCGACCGCAGGTGTTCACCCGCATGATGCGGAGAGGGCTACAGATGAGGTTCTTATTGAATTACAGAATCTGGCAAAAAATAAAAGGGTTGTTGCATGGGGAGAGATAGGGCTGGATTTTTTCAGAAACCGCTCTCCAAGAGAAAAACAGATCGAGGCATTCAAGAGACAGCTTGAGATTGCCAAAGAACTTGACCTCCCTGTAATCATCCATAACCGAGAGGCAGACAAAGAGACTATAGAGATAATTAGGGCATACGGAAACGGTATTCATAAAGGGGTTATCCACTGCTTCTCAAGTGATTATGATACGGCTATTACATTTATTGATATGGGTTTTTATATCTCCATACCCGGTGTAGTAACATTCGCCAAAGCCGATAAATTAAAGGACGTGGCTAAACGAATCCCCCTCGAAAGGATGCTTGTTGAAACAGACTGCCCATTTCTTGCACCTGTCCCAAATAGGGGTAAACGCAATGAACCCATGTTTGTTACATACACGGCAAAATTGATTGCCGAATTAAGGGGCATACCCTATGAAGAGCTTGCAGAAATCACCACACATAACAGTAAAGCACTTTACAATATTGACTGATAGCCATGACCTTTCCATTTATTTCCATTAAAAATCCCCTTGTCCTTGCATCGGCATCACCCCGTAGAAAGGAACTCCTGGAACAGGTAAGGATACCGTTTAAGGTGATCGAAGGTGATATTGATGAAAATGGTGAAGATGGCGCTCCTTATGAGATATGCATGAGGCTCGCTCAAAAAAAGGCCCTTTCCGTTTATAAAGCGTCGGACAAAAACTGGATACTGGGTGCAGATACCATTGTTGTCAAGGATAATATCATCATGGGTAAACCTGTGGATTATAAAGATGCAGCAGGTATGTTAAGTGCTCTGAGCAATACAAGCCATAAGGTAATTACCGGGTATTCAATTATCGATCCGAATGGATGCATTGCCATAACTAACCATGTTACTACAACAGTCTCTTTTAAAAAAATGACACCGGAAGAGATAGATGCATACATAAAAACAGGTGAACCCTTTGGTAAGGCAGGTGCATATGCGATCCAGGAGATCGGGGCATTTATGATAACAGGCATTCAGGGCTCCTACAGCAATGTTGTTGGCCTGCCCCTCTTTGAGGTAATCGATTCGCTTGTAAAGGTCAAGGCGTTAGAGAGGTTCCCTTACTGAGGTTTTCACATTTTTTTCTTTGAATCTTATTTCTTCACTGTTTTTTACGAGTCTATGTTCGTTTTATAAATATATATCAACGAAATTTCTTGGTTTTAGGACTCTAATACCATCATATCCTGAAATATTTAACAAATGCTTATCTCCACTTATAATAATCTTACATTTACCGGCTATAGCACATTCGAAAAATTTATCGTCATCTGGATCTTCACATACTGAAACAATGGTATCATGAGTATCAATAAGTTCGCAGTGAATAGTTATTAATTCAATAATTGGTTTTATATCGATTAAAGGAAATTTCAAGGAAAGAATTTCTGAGACACGCTGGTATTCAGAAAGAATAGATCTGGACAGCACAATTTGAAGACTACGATTTTCCCATGCCTTGAGAATTTGAGATGGCGGACCTGAATAAAATATCCCTGATATGAATACATTCGTATCAAGGATTATCCTCATTTTTTTAAACTCCTGACCTTTAATATGGCATCACTAATATCGGTCTTTTTAATTCTTGCTTGTTTCCCTTTTTCCCTCGCTTCAGCAACAAGCTCGCTAAATTCATCAATAGAAGGTGGGGCAATGTTTTTAAGAATGATGACATCCTTTTCACCGACAACGATAAACTTAGATCCAGACCTTAAATTTAACCGTTTTCTTATATTTTCAGGGATTACAACTTGCCCCTTCGATGACATTTTTGTTGTTGAAATATCCTGCATACCTTGCCTCCTTTTCAAATATCTTACTGGTAAGATTTTATGGAAGTCCTATAAAAAATACAAGCTGTTTTTTCATAGGATCATAAGTGAAACGTGAAGCCCATTGTATGGGCCACGATATTATAGACCGGTTATGTGAAAATTGTGCTGCACATACTTCAGGAGGATATGAAGTTTAAATACCACCTGAAAGCGAGATGACCTATTGATCTTAGGTTAGGAGGGGTGGAAGAAAACCATCCTTTTTTTAAAGATGGCTTTTCTTCCACCTGTAATAAATTATTTTACCGCCTTTTTAAGTGTCTCAACCATATCGGTCTTTTCCCAGCTGAATTCAGGAAGCTCTCTTCCAAAGTGGCCGTAGTTGCTTGTCTTACGATATATCGGCCTTAAGAGATCAAGCTTTTCAATAATAGCAGCAGGCCTCAGGTCAAACACCTTCTGGACAATCTTTGTTAATTCCGCACTTGGTAAAACACCTGTACTGTAAGCGCCTACCAGCACTGATACAGGTTCTGCCCTGCCAATAGTATAGGCTATCTGTATCTCGCATTTTTCAGCAAGCCCGGCTGCAACTATATTCTTTGCAATATAGCGGCACATATAGGAGGCGCTTCTATCGACCTTGGATGGGTCCTTGCCTGAAAAGGCCCCGCCGCCATGGTATCCAAATCCGCCGTATGTATCCATTATTATCTTCCTGCCTGTAAGCCCGCAGTCACCCATTGGGCCGCCAACAACAAACCTGCCTGTTGTGTTGATAAAAAACTGGGTCTCCTTTGTAAACATATCAGCGGGGATAACCTTTTTAATAACCTCTTCAACTATGGCCTGCCTCAGGGTGTCATAATCCACATCAGGGTTATGCTGTGCAGCAATAACCACTGTATGAACGCTCACAGGTTTGCCGTCAATATACTGCACTGTTACCTGGGTCTTTCCATCGGGCCTGAGCCAGGGAAGCTTCCCTGATTTACGTACATGGGTAAGCCTCAGGGCAAGGTTATGGGCAAGATAAATGGGCATGGGCATGAGTACCGGTGTATCCTTGCATGCAAAACCGAACATAAGCCCCTGGTCACCAGCGCCCTGTTCCTTGAAGAGCCCGGTACCATCAACACCCTGTGCTATATCAGGGCTCTGCTTGTCTATGGATGACAAAACAGCGCAGGTCTCACAGTCAAACCCCATTGCAGAGCCTGTATAACCTATGCTCTTTATGGTCTCCCTTACCACCTCGGGCAGATCAACATATGCATTTGTGGTTATCTCACCTGCGATCATTGCCATACCTGTAGTTACCAGGGTCTCACAGGCTACCCTTGAATACTTATCCTGCTCAAGCATCTTGTCCAGGACATGATCCGATATCTGATCCGCAACCTTGTCAGGATGCCCTTC
>CAZCMD010000036.1:0-8796 GCA_964499695.1 uncultured Desulfatiglans sp.
CTACAGGGCCGCAGCAAAAAAGGACAGTGGCATGCCCTTTTCCAAGGAATCCGCCATGGCAAAGCTGTATGCATCCGAGGTGGCAGGCAAAGTTACTGATATGGCCCTTCAGATACATGGCGGGTACGGGTATGTTAAGACCTACCCTGTGGAGCGTTATTACAGGGACGCAAGGGTAACCCGCATATATGAAGGCACAAGCGAGATACACAGGGTCGTTATAGCGAGGAGTGTATTAGATGAATACAAATAAAAGCACGGTTTTAGGTTTACGGTTTCCGTATACCGAGGACCTCAGACCGTAGACCTGTTGGTTTATTTTAATAAGCTTCTGGTAAGCTAAAAATATTTTTTATTGAGTTTATATCATGTCCTTAAACATTATCATCTGTATTAAATCCGTTGTGACAACTGCCCCTGAAGGTCGGGTGGTGCGGACAATGGAAAACTGCATATTAAACCCATTTGACAGGCCAGCCATAGAGATGGCCCTTAAGCTTAAAGAGTCTGAAGGCGGCACTGTAACAGCCGTTACAATGGGACCTGAAACAGGCACAATCGCCCTTTATGAGGCCCTTTCAATGGGTGTTGACAGGGCGGTTCTTGTTACTGATCGCTCCTTTGCCGGGTCTGACACTTTAGCAACATCAAAGACCCTTTCTGCTGCAATAAACAGGCTGAAACCATTTGATCTTGTTATTTTCGGTGCAAGGTCTTCTGACAGCGATACAGGCCAGGTCGGCCCCCAGACTGCCGTGCTTCTTGATCTGCCGGTCATCACCGGTGTTAAAGAGTTCATGCGAGAGGGGAATGACCTTTTAGTAGAAAGGCACATTGATGAGTATACTGAAAAATATCTGATGAAACTCCCCGGCGCTGTAGCAGTGCATCCGAGGGCCATTCAGCCGAGGGATGCCGCACTTTCTATGGTGGAAAAGGCATTTAAAAAAGATCCGATTGAAAAATTAAGCCTTACTGATCTCAGAATATCCAGCCAGGGGTTGGGGGAATCAGGCTCACCGACAAAGCTTGTATCCATGAGCAAGATAAAAAGAAAAAAGAAATGCGAGTTTATTAACGGCTCTCCGGAAGAACAGGCCGATGAACTTGTAAAGAGAATCAAAGCCGGAGGGTATATAAGTTGAAAAAAGTAACGGGTGATATCTGGGTTTATATAGATCTCAGGAATAAGAAGCATTTTGAAGAGGGCATGAATCTGCTCGGGGCTGCAAAAGAACTTGCAGGCCTGACAGGCGGAAAAACCGTTGCCCTGTTTATGGATGCAGGGGAGAATGCTGATTCTTCAAGTCATGTAAAGTGTATTTCTCCTGAAGAAGCCTCCGCTGTCTGTGTCAGAAACGGCGCTGATTCTGTTTTTATACTGGAACATAATGACCTTTCCCTTTGCAGGCCGGATGTTCATGCAAGGGCTCTAACCATACTGATAAAAGAGATGGCCCCCAGAATGGCGCTCTTTCCACTCTCTGACATGGGTAGAGAGGTAGCATCATCATGCGCTGCATATTGTGATTCAGGGCTGATTGCCGATTGTGTTGAGTTCAGCATGGAGGATAACAGGATAATAGCAGGGTGCCCCTCATGGGGTGGTGAAATAATGGCAAGGCTTACCTGGGGTAATCCGGATGTAACAGGTTTTGCGACCATTCCGGCAAATGCATTTGCACCATGCATTAAGTCAGGTAATCCCGGAGAGGTAAAACGAATCCGGGTAAAGGGTGAAATAGTAACTGACAGGCTGAAACGAATATCTCACGAGCATACCCATGAAGGTCACAGGAAGTTAGAGGATGCGGATATAGTTGTTGTTGGCGGGGCAGGTGTGGGAACATCCGAAGGGTTTGCAATGGTAAGGCGACTTGCCGCAGCAATAGGTGGGGAGATCGGGGCAACCAGACCCCCCGTGATCAATCACTGGGTGGATGAGGAGCGGCTTATTGGCCAGACCGGTAAAACCGTTCACCCCAGGCTTTTGTTTACCATAGGCACATCCGGTGCTGTACAGTATACGGCAGGCATAACAAATTCCGAATTTATAGTTGCCATTAACCGTGACCCATCATCTCCTGTATTCAGTGTGGCTGATGCCGGTATTGTGGCAGATGCCCGCACAATAATGCCTCTTATAACAAACCGGCTTAAACAGCTTACCATGCGAGATCTGGCAGATTCGATAAGTGTCGATGAGGCAGGCAAAGCAGGAACCGCTCTTGGAGCAAAGATAGAAAAGATCAGGAGGTCTAATAACTGGACAATAGAATACCTCGCAGAGAAGACAGACCAGACACCGGAGTTTATTGAGAAGGTGGAAAACGGTGAGATGGTCCCCTCTGTTAGTTTTCTGCTTAAACTTTCCCGCACCTTGGGCGTTGATCCGGGTACCTTCTTAAGCGATGAGGAAAAGGCCCAGATAGAAGATAAACGTGCACAAGCATTTATTACAAGGACAAAGAACTATGCATATCAGACCTTAACCCCCGGTGCGGAAAACCAGCACCTGAGGGGGTTTATGATTACAATAGAGGCCAAGCAGGATCATAAGCCCGTTGCCTACAAGCATGAAGGGGAAGAGTTTATTTATGTCATGGAGGGGAGCCTTGAGCTTACACTTGACAGCAAGGCGACTCATCTCAAGGCAGGGGAGAGCATGCACTATAATTCAGAGATACCCCATAAACTTAAAAACATAGGTAATGAAACCACCAGATGCCTGGTAATGCTCTATACACCGTAAAAAAGGAGTTGATAAAGGTATGGGTCTCCTGACGATCCTTTCCGACAGAAAAAGTGAGATACTTGAAAACTGGCAACAGGAGATCTTCAGACTTTATCCTGAGGATGCAGTAAGGTTTATTTCGTCCGGGGTTGATCGATTTGCAAACCCGGTAGGTCACTGCATAAGAGAACATACAGAGAGTCTGTTTTGCATGCTCGTATCAGGAGATGAGCAAAGGCCTGAAGAATTGATCCCAATGTTTAATGAGATATTAAAGGTATGGGCTGTTCAATCCCTTACCCCTTCCGATGCGCTCGGGTATCTGTATAAACTGAAGAGGGTAATCGTTGATGTCCTTCATACAGATAACACGGAGATGACTCTACCTTATGAACTTGCAGGGCTTTTTGACAGGATTGATCGTTACACACTGATTGCTTTTGATGTATACACAGGATGCAGAGAGAAGATATTTGAATTAAAGGCTGAGACAATAAAAAATCAGGTATCGGGCCTCCTTAGGCGTTATGACCTGGTCTGTGAATGCCCTGAATGGCATGGGCCCGACTGCAGCAGCTGAATATAAAAATAGTACTATCTTGATTTTGTAAAAGTAAAAGAGGTGGTGTTAAATGAATTTTTTTGCAGGTATCCTGTTTTCCCTCACCACGGTTTTTATTCTTGCCCTGATCCCCTTCATCGGTGTGGGGGTGCTGAACCAGCGCTATCTTTTTGGTGTGGTGATCCCATATGCCTCGGTTGCGCTTTTCATCTTCGGGTTTATCTATAAGGTCCTGAAATGGTCATTTTCACCAAACCCCTACAGAATACCCACGACCGCAGGTCAGCAGCAATCCCTGACGTGGATAAAACAGAATAAACTGGATAACCCCTCTTCAGCATCAGGTGTGCTGGGCCGCATGTTTTTCGAGGTATTTCTCTTCAGGTCACTTTTCAGGAATACACGCCTTGAATTTAGAAATGGGGAAAGGGTTACATATGAATGGGAGAAATGGCTCTGGATAGCAGCCCTTCTATTTCATTATTCCCTGCTTGCTGTTATCCTTAGGCATCTCAGATTTTTTACTGAGCCCATTCCATGGTTTGTGCATGTTATTCAAGGCATTGACGGCTTTCTTGAAATGGGCATTGCCCCCATTTCAGGGTATATGACACCGGGCATATTTATAAGCGGGTTTGTATTGCCTGCTGCTGTCATATACCTTCTTCTACGGCGCATATGCATGCCCCAGGCAAGGTATATATCATTACCTGCCGATTATTTCCCCCTGTTTCTGCTGCTCAGCATAGCATGTACCGGCATCATGATGAGATACATGGGTGCCTTTATGCTTCATCTCTTCAATGCGGACTCGCTTTCAGTGCCCTTGGTAAAGGTAAAGGCATTGGGACTTGGCCTTGTTACCGGCAGACCGGTTGTGCCGGATGAGATTGGCACCATTTTCTTTATTCATCTTTTTCTTATCTGTGTGCTTCTTGTCTATTTTCCAATGAGTAAACTAATGCACATGGGAGGCGTTTTCTTAAGCCCTACCAGGGCGCTTGCCAACAACAACAGGGCAGAGAGGCATGTAAACCCGTGGGAGTATGATGTGAAGACTCATACATATGAGGAGTATGAAGATGAGTTCAGGCAGAAGATGATCGATGCTGGTCTGCCTGTTGACAGAATGCAGGAAGATGAGGCTGAAAAGGAGTAATTATGTCTGAACTACTTAAGCCTGACAGGCTTGTACAGATAGATCATAATCCTTCCATGTCTGAAGGCTGGATGGATACCCCTGTGAATATACGCCCTGGTATAGCCTGTTACGCCGGAAAGCCGAAGGATCTTGAATATGTGGGTTTCCCCAACCCGAGGGAATGGAATCCCCTTGCGGAAGACTGGAAACTGCCCCCTAACTGGCAGGAGATCATCCTTGAGGGTTTAAAAGAACGTCTTGACAGGTTTCGTTCACTTAAAATCTTTATGGATATCTGTGTAAGATGCGGGGCATGTGCTGACAAGTGCCATTTTTTTATCGGCGGGGCTGACCCTAAAAACATGCCGGTCTTAAGGGCCGAACTTTTAAGGTCTGTATACCGCAGGGAATACACCCTTGCCGGAAAGCTCATGGGTAAATTTGCAGGCGCAAGGGAGCTTACAATTGATGTGCTAAAGGAGTGGTGGTATTACTTTTTCCAGTGTACTGAATGCCGAAGATGCTCAATCTATTGCCCCTATGGAATAGATACCGCTGAGATAACCATGATAGGCCGTGAACTCCTGAACCTTATCGGGCTTAATACAAACTGGATTTCCGCCCCTGTTGCCAACTGTTACAGGACCGGAAACCATCTGGGCATTCAACCCCAGGCCTTTAAAGATATGATAGAGTTTTTTGTGGATGACATAGAGGAGATAACAGGTGTCAGGGTTGATCCCAGCATTAACAGAAAAGGGGCTGAGATACTCTTTATCACTCCATCAGGCGATGTGTTTGCTGATCCCGGCACTTATACCTGTATGGGATACCTCATACTCTTCCATTATCTTCAGAATATGGGACTTGATATAACCTGGAGCACCTATGCATCGGAAGGTGGTAATTTCGGTTTGTTTACCTCCCATGAGATGACCAAAAGACTCAATGCCAAGATGTATGCGGAGGCCAGGAGGCTCAAGGTAAAATGGATACTGGGCGGCGAATGCGGCCATATGTGGCGTGTTATCAACCAGTACATGGATACTATGAACGGACCTGCCGGGTTTCTTGAGGAGCCTGTTTCTCCTGTTACCGGGACGAGATTCACAAATGCAAAATCCACAAAGATGGTGCATATTTGTGAATTTACAGCAGACCTCATAAAAAATAACAAACTGAAGCTCGATAAAAGCAGAAATGACAGTATTATTACCACGTTCCATGACTCATGCAATCCGGCAAGGGCTATGGGCATGCTTGATGAGCCGAGGTATATAATACAGAATGTCTGCAACCATTTTCATGAGATGCCTGCTAATACCATCAGGGAACAGACATTCTGCTGCGGAAGCGGTTCAGGACTTAATGCAAGTGAAAACATGGAGCTAAGAATGAGGGGAGGGCTCCCGCGGGCAAATGCTGTAAAGTATGTGCATGAAAAATACGGTGTGAACATGCTTTCAACAATATGCGCCCTTGACAGGGCTGCATTTACGGATCTCATGAACTACTGGGTCCCTGATGTTGGTGTTACCGGTATCCATGAAATGGTTGGTAATGCCCTTATCCTTGACGGGGAAATCGAAAGGACTACCAACCTGAGGGGTGAACCCCTTTCAAATGAAGAAGATGGTCATGGAGATGAAGATGCCTGATTTGGCAATTTCACATAGGCGGCAGGAGTACAGGGATGTTTGACAGAGGAAAAATCTTTATTTTGTTGATTATCTTTCTTGCGCTTGTTCTCTTTCCTGCCTGGTATCAGACAGGCAACACGGTTGTAGAACCGGAGTTGGAGCTTTCAGCCAGGGCAAAGGAGGCGGGAAGCTGCGTTGAGCCAAAGGAGATAATGCAAACCAGGCATATGAAGATGCTGGATCAGTGGAGAAATGAGGTGGTCCGGGGAGAAAAGCGATACTATACAAACAGCGAGGGCAAAAAGTTTTATAAAAGCCTCCAGTTAACATGCATGGACTGCCATGAAAACAAGGCAGGATTCTGTGACCGGTGTCACAATTATTCAGGGGTGACACCCTCCTGCTGGGCATGTCATGCGGCCCCCAAGGAGGAGATATGAAGGACATGGGTAGACGCAGGTTCTTAAGGCTTGCATGTTTGACATCAGTGATCGGTCTTGCCGGAAAGGCCGGGTTTTCCATCCTTGCCCCAGATAATGCCGATGCGGCCATGAAAGATATAGCTCTAACAGGGATAGCCAAATGGGGCATGGTTGTTGATATGCATAAAATGACCGATGGCATACTTAAAAAATGCATGGAGGCCTGTCACAGGTTTCACAATGTCCCTGAATGGGGCGATACCAGGATAGAAACCAAGTGGATATGGGGCGATACCTTTAGCCATACTTTTCCAGGTCAGGGCCATGAATACCTTGATGAAGGGATATTACAGAAAAACTATCCGGTCCTCTGCAACCACTGTGATAATCCGCCATGCTGCAGGGTCTGTCCCACAAAGGCAACCTTTAAGGGTGATGACGGCATAGTGGTAATGGACCCCCATCGCTGTATTGGCTGCAGATTCTGTATGGTGGCATGCCCTTACGGTGCAAGGAGTTTTAATTTTGGTGACCCCAGGAAGGCCCCGGCTGCGTATAACCCTGAGTTTCCATCCAATCCGGATTACCCCGCAAGGACAAAGGGCGTAGTAGAAAAGTGCAATTTCTGTACTGAGAGACTTGTAAAAGGCGAAATACCCCTTTGTGTTGAGGCCGCGAATGAAGAAAGCAGCAACACCCTGATATTCGGAGATCTTTCAGACCATAAATCAGATGTGCGCATGGCACTCAGGAGCAATTACACAATAAGGCGAAAACCCGAACTGGGGACAGGGCCCAATATATTCTATATAGTATGATGAGGTAACTATGCTTGACAGGGCAATCAGAGGAAGCTATCGATATTGGGGCTGGATATTGTTTTTACTAGTCGTCACCGGGATCGGGTTCTGGTGCTATATGGCTCAGTGGAAAGAAGGGCTTATTGTCACCGGATTAGGGAGGGATGTCTCATGGGGGCTGTATGTCGGCCAGCTTACATATTTTGCCGGGGTTGCAGCAGGCAGTGTTATGGTTATCCTGCCCTATTATCTGCATGATTACAGGGCATTCGGGAGAATAACGGTTTTAAGTGAATTTCTGGCTGTTGGGGCAATAATAACATGCGGGCTTTTTGTCATGGTTGATCTTGGGAACCTCCCCAGGATGGCCAATGTGCTTTTATACCTCAACCCAAAATCGATCCTTTTCTATGACATGATCGTATTAAATTTATTTTTGTTAATTAACCTGATTGTAGGGTGGAATGTGCTCAGCGCAGAAGAAAAGGGTGTGGAGTATCGGAAATGGGTCAGGATACTGGGCTATATATCCATCCCTCTGGCATTCAGCATC
The DNA here is from genome assembly GCA_964499695.1 of uncultured Desulfatiglans sp. Lineage (GTDB taxonomy): Bacteria > Desulfobacterota > DSM-4660 > Desulfatiglandales > HGW-15 > JAAZBV01. Next base: position 7,853 of record CAZCMD010000036.1, read on the forward strand.
CGTACCATAACCGCCTTTCTCTATTCAGGCATCCCTGGCAGGCATTACTGGCTCACGGCTTTAATGGCCCCGAGGCTTATGGCATCAGCCTTTGCAGCAGGTCCTGCGATCCTGATCCTGCTCTGCTTTATAATAAGAAGGTTCACTAAGTTTGACCCCGGAAAAGAGCAGATAAGGACCCTTTCAGGGATTATCGCCTATGCCATGATTCTAAATGTTTTTTTTATGCTCCTTGAGGTTTTTACCTCCTTTTACAGCCAGATCCCGGCCCTGATGCATCCGTTCATATACCTGTTCAGGGGATATGAGGGGCATGGCAATTTTGTACCTTTTATGTGGACAGCAATGTTTTTTACCTTTATTTCCCTTATTCTTCTGATCATTCCTTCAGCGAGAAGAAAGGAAAACCTGCTTATTTTCGCCTGTATTTCGGTTATCATCTCCACCTGGATCGATAAAGGTCTGGGCCTTGTAATCGGAGGGCTTATTCCAAACCCGTTTGACAGGATAGTGGAATACGCCCCTACTGCGATGGAAATTGGGATATCTGCCGGTATCCTGGCAGCAGGGGCAATCGTTGTTACTGTTTTATATAAGGTTACCGTATCCGTGAAGGAGGAGGCCTCATAAACGGATTTTTCTTGTAATCACCTTTTTGGACAAGATAAAAGACTTGACACGCTATTTTGTCTCTGTTAATGAGTTCCAAACTGTGTAAATGGCTGATAAATAATATTAACAGCAGGATATTGTTAGTTTAAATAATTCATATAGGAGGTATTAATATGGGATACGATGTAATTGTAGATCACGATAAATGCGAAGGGTGTGAAGAGTGTGTTGAGGTATGCCCTGTTGACGTTTATGAGATGCAGGACGGCAAGTCTGTGCCTGTAAACGCCGAAGAGTGCCTGGGTTGTGAGAGCTGTGTTGAAGTATGTGAT
>CAZCMD010000036.1:8806-33994 GCA_964499695.1 uncultured Desulfatiglans sp.
GATCAGGAAGCAATCACCATTAATGAAAATTAATTAGACTATATCTGTAATAAAAAAAGCCGCTATTTCTAGCGGCTTTTTTTATTTTAAACGCTGTTACTTATGGCAGCCTTCGCATTTTTTATCCGGTGCAGCCTTCCCTTCCTTCACCTTTTCCGTATGGCATCCCTTACAGTTATCGTGGAATGCCATCATCAGCTTTTTCGTATTGCCCTCTGATTTTTCAACATCATGACATGTTGAGCACTTTTTCACCTCATCACCGCTCTGCCAGGTGTTCTTGCCATCTACGTAATTATGATGGCAGTCTTCACACTGTGCCCCATAATCACCGGAATGTTTGGCGTGGGCAAAGTTAACAGGCCCCTTTATATCCTTCTTGTAGGTTTTCCCGTCAATCACAATATCCGCTGGAAAATCCTGGGCAGTCAATATACCTGTAGCAAATAAAAGCCCGGCGCAGGTAATCATTATCACCAAAATCAAACCCTTTCTCATTTTTGTCCTCCTAAAAATCGGTTAGATTACTTTGAACAATTCAGGTGTAAACTTGGGGGAATTATATGTAAATCAGGACAGGGCTGTCAAGTGAATATACCTGACAGTTCCCCTTCTGTCAGGGTTAATTCCTGAAAATCATGGCAATAAATGAATCAAGTATTTACCCGGATTTGACGATTAAATAAAGACGATGCGAATAACCGGTTAATATTATAGATAAGTCAATTTTTCATCATTTTACAGATAATGATCATGCCCGAATATATAGACAGGTTCAAGGTGCTGCGTGAACTTGGAAAAGGTTCACAGGGGGTTGTCTATCTTGCATCAGACCCCCGCCTTGAGCGAAATGTGGCGATTAAGACCCTCCACAGGAGTTCTCTCTTGAATCAGGACAGGCAGGAGCGGTTGCTCTCCGAGGCAAAGATGGTCAGCAAACTACAGCACCCGAACATAGTACCGCTGTATGAGGCAGGTCAGGATCACGGGCTTTTATACCTGGTTTTCGAATATGTTGATGGTATCTCTCTCAAGAATCAGATGAGGTCAATTGGCCCGTATGTTGTGCACAGGGCCATAAGATTAATAATACAGATACTGGATGGCATATCATGCGCCCACGGTAATGGCGTAGTCCACAGGGACCTTAGCCCCTCAAATATCATGATAGATAAAAACGGTCTCCCAAGGATAATGGATTTCGGTATATCCGTGGCTATTGGAAAAGGGGCTGCAAAAGAGAAGGAAATCGCAGGCACACCCTCCTATATGTCTCCTGAACACTTTTCAAAGGAGGGGGTTTGCGCCCAGTCAGATATCTTTTCATTAGGCCTTATTTTTTATGAGATGCTCACTGCAAGGCCTGCCATTGAGGCGGATAATGACTTTACGATCATGTATAAGATCGCCAATGAAAAGATAACGCCTCCCTCCAGAATAAGCAGCGCTATTGACAAAGAGCTTGACAGCATTGTGATGAAGGCACTTGAACGGGGTCTGATTGAACGGTATTCAAGCGCCTCGGAGATGAAAAAAGAACTCACAGATTATCTTGAAAAGAAGGGTGATGAAGATGACAGGGCCGCAAACAGGACAGACCACAGTACCCTTGATTTTCTTTTGCGCAAGATGCGGTACAAGAACGATTTTCCAACATTTTCCAATAATATCATTGAGATAAACCGAAAGGCATCTGTTTCGCAGGTAAATAAATCATCAGCATCTGAGCTTGCCAATACTGTTCTTAAAGACTATTCCCTGACAAACAAGCTCCTGAAGCTCGTTAACTCCTCCTTTTACGGCCAGTTTGCCGGCAAAATAACCACCATATCAAGGGCTGTTGTTGTTTTAGGTTTTGAGCAGGTAAGTATGGTTGCTTCAAGCCTATTGCTTTTTGATCAGCTTAAAAACAAGAACCAGAAGGAGGCATTAAGGGAATCGGCTGTGGCCTCCTTTATGAGCGGCATGATTGCAAGGGAACTCGCCAAAGACAATCGGGTTATAGATACCGAAGAGGTCTTTATATGTTCAATGTTCCATAACCTTGGAAAGCACCTTGTCCTTTTCTATTTTGAAGAGGAGTATGCCCAGATAGTAAGCCTCATGGAAAATAAGGGATTGAGTGAAGATATTGCTGCCAGGACTGTGCTCGGCATGACATATGAGGATATCGGGACAGGGATAGCCGCTATCTGGAAGTTCCCTGATAAGATAGTAAACTCAATGAGGAATCTCCCCAAAGGCAGGCTGGAGCCGACTAAAACAGAAGAGGAGAGGCTTAAAGCGTTATCATGTTTTTCAAATGAACTATGTGCCATTATAAGCAGTCCCCATGAGGATCAGGTCGGAAATGACATCGCAGGTCTCCTTAAGAGGTTTGATAAGATAATCCCTTTAACCAAAAAACAGCTTTGCACCATTCTGGAATCTGCAAGGGAAACCATTAATGAATTTTCAACTATCTATAATATCAATCTGAAGAAAAGCAGCTTTATCAGGCAGGTCGATACATTTTCAAAGAGAGGGCATCTGGATGAGGATAAACCAAAGGATAACAGGGCAGAAAAACATGAGTCTGAAGACCTCTCCCAGTATTCTTTTGATGATGTCTCCATACCATGTACATTAAATGATACAGGAGAAATACGGGACCCCCAGAGCATACTGATAAACGGCATACAGGATATAACAAATACCCTTCTGGAGGATTTCAAGCTTGATGATGTGCTGACTATGATCCTTGAAACCATGTACAGGGGTTTTTCATTCAACAGGGTGCTCTTTAGTTTATACAACCCAAAGGATATGGAAATAAGGGCCATGCTTGGACTGGGCAGGGATATAGCAAATATCCTCCCGGATTTCAGGTTCAGGATAACAAGATACCCGGATTTTTTTAACTTTGCTGTCATGCAGGCAAAGGATATCGGTATCTCTGATACAAAGGATATACGCTTTCAAAAGAGGATACCCGAATGGTATTCAAAAAAAATCTCTGCCCCTGCATTTGTCCTGTATCCGGTAGCGGTCAATAAAAAGGTTGTGGGTCTCTTTTATGCAGACCGTGAAGAAAGCGGAGAAGTGCTCTACGGTAACCAGGTAAATTACATGAAGACACTGTGTAACCAGGCAGTTCTTGCCATGAGACAATCAAAATAGTTTTATAACAGACGTATTGTTGTAGGGATAACAACCTCCTCTAATCCTTATTTTAAGTGCAATGGGAATGTTATAATTTCATTGATAAACGCAGCTTCTCCGGTTATAAAAACAGCATTTATAAGACGAGGGAGAAGATATGAAAAAAATAGAAAGGGCAATCATCAGTGTTACTGACAAGGCAGGCATTGTGGAGTTTTCGCGAAAGCTTGAAGGGATGGGTGTTGAGATCATCTCAACAGGCGGTACAGCAAAGGCGATAAGAGAGGGCGGGGTAAAGGTAAAAGATATCTCAGAGTATACAGGATTCCCCGAGATGCTTGACGGCAGGGTAAAGACCCTCCACCCTAAGGTGCACGGCGGCCTTTTAGGTGTGAGAAGCAACCCGGAGCATGTGAAGATGATGAAGGCGCACGGCATCTCAAATATTGACCTTATTATCGTTAACCTCTATCAGTTTGAAAAGACCGTTGCGAAAGAGGGTGTTACTTTAGAGGACGCTATAGAGAATATAGATATAGGCGGACCCGCAATGCTGAGGTCTTCAGCAAAAAATTTTAATGATGTGACAGTGATCATTGACCCTGCTGATTATGATCTGGTGTTAAATGAGATGAAGGAAAACAACGGTTGCACCAGTTTAAAGACAAGGTTCTATCTTGCGAAAAAGGTCTTTAATCTTACGCATAGATATGACGGTGCAATAAGCAGGTATCTGGAAAAGATAGAGATCAGCGAATAGTGGCCTCAACTTATCAATATTTTGCCTCTGCGCCTAAAGGTATAATCCCGGTGCTTGCCAATGAGCTTAAAGGGCTTGGGTTTGACCGGGTAAAGAAGACCTGGGCAGGGGTGTCATTTTCGGGTGCCCTTGAATCAGGGTACAGGGCCTGTCTGTGGCTCAGGACTGCAAACAGGGTATTCCTTACAATTGACACCTTTGAGGCTGACTCTGCTTCCAGCCTGTATGATGGCATAAGGAATATCGACTGGGCAAATCACATGACGCCGGAGAATACCCTTGCTATAGATTTCCATGCTGATCAGTCCATTATCAAGCACACACATTTCGGTGCCTTAAAGGTAAAGGATGCCATTGTTGATCAGTTCCGTGAAAGATATTCCATACGTCCGTCCATTGACACAATTACACCGGATATCAGGATAAACGTCTACATGAATTATAAATCCGTAACAGTGAGCCTTGATCTATCCGGTGCAAGCCTGCACAAGCGCGGATACCGTGATGAAAAGGGGCTTGCGCCCATGAAGGAAAACCTTGCAGCAGCTATCCTTATAAGGTCAGGCTGGCCTGAGATAGCAGAAAAAGGTGGCGGATTAATAGACCCCATGTGCGGGTCAGGTACACTCCCTATTGAAGCGGCCATGATCGCAGGCCATATGGCACCGGGGCTCTTAAGAGAGCAGTTCGGGTTTATGCGTTGGCGTCAGCACCAGCCAGAAGTATGGGAGAGGCTTGTTGAAGAGGCAGAGGAGATAGAGATAAAACACAGGCAGGATATAGGCCCTATCATCGGTTATGACAGGGATCCTGCTGCAATTAAATCAGCAATCTCAAACCTGGAGAGGGCAGGGCTGCATGGCCTGATACATTTTGAAAAACGGGAGCTCTCTGACCTTACCCCACATAAAAAGACCATTGATAAACCCGGCCTGGTTGTAGTGAACCCGCCCTATGGGGAGAGGATGGGAGGGGATTCATACAGGTTAAAGGACCTGTATGGCCTTTTAGGTGCAAGGCTCAGGGGACATTTTCAGGGCTGGCATGCGGCCCTGTTTACAGGTAACCCGAAGGTTGCAGAATTAATAAAGATCAGCCCTGAACGCACAGATCATCTTTATAACGGCAGTATCCCCTGCGAACTGATACAGTATGATATTACTGATACAAAAGCGGTCGAGACAGATGAAACACCTGAAGCTATTAATGAACCCGGTTCAGTGCATACCCCGTCTGATGAGATAGGGATGTTTGTTAACCGTGTCAAAAAGAATCTGAAGAGGCTTGCCTCGTGGCGCAAGACAAATAATGTAAGCTGTTTCAGGGCATATGACAAGGATATACCTGAGTATGCGGTGGCAATAGATGTATATGAAAATTACATACATGTGCAGGAATACAGGTCGCCTGAGACTATCCCTTATGAGGTTGCTCAGAAACGGCTGAATGATATTTTATCTGTGATACCATCGATATTTGATGTGCCTCATGAGAATGTCTTTCTTAAACAGCGAAAGATTCAGAAACAGCTTAACCAGTATGAGAAACATGCGGAAGAGGGGAAAAAAGTCATTATTAATGAGGCAGGTCTCAAGTTTGAGATCGATCTTAAGAGCTACATAGATACCGGCCTGTTCCTTGATCACCGGATGACCCGTGCGATGATAGGGCGTATGTCAGGGGGAAAGCGCTTTTTAAACCTCTTCTCCTACACCGGCACAGCAACTGTGTATGCGGCAAGGGGTGGCGCTGTTACAACAACCTCTGTGGATAAATCAAATACATACACAAGGTGGGCAAAGAAGAACATGGCCCTTAACGGGTTTGATAAGAAGAACCACTCTTTTTACAGTAAAGACTGCCTTTCATGGATGCAAGATGAAAAAGCAAGATATGACCTCATATTTCTTGATCCCCCCACCTTTTCAAACACAAAAAAGGCCGATTTAAACCTTGATATACAGAAGGATCATGTGGAGATGATCAAGACCGCAGTAAACCTTCTTGCTGATGGTGGTACCATAATATTTTCAAACAATTTTCGAAAGTTTAAGATGGATTATACCGGTCTCAGTGATCTCTCAATAGAGGATATTACCGCCTCAACCATTCCACCTGATTTTGAGAGAAACCCGAAGATACATAACTGCTGGCTGATCCAGCGAAAAAGAGATAAGGCCACCGGGGCTGTAAAGGGGAGGTAAAACGATGATACAAAACCGGCGGTCCTTCAAAATCATTATTACATGTCTGATAGCTGTTTTTTTTGCCGGATGCGGTGGTGGTGTAAAGAGTGTCCCGGATATTACAGTGCCTGTCCGTGAGCCCTCTTCTGTGCCCCGTATGGGGTATGCCATTCAGGCAGGGGCCTTTTCAAGGCTTGATAATGCCGTACGGTTTACAGATTCTCTTAAGGGGCTGGGGCTTGATGCCTATTATTTTTTACACGAATCAGGCCTGTACAAGGTAAGGTTCGGGAATTACACCTCTAGGGAGCTTGCACTGATAAAGGCAAATGAGCTGAAGACAAAGGGTGTAATCCCGGAGTTTTATATTGTTACGCCCGAGGATTACCCGTGGGGCAAGGCTGGTGAAAGGCCTGATCCTGGCTCCACAAGACGCGGTATTATTAAGGCTGCAAAAAGCTATATAGATATCCCCTACCGGTTTGGGGGTACATCCGCAGAACAGGGTTTTGACTGCAGCGGGCTTGCAATGGCTACGTACAGGCTTAATGGTATTAATCTCCCCCGCACAAGCAAAGAGCAGTATAAGGCCGGAAGGGCTGTTGATAGCCGTGACATGGAAGAGGCTGACCTGGTGTTTTTTGATACCGCCTCAAAGGGGCAGGTCTCACATGTGGGTGTATATCTTGGAGAGGGGAAATTTATCCATGCCCCCAAAAGCGGAAAGAACATCAGGATAGATTCCCTGTCAGACAGCTATTTCAAAAAGCGGTTCGTGGGGGCAAGGAGTTATCTGTAATCGGAGGGCTGATAATGAAACTTGAAAGTGTAAGGCATATCGGTATCATCGGTCTCGGCATGATCGGCGACAGCATGGCTGTTCTGACAACAGGCCACGGTTACCGCACTACCTGCGTCGCCCGCCGGGCTGAGATGATTCCGGAATATAAGAAGACATACGACATGTACTTTCAGCAGATGGTCGATAGTGGCATGATCAAGCCGGGCCAGCGGGAGATCTGTGAAAAGTACCTTAAGTACACCCTTGAATACAACGAGCTCCATGACTGTGATGTCATTTTCGAGTGCGTCAATGAAAATCTTGAGCTCAAGCAGGATATCTACAGCCGTCTGGAAAAAATCTGCCCCGGTGTCAGGGTCATCTGCTCGGCCAGTTCTTCATTCGTACCCGACCTCCTGACAGATAAGGCCACGGTTTTAAAGGAGCGCATCATTGTTGCCCATCCGTTTAACCCGGCCCATATGGTGCCCTTCTTTGAACTCTGCGGCGGTAATGCCACCGGTGAGGGTGTGCTCCTGTTTGCAAAAGAGGTGCTTGAATCCTTGGACCGCAAGCCTGTTATCCTTAAAAAACCGGCTCCCGGCTTTATCGGGAACCGGCTACAGTTCGCACTCTGGCGCGAGGCCCTTAATCTTGTGGAGAGCGGCATCTGTGATCCAGGGGATGTGGACACCTGCCTCAACTACAGCTTCTGCCCCCGTTACACCTCCATTGGCATGTATGAGCACTTTGATAATGGCGGCCTGAAATTAAATAGAGTCACCTGTGACACGGTGTTTCCAACCCTCTCGAATATCGATAAGGCGCCCCCGGCAATCACAGAGAGGATCGCCCGCGGCGATACAGGGGCCAGAGCAGATTCCCAAAAAGGCTTTTACGACTGGAACGATGTGGACATGGACGCGTACCATAGGCGGGTCAACGCCCCCTACTGGCGTTTTATTAACTGGGATTTTCCAGAGGAATAGGTGCTGCATCATGGTATTCAACGCCATTCCTTCAGGGCTGTTTTAAAAATTCACATATTTCATGCATGGCCTTTTTTGCCTCCGGGAACAGGGGTGAAAATGCCGGATAACAGTGACACATCCCCTTTTCAACCGTAAGAGATACCTTGACACCTGCCTCTATTGCCCTCTCTGCAAATGCTATTGAGTCATCCCTCAGTATCTCTTTTTCACCTGCATATATGCTTATGGGCGGAAGGCCACTTAAATCTCCATAAAGCGGAGAGATAAGGGGGTTCTTCGGGTCGTTATCCCCAGCATAAAACCTGCTGCAGTTCTGGGCGCTGCCATGTGGTGAAAGACAGGTTTTTACATTTGTAATATAGGAACTTCCTGTGAGTGCAAGGTCTGTCCAGGGCGAAAGCACTGCTGCCCCTGATGGGAGCCGCAGCCCTTTTTCCTTTATCGCAAGAAGTGTTGCAAGGCATAACCCTCCTCCTGCAGAATCCCCTGCAAAGCGGATATTTTCCGGCCTGTATCCCTTATTAAGTAATTCGCTGTAGGCGTTAATGGAATCATCAACCGCTGCCGGAAATGGATGCTCTGGCGCAAGCCGATAATCAAAGACAAATGCCGCAACACCGCTTCCAGTAGCAAACTTTGCTACATGTATCCTGTGCCCCTGGGGTGACCCGCATATGTACATACCGCCGTGAAAATATAATATCATCCTTTCATCTATCCTGTTCTCTGGAAGAAGATACTCTGCATACATATCATTAACAGGGGAGGGCACAATCTCAACTCCCTTTGGTGGTTTGCCAAACATGGCGCTTCCCCTGTTTGCCTGCCTCCTGAGTTTTTCTATCCCCTCCGGTGACGGGTCAAAGGGTGGTTTAATTAATTTAAGACTGAACAGGTGCCTGTTATGCACCAGTGAAAGTAATATTTTTGATCTCAGGCTCTGCATCTTAATCTACTCTTCATATAAACATTTGCATCAGTATATCAGCGGAAGGGGCCTTAAACCTGTTTCCGAGCACTGCCCTGTGAAAGGCTAGGCCCTTGATAGTTGTCCAGAATATGACCGACATCTCCTTCGGGTCATATTTTTTTATTGTGCCCTGTTTCTGGCCTTCCATGATGATTTCTTCCATAACCTGATATGGGAAATCCCTGTTTTTCATTAATATATCTTTTGCCTCTTCAGGTATGGCATCAGAAATAGATGCCTGTGCAACAAGATAATGATACCGGGCCGAGTCCTCGTTTTTTTCCAGATTGGTAAGCAAACCCTCAAATGCCTTTTTGATCTTTTCTTCAGGGCTCATGGACATATTTTTTAGGATTGTAACCGCCTCATTCAGGCGCCTGAATGCATCCTTTATTATCTCCGTATATATCTCCTCCTTGGAGCGGTAATAATGGTAAATAAGCCCCTGGGACATGCCTGTCTCTGATGCAATATCCGATATCTTTGTTGCGCTGAGCCCCCGTCTTGCAAAAAGCCTTAAAGAGGCGGCAAGTATCTGCTCTGTGCGCTGCGACCTCATAAACTCGTTCTGTTCTTTGTTCCTGGGCAATGTCACCTCACGATTAATTGACTGAATAATTATTCAATGAATTATACAGTAGAATTTAATCTTGTCAACAGGGATATCCAATTTCGTCTGTGCCGTTAATACATGAGGTTCAGTTTTTTGTCATAGATTGACTGAAAAATGATACAATTTTGACGCAATCAGTATGGGAACTCCTGCATGGCGTGCATCAAAATTTATTCAGATGTCAGGTTTATAGGATTTATCAGATGAAATTTCTATAATCCACAGCCATTATCGATGATAAACAATAATTATTAGTCTGAAACAACTGAATGGCATCAATATTGCTATAATAGAATCATATAAATTACATGAAATAGATTTTTCTCAGATATACGTGCATCTATTCTGCTGGTTCTCGGTCAAATAAAAATTATTTAAGAGCAACTCAGTTGGATATAACGGTATCAAGGGAAATAATAAAAAATGCAGAGCAAAATCCCCTCCCGCTCTGCTTTTTTATTTTAGTGCCATGAATAATTTCCTGTTTTCATACCTGTTAAAATAATTGATCTTTAATATTTTGTTCCCCGGTGATATGAGTACCATTAATAAAATATTCAGAGGAGAATAATGATGCCAAGGGCATGTGATCTAAAAAAAGGAAATGTGGTTGAGATCAATAATGAGATCTATATGGTTAAAAATATTGATGTGAAAACTCCATCAGCAAGAGGGGCAGTGACACTCTACAAGGCGAGGTTTGCAAACGTAAAGACCAAGCAGAAATATGAAGAGAGCTACAAGGGTACTGATATGCTGAATGATGTTACCCTTGAAAAAAAGCCAATACAGTATCTGTACCCTGACGGTAACCTCCAGGTCTTTATGGATACGGTTGAGTATGCCCAGTTTGAGATAGACAGTGAAGCAATCGAGGATGAACTTGTCTGGATTTCAGAGGGGATGGAGGGTATTGTAGGTCTTGTGGTTGATGGCAACATGGTGGCTATAGAGATCCCGAACGCCCTTGTCTTTGAAGTGGTTGAAACCGTACCCAGCATGAAGACTGCAAGTGCATCAGCAAGGACCAAGACTGCAAAACTTTCAAACGGGATTGAGATACAGATACCGGAATACCTTGAGGCAGGGGAGATGATCAAGGTGAACACAGAAACCAGGAAGTTTATTTCAAAGGCATAATTAGATATATTTTTTTAGGAGGTATTTATTATGGCTGATCTCGCAGGAGTAAACGGGCAAAGGGAAAAATTCAGAGTTGTAGGAAAACCAAACCTTCCGGGCAGGCTATCTTATGCAATGGCAGCAGGTATAGCAAAATACGGTGCTGATTATATTGTTCCTGATATGCTCCATGCAAAATTTCTAAGAAGCCCATACGCCAATGCAAGGATAGAGAGCATTGATACTGAGAGGGCCAGAAAAATACCGGGTGTAGTTGATATACTCACCTTTGAAGATGAAGATATAAAAAACATGCTTGAAAGCGGTGAAATGATGATGGGGCCGCTTAAACCGATTCTCACAAATACAGCAGATCAGGAAGGGGCAGAGGTCGGGGCCATTGTTGTTGCTGAAACAGAAGATATATGTGATGAGGCATTGAGGCAGCTCGATATAAAATGGGAAATACTGCCCCATGTTGTAGATATCCTTGAGGGAAGAAGGGCAGACTCCCAGGTTATCCGGCCACCTGCCCCAAAGTCACAGGGTACATCCGGTGGATTCGGCATGGGTGGAGGGAATAACCCGCCTAAAAAAGGTAATGTTTCCTATTCAAACGTGAACGCAGGGGATGTGGAGGCAGGCTTTAAAGAGGCCGACCATATTATTGAATATGATGTAAATATACCGGCCTTTTCAGGCCATATCCCCAACCCGATAGGTTCTGTGGCATGGTGGTTTCAGAACACCTATCACGGTGAAGGGCTGAACATTCATGTGGAAGGTGTAGGCTCGCCCAATGATCCCGGCACAATCGCAAACATGTATAAGGTGCCCCCTGAAAAGGTCTTTCAGGAGTGCATGCTTATAGGCGGCAAATACTGTGACTGGGGTCTGCGCAAGTCACAGCTTATTACCCCGCTCCTTGCAAAGAGGGCCGGAAGGCCGGTCAGGTGCGTAAACAGCCGCTATGACCAGTATGACTTTAACCTGAACCAGCGTTTCATGCACATGAAGATAGGCTTCAAGAAAAACGGGCTTATTACGGCTATAGATGATTTTTCAATAGCGGATTCTGGTGTGGAGGGGAGTTCCATTTTCGGCACTACTATGGACCAGAACTATGGCCCATATTTTACAACAAGGTGCCAGAACGTTAAACAGAACATGGATGTTGTGGACAGCAACCGCGGAAAGATGTATCTGAGCGGTCAGCATAATCCCATGAACTGGGATTCAATTACACTCGCCATACACCTTATAGCGGAGAAGCTGGGCAAAGACCCTGTGGAGATTGCGCGGTTAAATCTCCATGGCCCTGAGTCACAGACCGACCCCAACCCTGTACCCAGTTTTGAGGCATGTGTTGCAGCAGCCAAAAAAATGATGAACTGGAGCTGGCACAATACAGGGAAAAAGATGCTCAAGGACGGGAGGATGCACGGGGCAAGCTTCAGGTACCAGCAGTGCCCGCGCCATTCAGGCATGATCTTTAACTGCAAGCTGGAACTTAAAAACGGGGTGGTGCACCTGGATTCAAAGGGGCCGGTTATCGGCAATTATATCATGGAGGCAAACATGATGGTTGTGGCCGAGGAGCTGGGGCTCAATTATGAAGATATCAGGGGCAGACTTGATTCCCATGAAACATATAAACCCTGGGGCGGTGGCAGTGACGGTACAACCGCTTCAGGCTGGGCTATTAAAGAGTGCGCAAACATATTGAAAAAACAGATCCTTGAAAAGACGGTTGAAGAGGCCAATACCCCTGCACCGCAGGGCGGAGTCATGGGCTCTAAGGCAAAGCCAGTAGATAGCCCATTTAAGGGGATGAGGCCTGAAGAGCTTGATCTTATGGATGGAAAGGTTGTTGTAAAAAACAATCCCGGTATAGGAGTACCATTAGGGCAGGCGGTAAGATCAAACCTCTTTGCAACCTATTCAGGCAGGCCGCCACTTTCTCTATGGAATGAACGGGGTAAAAGGCTTGATACGATGAATGTGGCCATGTGCGAGGTGGCTGTGGATACTGAGACCGGGGAGGTGGAGATATTAAGGTTTGGGGTGGTTGCCGATACAGGGAAGATCATGCGGCGTACATCGCTTGAAAGCCAGATAGAGCAGGTAATGTTTTTCAGCGAAGGGTGCCAGTTATATGAAGATTACATCTATGACAGCAAGACCGGTGTAAAGCTCAGCACAAATATGTTTGAGTATAAAAAGCCTACTATGCTGGATCATGCGCCTGTCGCAATGGATCTGCTTGAAACCAGGGCAGGTAATGCGGCCTATGGCTCTAACGGTATCAGCCATTCGCTCGCAAACACCCATCTTGTAATTGCTGCAATCTATAATGCTATTGGCAAATGGGTTGATCCACCGGCCACACCGGACAAGGTGCTTAAGGCATTAGGGAAGGCATAATAACAGGGGTTGTTATTATTAATCCGGGATTATGTATTATATATTTCGTAGAGACAAGGCATGCCTTGTCTCTACATGGCGGTGTATAATCTACCTGATAAAAGGGGCATTCGTTCTCTTTTATTTTTTAACCCTTCTAACAGTTATATCAATAACACGTGTAGCCAGTATAAAAAAGGCCAGTATAAAGAAATAGGGTATTACCTTGGCAAAGGATATGGTTTTACCCATCCCCGGTTTGCCATGCATCCCTTTTCCCCCGGGCGGTCCCTGAAAACTAGGGCCCCCATGATTTCCGAATTCGCCTCGTCCCCTTCCGAATTCACCCCTTTGTCTGCCCTCAAAGCCCTGTGGCGGTTTAAACTCGCCCTGACCTTTACCACCCGGAAAAGGCCCACCCTTTGGCCCCATTTGCATCATCTGGGCCTGGTCTCCAAAGGCAATCTTAAATAATATGGCTGTTTTGTTACCAAAATCCACCTGTTTGTATGAAATAACTGCTCCAACCACAATAGCAATAACAACTACGAAATAGATGATCCTTTTTAACATGACTCACCCTCCTGATCAGACCGGGATTTTTTAAAACGTGCAACCACCCAGTTCCAGTGCAGCCCCACATGAATACCCACAAGCATTAAAACAATCATGGAGACGCTCGTGTGCATAAAGCGCCATATGATAAAGTTTTGTTTTGTGAAACCCAGCCATGAAAAATTCATGGTTTTGGCAATACCCATGCCGCTTATGATAATGAGGGTAAAACCGATAAGGATCAGGAGGTCAAGGATATAATTAAATCGGCCCCTTGCTGTACATTTCCCAAACAGCCTGCAAGTGGTTTCCTTGATAAACTGCCAGTTAAGGGCCTTGTGCAGTATGTAAAACAGGCAAATTATAAGCCCAGCAATCTCATGAAAGGCGATCCCATAGAAAGACCATTCATCCATAAGAAATAGGAAGGTGATAAACAGGAAGATGTTAAGTATGAATTTAAATGTTACCTTTTTCATGTGTGTTTCCTCCGGTTTTAAAATTTGGGTGTTGTGTGTTTTATGGTGATTTCTTAATGCTCAGTGATCACCACTTTATCGGAGCTTCATTCATTATTCAAGATATAAAGTCGCAAAAGTTAACCAAAAGTTGCAAAAAAATTGAATTTTCGGGTTGAATGTGCATTGATTTGTATGATAAGCCCCTGCCTAATCTGTTAATTAGTGTCCATCTTTCGTAGTCTAGTTACTGCGGAGGAAGGGCAAGCGGTCAGCCATTAGCGTTCAGGTTTCAGCAAAAGACTTTTTAGATCATATTATGGTACTTCGTGTAACAGCCTGAATATTAGATCATATCATTGCCTTCCAGGTTTTATACATTGCATCCACCACACCATCCACCTGTGTCCGGTTATGAAACAGGTGAGTTGAAATCCTTAAGGCATAGGTGAGTTTTGGGTCTCCCACTTTTAAATTAAACTCGGTTGATCGTATCACATAGCCCTGTTCCTTTTTAAGGCGATCAACAAACCTTTCTATCTTTTTCTGATCATTTACATCCTTAAAGGGGTTAAAGGATGTAAGGCCGGAGGCAAATTCCGGGATGTCCGATGAAAACATCATAGCAGAGTCACCAAAGACCTGTTTTATCCTTTTTTTCAGGTAAGAGCTCAATCCGCACACATAGGCCTCAATGCGGCCACGGCCTATCTCTTCCCATAACTCACATGAATCAAGCAAGGCCTGAAGCGCAGGGTAATTATCCTGGCCCCTTAACCCGAACAGGGCAGAAAAATCCTCTATCTTTGACCTGTCATTATTCACAGGTTGCGCGACATATTGATATAAACAACTGGTATTAGGCCATAGTAAAGGGAGGTTGTCTCCATGGTTCCTGATATAGAGTATGCCTGTTGCGCCAGGGCCGCACTGCCATTTATGGCCCGATGCACAGTAGAAGTCACACCCTATATCTTTAAAATTAAGTTCGATCATGCCTGTACAGTGGGCACCGTCTACTATGGAGATCAATCCGTTATCACGGCTGAGTTTACATATGGCCTTTGCCGGTAATCGCGCCCCTGTCTTATAGGTGATGTGTGAAACGAGTATTGCTTTTGTTTTACTGGTAATCTTTTTTCTGAATGCCTCGATGACCTGTTCGTTGTTTTTAAGATCAAGCACAGGTATTTCCGCTTCCACTAATACAACCCCATACCTGTCTTTAAGCACATTAAGGGGCGCTAACGCTGAAACGTGTTCATGGTGGCTGATAAGTATTTCATCGCCTCTTTCAAATGGCAGGCCAAATAGGACAATATTAAGGGCATCTGTTGTATTGCGGGTAAATGCGATTTCATCTGCTGTACAACCGAACTGCCCGGCAAGTTTTTCTCTCTTATTTTTAATCCCAAACTCCCAGCCAAGTTCATCTGGAAAACCATTAGGGTGCCTTGCAATAACCCTGTTATATTTATCAAAATTTTCAAGCACCCTTAAGGGCATGGCCCCTGTTGTACCGATATTCATGTAGACCTGATCCGGATCAAGCAAAAACTGATCCTGTACATTTTTCCAGAAATTTTCCTCAGAAAGGTTGTGGTTAATAGCCGGTATCTTCTTTGCTGCGGATGCACTCGCGGCATTAAGGCCTATCACGCCTCCTGCTGCCGCAAGGCCGGCAAGTTTTAAAAAATTTCTTCTGTCATTGTTTGTGATTTGCTTTTCAGATGATTGCTGCATGTTACCCCTCCCTGTTTTGAGGTGCTTTGTAAATTCCATTTTTACATTATATGCCTGATAAAAATATTCATACTATGGATAATAATTTTTTGCTATCTGAAATGAAAGCAAGTTTTTCATGATAGAGCATGACTATAACCAAGTCGTTCCCGTGAAGGCGGGAATACATAAGCAAACCAAGATGGTTTCGTAAAAAAGCTGACCCTCACACAAAGGCACAAAGTCACAAAGGTAACTACTTAAAATAAATTGATTTTCTTGGTGTTCGTTGCGGCTTTGCGTGATAACTTACCTTTTACAATGATGTCAACCAAGCCATTCCTGTGAAAACAGAAATTACCACCATCATCGTCATTCTCCGGCGCGACCGGAGAATCCAGTAGTTTTGTTTTTAAATTACCCTCAATATGATGGTAAATGCTAATGGAACATAACCCCTCCCCACCTTTCATTTTTTAGCGGAGGATGAGGAATTCAAAGTCGGTGAGGAACCAACCTTTATCACAAAAATAACCAGTCTCATATATGTTAAGCAAAAAATATTTCTGTGAATTATGTAGGCTTGATAACCCATTTCTCCTGTAAATCATTTGAATCCGGTTCTCTTTTAATAAATGTCTACGTGAAAATATTCTTGATAAAGTTCTGCCAATAGTATACATTGGCAGTAAAAATGAATCAGGAAAGATATGAATAATATAATAAAACATCTTAAGGCTTCAGGTGGTTATGCCCAAATGAAGGCGCTACGCTCCGAAGGTTTTCAGACCCGTGAAATATCTGACATGGTTAAAAAGGGGAGTATTGAGCGAGTTAAACCTGGACTTTATCGCCTTGCAGTATCACAAAAATCTGGGGAGCATGCCGGACTGGTAGATGTTTGCCGCGCCATGCCCGGAGGCGTTATTTGTCTACTTTCTGCCCTGGATTTTTATGGGCTGACCACCTTCAATCCGTCAGAAGTCTATGTGGCTATCCCCCATGATACAAAACCTCCCAAGCTTTTCTATCCCCCCATAAAGACTTTTTTCTTTCGTGAACGGTTTTACACCCCGGGTATCGAATCTATTCGTATTCCAGCGGGTGAAATAAGGATATATGGAAAGGAAAAAACGATATGTGATATGTTTCGTTACCGGCATAAACTTGGTGAAGACCTGGCCATGGAGGCCCTGAAGCAATATTTGAAACAGAAAGATGCAAATAAGGTTCGCCTGCTTAAATATGCAACTATCTGTCAGGCTAAAACTGTTATGATGCCATACCTGAAGGCGTTAGCAAACTGATTTTTCGGAAAACAGAGATAAAGAGGCTCAATGGAAAGCATTTCTAAAACGAAGCAATTTGCAAATGTCTTTGCCTCTTTCAGATACCATGTCCCGGCTCAAAGCATTTCTTGAACCCGTTTGTGCTACTGAAATAAAGAATAATGCCATCTGGAATTCAAAAGATTGGAAATGGGTATGAGCATTATTATGGTTTAAAGCTTTTTTAGACCTCCCGCCGTTTCTTGAAATATCCCGAGGGTAATTTTTACAGATCACCCTCCAACCGAAAACAATTTTACTCTTGCTAATTTTTCAGAACTGTTTAATATTCTTCACCGAATTACATAAATTATCACATAAAAATTACAGTTTTCTCTGACTTGTTTTCATATAATCATAGTTGGCTTGCGCAAAGAATGGACCATGATAGAGCTTCGTGCTCGTCAGTGTGCTGTGAATAGTATAGGTTTTATTCAGGATTTTTTCAGGTTTTTAAAATGATAATAGCCATTCAACGATTAAAACAGTTTGGAATTTTCCGAGACTATACTAATAGAGGGATAAATAACTTCGGGAAATACAATTTGATTTATGGTTGGAATGGAAGTGGCAAAACCACCCTTTCAGCTTTGTTCCGTTCCATCGAAAACAATGTACTTTCAGCTAAGTTTCCTTCATCTGAATTTACGGTAGAAATAGACGGTGGCTCAACGGTAACGCATGATAACATTAAAGAAGCTAACCTGAATATATATACCTTCAATGATGCTTTCATAGATGAAAATATTGCATGGAATAATATTGTAAAATGCATTCTTCTTGTCGATAAAAAAAAGATAGCCGAACGTGAAAAGCTGGAAACGCTAAAGAAGGAGCAGCAGACTGATACTGAAGCCCAAAGCAAGGTAGAGCTGGAAATCCAAAAATTGGAAGATGATATTTCAAAGTTTAGTACTTCTAGCGCTAAGCGAATGAAAACAAGTCTTCAATCAATTGATACCACTGATAATTATTACCTGAACTACAACAAGACAAAATTCGAGCAATGTATTTCACAAAATATTGAATTTACTAAATCCGATGCCTCATTGCTCAATGAACAAGAAATAATTGAACTAACGAACGCGGCTAAACCCGATCTAAAATCGCCAATAGTATTCAGCCAGAAAACTATCAATGAAGAAACATTCATAAAAGCAAAAGAACGGCTCGACGATTTATTGAAATCAAGCGTGATCAGTCAAACTATACAGAGACTTGTCGAGCATAGTGATATAAAAACTTGGGTTGAAGCTGGTCTTCTCCTTCATAAACGTCATGAAATACACCGGTGTGAATTTTGTGGGAACAGCATTACTGAAGACCGGATTAAACTACTTGAAGCGCATTTCAATGATGATTACAAGGCATTTCAAGATCGTCTCCTATTGGCTGATGAGTGGCTTTCTGAACAATATATCTTGAACCCCCAACTACCTTCAGAAAAATTATTCTATAACGAATTCATAGCTATATATGTTAATGCCTGTTTAGCCTTGGAAAAAGCAGTAGCGGTTTTAAATAACGAAATAACCATATGGCAAAAAGCCTTAAAACAAAAGATTAATAATCCCCTTGAAACCGGATTAACTATTGATTCTATAAATGAAACATCTATAAAGGCTTTCAATAATGCCATAAGTGACATTGATGCTGCTGTTGGTAAACACAATCATAAATCTAACAACTTCAAAGAAGAAACAGCAAAGGCGAAGCGAAAGCTTGAACTTCACTTTGCCACAACAGAAGTGAAAGAATTCGGTTACTATGAGAAAAAACAGCAGGTAGAAGATCTTATTGCTGAGAATAACAAGCTTAAGATTGCCATAGACAATCGGAAAAACGAAATTCATGTCCTTGAAAATTCGCTTTCAAACGAAAGTTTGGGTGCTGACAAGTTCAATGAATATCTACACAAATTTCTTGGTCGTGGTGAATTAACACTTCATTTCGATCCGATCAAAAAGGGGTATGAAATACTCCGAAATGATTCAGAATCGGTCAAAGGTAAACTAAGTGAAGGTGAAAAAGCGGCTATTGCCTTTGTCTACTTTATTACCAAGCTGAAGGAAAATGATAATAAAATAGAAGATACCATAGTTGTTGTTGATGACCCTGTTTCGAGTTTTGATTCTAATCACCTTTTTCATGCATATTCATTCCTGCGAAGCAACTGTGAAAAAGCCAAGCAGCTCTTTGTGCTTACACATAATTTTACCTACTTTAAATTAATTCGTGACTGGTTCGAAAGCGTAAACCGGAATAGGAAAAGAAAAAATCCACCAAAAGACAAAAATGCTTTTTTCTACACTATTGAGGCAACAACGAACGTCCCCCGCAATTCGAGTATTAAAGATGCTGATATGAGTTTAGTCAACTATAACTCAGAATACCATTACATATTTTCACAACTTTACAAATATAAAGACAGTTCAACCCTTTCAAGAGATGAAGCATTTTTGACTGCAAATCTGTCGAGAAAATTGCTTGAATCTTTCTTCAGCTTTAAATATCCAAAACATAGAAATGATATAGCCCAACTTATGGATTGTGGATTAAATGGATGTGTATTAACGGATGAAGTAATAAAAGAAAAGATATACCGGTTCATAAACAAATATTCGCACAGTATTGTAATTGAAATTAATGAAGATTCTTCTGAAAATCTTGTAGGTGAAAGCCAAAATGTAATTGGCGATATTTTTACTTGGCTTCGGGAAGTCGACGAAATTCATTACAATGAAATGCTGGAAGTCATAAATATGTAAGCATTTAATGAGGCTACTGAGAGTGGTTCGGGAATAAAATACTGGACAACTTAACAAAAATTATTGACCTTTATCTCTATAATCGTGATGACAACTTTTACCATTATAAAAGCGATGTTAAGTAATTCTTATATAGATAAATATTGCTAAGAGAGATATAAATGCTTCGAATGATTTGGAAAAACTTGTTATTACTATATTATTGTAAGGCTCAAACAACCTATTGGAAATATATGTAAATGATTACTGTTCTATTTGATACGAATATACTGCATCAGGAAGGCCTGTTTTCTTCACGCATTCAAAGATTTCAACGGTTGTTAAAAAGTTCAGAGTGTAGATTAATAATTCCAGAAATTGTACTTGAAGAATATCGGAGTAAAAGGATTGCTATTGCTAGACATGAATTTGCAGCTATTATTCAAAGCTGTGAAAATTTAAAGAGGAATAATTTTTTTGACAAAGAATGGGGATTCACAACTTATTTAGATAATATTCTCAAAGAGTGTATCGAAAATATTTCGAATGTAATCGATTCTTGGGTAGAAAAAAATGATGTTGATGTTTATAAAATATCAAACACATGTATTGATAAATTATTTAAAAACTATTTTGCTGGAGCTGGTGCATTCAGAGAACCAAAATGCAGGGAAGATATACCCGATGCGGTCATTTATGACGCTATTGAAAATATATCCTAGAAAACAAAGCTTTATGTTATCGTTAAGGATGGGGGTCTTAAAAAATCTCTTACTGGAGTTAAAAATGTAGAAATCTTTACATCACTTGATGACTTTTTAAATTTTGATAGTATAAAAGAGAAAACGATTGAACTAGATACGCAAAATTCAAGAGTTAACGATATTTTAAAGTATTTGGCTTCAACAGATTGTGGCATAAAGTTAGAATCATATTTTCATAAAGTAGGCATCAATGGTATTGGATATACTTTTACGTCAGAGTCAATAAAATTCCCTTATGATTACGAAAAAATAAATATTGTTAGCCCGGAAATAAAAGCTTTAAATCCTAAAGAAAATAAAGATATTTATTTTTTTGAACCACACTACCTTGGAAATGAAAAATATAGTCTTTCTTTTCTCATAGAATCAAAGGCTTCTATAAATTTCTATTGCGTAGAAGAGGAGTATGAAGCACTTCCTTATATGGTCAGAAAAATATTATCAAAAGAATTAACTGAAAATTCTAAGAATTTATATATATCCGGAATATTAGATGTAGAATTTCATGGTGTAGTAACAATATCAAATATAGCTGATAACCTCACTATTGAACAGCTGAAAGTTCATTTTTCATATCTTGGGTCTGAAGCAAGCGAATTATTATGTACACTAGATATAGAGGGGGTGGAAATTAAAGAAGTATTATAAGGTTGAGTGTCAAATCTACACTTTTCACAGGAAGAATGTCTGACACTGGTTTTTTGGTCGTGGAGAGATGAGCAATCATCAAAACAAAATAATTCAACAACAGTGTTTTTAATCTTGACTTCCGTTGTTTACAAGACTTGGGCTAGAAACACAAAATCTGAGCCCAATTAATAATATGATAAGAGCTTGGGTGTAACAGGTTGTATTGAACTTAATGTAAGAATCTTGTTTGGATTGGAAGTGAACATTTATACCTTAGTTAAATTAACAATAGAGGTGCTTATGGAAAATTCAATCGTTTTTTTTACATGCGTTTGGTGCGGGGTGGCGTTTCTGCGAGGCCTTGGTGGGGCACTACCAATCCAAATGAGAGATTAGCATTGACGCTTCAATATTGCTTGGACCAAGAGAAACGCAGAGAGGTTCGATTCCTCTCCCTCGCATCGTGATAGATTAATGGCACGATATGGTAAAAAAAGATCATAAAGCTGTATATATTCATTGTGATGGTTCTATGTTGCGAGATCCTATGTCTAGCGGTGGAACTGGGTATGTGATTAAATTCCCGGATGAGATCGAATTAGCAGATGTGTCAGGTTTGCGTGGAGTATATCAGGGTGCCAATATCGAGAGGATAGAAATCCAAGGTATTATTGAAGGTATGAAAGGTTTTATTGATTGGCTAAAATATAATACTATCAATCTGGCAGTTATTTCAAAAATCATATTACTGACTGATAGGTTTAGTTTGTGTGACGAAGAATTATCAAGTCCTTTTAAGATCCAAGATTGGAGAAAAAATGGTGGTAAAAATTACGAAGGAAAAGAAATAAAAAATTGGGATTTATTGAATCAGTTAGATAAGACAAGGAATAAATTAAGAAACCTTGCAAGGAAAACAGTAAGAATTGAATATATAAGAAGGAAATTTAATAGGGAAGCCGATAAATTAACAAAAAAAGCACAAACGATAGGGCTACCTACAAGAGAAATTGCAATTGAAGGGCATAAAATTGGTCGTAGAAAATTTAATGGTGAAGAGGTTAAATACAATTTATTTTCACCAAAAGATATTACTACCATTCACATTTTTCGTAAAAGGCCCATCAAAGAACAATGGGAAATAAACGCAGAAATTTGTTCTGAAAGAATGCAAGGGCAAAAGCTTATTATTATCACTGACCATTTATTACAAGAGAAACTTCAAAGAGGTAATATTTTTGAAATTAGAATAAAAAAGGTATTTACACACCATCTTGAAATTTATAAGACAATAAAAAGATTGAAAAAAGGCTGGGAGCCAGACCCAGACATTTCAGATACAATCAAAGACAAAAGGAAACAACAATGAATAAAAGCAAGGATATCCGCTGGAAACAAAGGTTTCAGAATTTTGAAAAATCCTTTCTGCTTTTAAAAAGGACCCTTGAAATAAAAAAACCATCGGAGGCTGAAAGAGGGGGATTGATCCAATTTTATGAAATGACCTTTGAACTCGTCTGGAAATTATTAAGGGATCGAGGGAAATTTGGGGAAATGGCAAATATAATTGTTTGATTTGCCCTGTTACACCGGTACCTAATCAGGTCATTCAATTCTTTAATCAAAGGCGGATACCTTCCTGATCGATATTTATTCGCAATGGCACAACAGAATATCTTGTGCTGTTCCATTCATTACGATTACGAATAATGGAACTGATTACCTGATCTGTATCCAGCTCAATTTCAAAGAGGGCACGGCGAATCCGATCTGCACGATTATTGTCAACCGGGCCATCCACAAGGATCAGAAAATCCCAGTCAGAATACTCACGATAATCGTTGCGCGCCCGTGACCCGTAAAGAATTATTTCGGCAGAAGGCTCAAGCTCCAGTACGGCCTTTTTTATTTTTTCGGTTAGTTCTTTCCTCATTCGGATGTCTCTCTCTGATTTGAAAGGGTTATAAAAGAGATACATATGTTAACTATCACAATTTTTGAGCTATTATGACATGGAAGATATTGATATTCAATAACTAATATGGGAGAAATAGTTTAGAGATAATAACAGGAAAAGCCGACCGACACTGACCATGTAAAAATTTTCCTGGAACCAGGTGCGGCTGGATATTTGAAGGAACCCAATATACTGGTAAAAGAAAAATGGAAAGCATAAGGCAAGAGATTGAATCAAGATTGAAGAAAATTGAACAGGAGGAGAAAGTCAGTATTCTTTATGCATGTGAGTCAGGCAGCAGGGCATGGGGATTTCCTTCGGCAGACAGTGATTATGATGTTCGTTTTATATATGTTCATCCTCAGGATTGGTATCTCTCGATTGATGATAAGCGGGATGTAATTGAACGCAAAATCAGTGATCTGATAGATATAAGCGGCTGGGATATTCGAAAAGCTTTAAAACTCCTTCAGAAATCAAATCCGCCTCTACTTGAATGGCTTAATTCTTCTATCATCTATAAACAAAGATCCGATATTGTAGATAAGATAAAACTTTTGATGCCGGAATATTATTCGCCCAAATCTTGTTTATATCATTATCTTCACATGGCAGAGCGAAATTTCAGGGAATATCTGAAGGGTGAAATTGTCTGGGTAAAAAAATATTTTTATGTGTTGAGGCCTGTATTGGCTTGTAAGTGGATTGTATCCGGATACGGAGTTGTGCCAATGGAGTTTGAACAGCTTATTAACAAACTTTTAGAAGATGCGGAGTTAAAAGCAGTTATTGGCGAATTATTAAGACGCAAGAAAGAAGGTCAGGAGCTGGATGGCGAGCCAAAAATACCTGTTATTAGCGATTTTATTGAGGCTGAGATAGAGAAACTAAAAAAATCAAATTTTGCAGATAATAAAATATACTCTGACACGGAAAAGCTTAATGATACGTTTCGGTCGATACTGGTAGATGCATGGTAAGAATTCATTCCAGGTGAATATATTCAAATGAAAATCGGGATATCAGAATTTAAAATAAACTTATATGAGAGCGCCCTTGCCCTTTGGAAGCGGTGCGAAGGTATTGGTTTAAGTGATGCGGATTCAAAGGAAAATATTAAACTTTATCTGGATAGAAATCCGGGGACGAGCTTTATAGCGGAAATAGATAATGAGGTAGTCGGGACAATACTATCCGGGCATGATGGCAGGAGGGGCTATATACATCATTTAGCTGTCTCACCTGATTTCAGGAGAAAAGGTATAGGTAGTATGCTGGTAAAAAGTACCCTTAACAAATTAAGAGAACAGGGTATCCTGAAATGTCATATCATGTTATTCAACAATAACAGCGCTGGCTTAAAGTTTTGGGAGTCAATCGGGTGGCTATATAGAAACGATATCTGTTTAATGTCCAAGACCGTTGATACTGCAGCTAGTTAAATAATAATTAATTGCAGAAAGTCCTGCTGTATAATCCCTGACAATTATATTGACACGCAATGCTATCCTGCGAATGCTGAGGGTCAGGTCTACACATTTCTCATACAATAAAACAAAAGGGAATCAGCAATGAATAAAAGCAAGGATACTCGCTGGAAACAAAGATTTCAGAATTTTGAAAAATCTTTACTGCTTTTAAAAAGAACCCTTGAAATAAAAAACCATCGGAGGCTGAAAGAGGCGGATTGATCCAGTTCTATGAAATGACCTTTGAACTCGCCTGGAAATTATTAAGGGATTATCTGTATGAGCAGGGTTTTAGTGTCAATTCACCAATAGAAGCGATTAAGCAGGCATACCAGTCTGAGATAATTGAAGATGATCAGGGCTGGATTGACGCCTTTGAGGATAGAAACCTCACTATACACACCTATATAGATGTAGTTCATTACGAAATAATCCGGAACCGGGAGCTTGTAGAACATATTGATAGAGTTGGGGAGGTTTGTTTACAGCAAATGAAGGCGTTGGGTATCAAGCCTGCTCTATATTATCTTATTTATTTACTTTGTAATACAAATATGTATTATATTGTAACCAATTATGAAAACTTATCG
>CAZCMD010000037.1:0-29217 GCA_964499695.1 uncultured Desulfatiglans sp.
GGGCGAATAATTATTCGCCTCTACGTTATTCCTTGAGCCTTGTGCCCTGCGCCCCATATTGCGCTTACCCTTTCTTATCCAACATACCCCTGAGCTTTTCAAATTCCTCAGGAGTATCCACATCCAATGCGGCGATAGGAATCTCAATATTCACATATTCGACTGGATATACTTCAAGCAGGTCCCTGCCTCCCCTGTCGCCCTGTATGAGGTTAAGCTCATCAAAAAGTCTTCTTTTAAAAATGACAGGCGCCCCTTTCTTTCCATTATACAGGGGAGATATGATTGGCTTTTGGCTATCCTGAAAGGCAATGATCAGGCTGTTTATAATACCCTCATCAACCATAGGCTGATCTGCCATAAAGAACATTACTGCATTGGTTTTTGGATCGACTGCGTTCAGCCCCGCCTTCATGGAACTGCTCTGCCCTGTCTGCCATTCATTGTTAACAACCCTTTTTATATCAGGATATTCATTATCACTGATCAAGGGCAGATCAGGCTGTGTAACAATGATTACCTCATCTATAATGGAGGCAAGGATATTTTCTATCACAATGGAGACAAGGGTTTTACCCCCTATTTCAAGGAGCTGTTTTGGCTTACCCATCCTGCTTGATCCGCCAGCCGCAAGTATAATTGCCGTAACATGACAGTTACAGGGAAATGGTTTTATAAAAGTCCGGTATTTATGGGAGGTTATAATGGTTTTCTTAACACCACCCTGAAACAGGCAGGTTGAAATTTCCCTTGCAGTCCTTATATCATCTCTTGTATCTGCCTTATTGATAAGGGGGATAAATGTGGCATCTGAAGGTACACCCTTCATACCACCCATCGGATGCAATATTGTATTTGCTATGATCTCAGGGGTAATAATCTCACCTTCTTTAAGCCCTGTTATCTCAGTAATCTTCTCTGTCCGGTGTGTCCATTCTTCGGTGAGGGGTTTATAGGCTGCCTCAGCGCCCACAACAGGGATAACAATGGTGCTTGATGGAGGGATAACAGGCTCATGATCATGTGGGGCCTTGAATGGCCTGCTTCTTGACCCGTCTGCCTCGACTAATACCACATCAGCAAGCCTGCCTAATTCAGAAACCCATATGGGGTCAACACCGCACACCCTTTCATTTTCAAACCTGTCTGCAACTATAAGAGGGTTATCCTTTTCAAGGGCACGCGCTATTTCATTAAAATCTTTTGTATAAAGAATTGCATATGGCTCATCCGGAGGGGCAATGTGTGTAGTTGTGGTTATAATTACCTTTAAGCCTGATTTTACCAGTTCACCTGCAATATGATACATTGTGGTAGTTTTACCGCCGCCACCAACAAGCGAAATTACATCTCCTTTTTTCACCCCAACAGCCCTGGCCAGCGTTAAGGGGTTATTATTGATTTTCATCTATTAACCTTGATGTAATATTTTGAATCGGATTGATTTCAATTTATAAAAACACATATGGCATACATTGTTATGATTAACCACGGAATATAAAAAAGGCAGATACTCTCTGTGGTTGGAATTTATTATATTCTATTTATGTCAATCTATATAAAGTAACACTTACAAATTTAGCCTTGACTCTCACGAGTTTTAAGCCAATTTTTAAAAGAAGCCTGGCTTTCAAAAGATGGATTGCCGGAAATAAGACCTTCAACACTTATATCCTCATCAACATCCTCCCAATGTATACCTGACCCTTTTCCAATTAATCTCCAGTTTTTTCTTTCATGCTCATTTGCTTGTTCAAGGCGTGGAAACCAGCCTAATGGTACAGAAATAGTCCTTCCATCACTTAACTCAACAGAAAGTGTATCTTCACTAATGTTTACATCTATAGCAAATGGCATTTCAATTTTTATAGCTGAAATAGGCATTCCAAGCCTCCAAAAAAGTTGAATGATTTTCTCTTATTATACTGCTTATTTTTCTTAGTTCAAGACGATTAAATCCTGTACTGCTTTGTAATCTTATGGGATCAAGCCAAAATTTTGCTGTATGTTCTTCGTGTTCAACATGAATATGGTAAGGCTCATCTCTGTCATTCGCATAAAAATAAAATCTATAAGGCCCTGAACGCAAAACAGTAGGCATCAGATTATCCTAATTTTAATGTTGTAATTTTTTATATATGTTAAAAATGGAATAAATACAAGTATCTTTAAATCAAGCGTATTTCTTTATTCTCCAATAAACTGTGGATTACTGAAGATATTAACCCCCTGAAATAGGAAGATGAAGGTTTATCTCATCACCATCCTGAAGCACATAATCCATACCTTTAAGCACATTATTTACAAATACGTGAAGCAGCATATCATCCCATTCATGGGGTGAGCCTATGGATGAAAGCCGGTTAAGGAGATCAAGCACTGTTGCACCCATGTCAAACTCCATGATCACCTCATGGCCGTCCTGGAAGCTTTTCAGAAATTCCTCTGTGGCGCCAACAGCGAAGCTTGATTTGAGTTTTATTTTTATTTTTTGATCAACCATATTATATATCTATTGGTATGAGAGGATTAATCACCGTAGAAGGGCACGATGCCTCGTGCCCCTACAGACTACTTCGGTAAATCCTTTGGGACTTCCCAGTCGATCATATGCTGCATCCATGGCGCCCTGTTCACAAACACATCATGAGCTAATGGCACGGGCGGATGGGACATCCACTTGGGGTCAAACTCATTCTTAACCTTAAGTAAAAATGTATGATAGTTTGGTCCGTATTTCGGCCCTGTAAGGTACAAAGGCTGATGAGGGCCAAGTAAGGATGTATAAAATCTTTCCTTTATATTCATCTTGGAGGTATCCAGATAAAACTGGTCAACGCCATCTGTATTATCATCCTGATCCCAGTATACAAGGAACTCAGAATAACCCTGATGCCCCATCTCAAAGCTCTGGAACCACCCCGGGTCACCGTAATCGGGCATTAGCGGCGGGGTGTATTTCTTTTTAACATCCGCATATGATTCACCATGTTCTGTTGCCTGTGACATGGTTTCTATAACATAATCAACAGAGACATAACCGCCGCACATGAGCCACATGCCGGCTGAGTCAGCATTCTTAATCCATGACTCATCAGATGGCTTGGTTCGTCTTGCAATGCCCCCAACCTCCTGCATGATATCCATGAGCACGTTTTCATCATACTGCATCTGTTCTTCGGATGTGTATCCTATAAGAAGCACCCTCACGATAAAAAAGTTTGAGATGCTTTCTTCATTTTCCTTGCCCCACAGATCCCAGAACTCCTCCTTGCACTCAGCTTTGGCAAGGGCTCTCCAGAACAGGGGTACCTTTGTTACAGCGCCTGCTATCTCAGCATGACCTATGTTTTTCATGGCTGTAACCTGTGCCTCTTTGTTGGGAACTGTGAAGTTTATCCATTTAACCCTTTTTTCAGGCAGCTCAAGTGCAGTATTCGGTGAAATACCGGTCGGTTCCAGTCTTTCAGGCTGGAAGGGCAGTGTCTTTATTGCCATACGTGTAACAATGCCAAGGCAGCCCCTCAACCCTGTATAACCGCGCAGCAGACCTCTAAGATCAGGGCCAGGGCTTTCACCCCAGAATGGGTCTTCACCCTGTGCAAGGGAACCGAGTCTCAAGATTTCCCCGTCCGGAAGAACCACCTCGGTGCCCAGGATACGCCTGTGGGGTAGCCCGATCCTGTGACTAAGAGGAGACCACCCGTCACCAATGAGATTTGCTATGGCTGATGCCTGAGCACCACCGCCGCCTATTACAACATAGGCGCCATGCTTCATGCACTCTTCCTGTATGGGTGAATAGATAACGCCGGGGCCTACCTCAACATAAAAATGCTTTTCATCAATGATAAAATCATCCATCCTTTTGAGGTCAATCAAAAGTGCATCCGCCACATGAGGGTGTGATTTTGGTCCGTAAAACCCTGTGCTGTATGGCACATATGGCACATCATTCCGATAGCACACCTTTACAATCTTTTGTACCTCTTCGGTTGTCTTCGGCATAATAATGCAGCCCGGTATAATGGTCATTACACGCTCATACCCAAGCCCGTTTTCATACCCACCAGGGCCGCTCCTGTAGCTCTCGCATATTACAGGGTCATTAGATATATAATCCTTGCCTACTATAGTTTCGAGAACAGTATATATTTCATTTGTTATAGCCATATTAAACCTCCTGACTCTCTATGGCCGCACAGATTACTTCAGCTATATCAAGAACCTGTACCTTTTCGCCCTGCGCATCAACAGCACGGGAAAAATTGTTTTTACACCACGGGCATGCAGAGACAAGTGTCTCAGCTCCTGTATCCTTTACCTCTTCAAGTCTCTGGTCAGCGGCCCAGGATGAAAACTCCGGAAAGGCCTCCTCTGTACCCCTTCCTGCGCCACAGCAGAAGGAGTTTTCCCTTGTCCTTGGCATCTCTACAAACTCTACACCAGGTATGGCCTTAAGGATATCCCTTGGTTCACTGTATAACCCTGTTGTACCCCTGCGTCTCTTTAGCCTTGGTTCAACACAACCCATCCAGCCCCTTTTCCCTTCATATGGTGTCCATGGGTCACACAGGCGGCTTACACTGCATGAATCATGATATGCTACACGTGAGTTAAAAGATTTTTTAAGTTTGAGGCTACCATCCTTTAATTTCTGATCAGCATATTCTAAAAGATGCATCACCTTAAAGCCAAGGTCTGCTGTTGCGATATTCAAGAGTTTGGGATAATCTACCTTCCACATCCTGTAACCTTCTGCGCAGCTTGTGATCAGTATTTTTGCGCCTGTCTTTCTTACCTCGTTAATATTCCTATCTGCAATGGCCTTTGCCTCATCAACCATACCTACAGAAAAGACCTTGTTTCCGCAGCACCATTCATCAGCCATGAGCATGTAATTATCACCACACGCCTTGAATATCTTTGCTGTGGCCTTTGCTATCTCTTTGTTCTCATATGAGGCGTTGCAGCCCACATAGTAGAGTATATCTGCCCTTGCAGATGGAGCCGCACCCTTTTCTACCCAGTCTCTCCTCTTTTTATTATCAGCATTGTAACAGTTATGGGACTTAACGATCTTTTCTGTCATCTTTTTGTGCGCAGGCATGGGCCCCACACCGTCCTTTACTGCCTTCACCCTGAGTGATTCAAGGGTAAGTTCTACCTCAAGGTCAAGATTTCTCTTACAGCCCACATCACATGCGCCGCAGAGTGTGCATGCATACATGATCTCAAGGGCCTTTTCATTCCAGCTTAAAACACCCTCTGCCATTGCATGGCCTATCCTCATCTTTCCATAGGCCCCGTATGAATCAAACATGTATTTAGTAGCGCTCGGACAGCGGGTTGTGTATTTTGCTCCGGGCATATAGGTATGTTCTACCCATGTGCATCCCTTGCATTTGATGCACCTGCTCATGTCATAAACGAAATTATGAATATCATTTATGTCCAGCTTGAATTCAGATTTTGGTTTGTAGTATCTTACTTTAAGCTCTTTTGTCATTCTTCAACTCCTTAGAAACACAGGTTCCCTGGATTCATAATATTTTTTGGGTCAAAGGTTTTTTTAAGCCTTTTTAATGCGGCGGCATATGAGGCGGCCTTATCATACACTATAGGCGCCAGATCACCATAGGGCCTGGTAAAAACAGCACCCTCACTTAAAAGAACCTTTGCAGCATCCTTGTACAGCTCGGCTATAACCTCGGTTTCAGCCTCATTATCAGGGTTATAGAAGAAACTGAATTCAGGCCTTGCGGCGCGGTTATGCTCTATGGGCTGGATATACATGCCTATGTCGTCAATCGGGTATCCATACTGCGTGGCAATATCCTCGACGATCTCTATAAACCTTGAAACCATGTTCGGCCTTGTATGGAAGAAGAGATTCTGGCATGCACCCTTTACACGGTTTTTCCAGTATGGCACATCCTTTGGCCAGGGTTTTCTCAAAATATCGATCATCTTTTTTCTTAAGCCGGGGAACCCTGGCAGGTTCTCTCCCAGACGCAGATCAGAAAACTCATTCTTTATAACATCCGCAAGAAACTTTTCTTCATAAGCGATCTTTTCTTCCGGACGCCTGATGAGTCCACTTATTACAAGGACAAGCGTCCATGGCGGAAGCTCCACCCTTAATCGTTCAAAATCATCAGGCCAGTTTTCAGAGATGAGGGCAGCAAGATCAATATCATTTAATAGCAGCACCTCCTGACCTATCCTGCGTGGCAATATGCGGTACAAAAATTCAATACCGTACTCAATATCATCCAGTGGGGCAAAAAGCACCTTGTCTATCCTGGGGATTGACTCTATCTTGAGGTTTGTCCATGTCACCACACCCATTGTCCCCTGTGCGCACTGGAAAAACCTGTAAAAATCAAGACCTGGGCCTGACGGGTTTCCTCCCTTTGACTGTGAGTCAGGGTAACCGTTAACGCTTGCAGAACCCATCCTGAATATCTCACCTGTTGGCCACACTACCTCCATTGCCTCAAGTGGTTCACCATAATCATAGACCTGGTTTGTAGGTTCCTCACGTTCCATAAAATCAGTAAGCACAGAACGCTCTGCATGGGGGGCAAGGGGCATGATCACCCTGTAGCCTGCCTTTTCAAGTTCAGTGGTAAGCTTCTCCCATGTTACACCCGCCTCAAACCTTACACGGCGGTTATCAGGGTCAATCTCAAATATCCTGTCCATCCTGCACATATCGAGTATTACCCCGCCCTCTTTAGGTATGGTAGCGCCATAAAAATGGACCCTTGAGCTTACCGGCACAACCGGGGTATTGTGCTCATTACATATCTTTATTACTTTAGATACCTCTTCCGAGTTTGCCGGTTTTACTATGTAATTCGGCACGCCTGCCTTTGTATAGCTGAAATCATGGGAATATGCCATCAACTGTTCCCTGTCGTCAGAAAAATTTTCTTTGCCGACAGCCTCAGCCAGTTTTTCTTTTAGATTCATAAATAATCCTCCATGTTTTAATATCTTTAAACACAACTTAAACGACCTGTTGCTCTTTTAAGCAAGTCGTTTAAGTTGATGAATTCTTCTTCATCCCCTTCAGCACCTTTTCAGGGGTAATGGGCATATCCATGCACCTGTATCCGACCGCATTGTACACGGCATCAGCGATGGCCGGGGCTGTTGGCCCTACAAGACCCTCACCCGCCTCCTTTGCGCCGTACGGCCCTTCCTTTTCATATGTCTCTATGCATATGGACTCGCTTTCAGGCATGTCAAGGGCGTTCGGCATCTTGTAATCAAGGAATGTTGTGTTAAGTGTCTTTCCCTTTTCCATTGCAAACTGTTCGGAGAGCACATATCCAAGGCCCATTTGAATGGATCCTTCAAGCTGGCCTTCAACAGAAACCGGATTAAGGACAGTGCCGCAGTCATGTGCTGTCCACATCTTTTTAACCTCAACCCTTCCTGTCTTATCATCTACCTCAACCTCTGCGACCTGTGCCCCAAAGCTGAAGGCAGGCGTAACCATACCCATGCCCCTTGGCGTGTATGATCCCCTTGTAACGATCGGCACACCCCTGTTGAATTTCTGGGCAAGGGCTACTGCCTGACCAAATGTGAGACCCTTATCAGGCCGAACCTGGCTGAATATGCGCCCATCCTTGCACTCCAGTTCATGTATAACATTAAGGCTATAATGGGCGGTTACCGCGCCGAAGAGTATCTCTTTCAGCTTTTTGGCTGCATCTATCACCGCATTACCAGCCATTAATGTTACCCTGCTCCCCCATGAACCAAGGTCAGCCTGTGGTGTTGTTGCAGTATCTGCTGATGTAATCCTTATATCCTCCATCTTTAATCCAAGCTCTTCAGCGAGTATCTGGGGAAGGATGGTATCAGAGCCCTGACCAATGTCAGAGGCCATTGTAAGGAGGTGAACAGTGCCATCAGCAAATGCCCTGATTTCAGCGGCAGAGAACGGGTACTGTGTGTTAAACCAGTTGAACACACCGCCTGAGATGAAGCTGTAACAGCCAATGCCGATGCCCCTTCCCTTTTTGGGGTTCTTTCTTTTTTCATGATATCCGCTCATCTCTATAACCTTGTCAAGACACTCTGAAAATGCGCAACTGCCAATGGTGGATAGCTCAGGGATAACATCACCGGATTTCACTGCATTCATTCTCCTGATCTCGATAGGGTCAATGCCAAGATCCTCTGCGATCAGGTTCATTTGTGTCTCTGTTGCAAAATATGACTGCGGAGATCCAAAGCCCCTGATTGCGCTGGATGGCGGATTATTTGTGTATACATGCTGACCCAGAAACCTGTAACTCTTGTATTTGTAAAGCATAAGACCGAAATTGCCGCACAGGAATGTGGCGGTTGGCCCCATTGCATTATATGCCCCGCCATCAAGGAGTATTTTAAGGTCCTTTGCCACAAGGGTGCCGTCCTTTTTACAGCCTACCTTTGAGAAAAGCCTCATTGGATGACGCCTTCTTCCTGTTGCAAGCTCCTCTTCCCTGGTAAGGGTAAACTTGACAGGCTTACCTGTCTTTTTGGCCATAAAGGCAGCGCACACATCCCATTTTCTTAATTCCATCTTTGCGCCAAAACCACCACCAACATGAGGTTTGATAACACGGATATCATTTTCCCTCATGCCAAGCGCGCTTGCAAGCAGGCACTGTACCATGTAGGGGGTCTGGGTGGATGTCCAGAGGGTAATCTTTCCATCAGGGTCACACTTGGCAAGCGATGAGCACGGCTCCAGATAACAGGCGCTTATGGCATGCACATTAAATACATCTTCACGTATGTAATCACACTCACTGAATGCCTTATCCAGGTCGCCATTAGCAACCTTTCGCACAACACTGATATTGTTTTTAAACGGATCGTGTATAACAGGGGCGCCTTTACCAAGTGATGTATCTATATCAAATGATGCAGGCAGCTCTTCGTACTCCACTTTGATAAGGCTTAAGGCCTCTTCAGCAATGTCCTTATCTATTGCAGCCACAGCAGCAACCTCGTCACCTATGAACCTTACCCTGTCTTTGGCGAGCCCGGTCTCATCCTGTGTTTCAGTAAACAGACGCCAGTTGCCGAATTTAATATCAGGCAGGTCTTTTCCTGTAATTACACACTTTACACCTGCCAGCGCCTCTGCCCTGCTTGTATCAATATTAAGGATACGGGCATGTGCATATGGGCTCCTCAGTATCCGGCCATGAAGCATGCCCGGCAGCCTTATATCATCTGTGTACTGGGCTGCCCCTGTTGCCTTATCCCTTGTATGGTTTCGTGGTACGCTTTTACCGATTATATCGTATTTGTCCATATTATTCCTTCCTGTATAATACAAGCCGCTGCTATTTAGCGGCCCTTCTTCTTGATTCGTCAATGGCCCTGCCTGTAAGGACTGCAACCATAAGAGTCCTGTACTCTTTAGATGCCCTCATATCAGTAATAGGTTTACACTCCTTTGATGCCTCGATTCCTGCTGTCTGGAGGAGTTCTTCTGTAATCTTCTTGCCCTTGAGGAGCTCCTGTGCATTTTTTGCCATCATCGGTGTTGGTGCAACCGCGCCAAGAAATATTTTTGCCTCTTCGCATATATCACCCTTCATAACAAGCATGGCGCCAACACAGACAGCGGAGATATCAACCTTACCCCTTGCTGATATATGCTGGTACGAAGTGCCTGCACCCTTTGGAGGCACAGGGACATTGATAGAGGTTAGCAGTTCACCCTGTTTTAAAACAGTCTTACCGGGGCCGGTAAAAAAATTATCAAGGGATATGTTTCTTTTACCATCCCTGCTTTCAACGGTTACACTTGCTCCCATAGCCAAAAGCACAGGTGCATTTTCTGCTGAAGGGGCAGCATTGCACAGGTTACCTGCAGCAGATGCCATATTTCTAACCTGGACATTTGCTGTAGCAGAAGCAGCATCAGCAATGGCCGGATATTTTTCCTTTATTAGCGGATGATTTTCAATCGTTGTAAGGGTTACTGTTGAACCTATTACAAGGCCGTTTTTCTCATCAAAAGTAATTTTATTCAGCTCTTTTATCTTTTTAATATCAATAACAGCTCTGACATTCAGGAGTTTGCGCTTAACCTTTATTAAAAGATCAGTGCCCCCGGCCATAAACATTGTCCCCTCTCCCAGTTTCCCGGCAAGCGCACATGCATCGCCTATCGTCTCAGGGGCATAATAATCAAATCTGGAAAGACCCATTTTAAGTATCCTCTTTAATATCTATCTATTGTTTTTCTTTCATCGTTTCCGAGGCGCTGTGAATCGCCTCCACTATCTTGTAATACCCTGTGCAGCGACAGAGATTACCTGATATTGCCGTGCGTATCTCCTCTTCAGTCGGGGCAGGATTTTTTGTTAACAGATTCATGGCTGACATCTCCATACCGGCAGTACAGAACCCGCACTGGATTGCGCCCTTTTCAATAAATGCCTCTTGTATGGGGTGCAGCTCTTCGCCGGACCTGGCAAGCCCCTCTACAGTGGTAATCTCTTTTCCTTCACAGGAGACAGCGAGTGTCAGACATGAACTTACAGAATCACCATCAATCAATACTGTGCATGCACCGCAGTCACCATCACCGCAGCCGAGTTTGGTGCCGGTGAGGCCAAGGTCATCCCTTAAGACTTCATTCAGTGTGCGTGATGAGTCACATGCGACTGTGTAATTATCACCATTCACCTTTAATGTAATAAGATGCTTCATCTAATTGTTTTCCTCCTCATGTTTCATATAAGACATATTTTATTGTGACTAATTTTTCACAAACTCTTTTTATTTCATGTAGGGTGGGGTTTTATACCCCACCTTGATGGTCAGGAATAAATCCTGACCCTACAAAAACTCAATTCATTTCATACATCTGTCTTTAACAATACCCCTTGCCAGCACCTCAAGTGCAATGTCACGGGTTGCCACCATATGATTTTTCCCGGTTATCTGCCCCTTGCTTCTCTCCATCTGCATTATCCCGAGGAAAGAACTCCATATCACCTCAGCAAGAGTCCTGGGATTAACGTCTATGAAAATCCCCTGGGATACACCGTATTCAGTTATCTTGTGCTGATATGTTACCGTGTTTGACCCGGCCCTGTAAAGCATATCACGGAGTTCAGGGGAGAGGTTTCTGACCGCCTCAGTCTGATGAAAAAACATGGAGGCATCAAAGGCCACAGGGTCATTCTCGTGGAACTTAATGAAACAGCCCCATAATTCTTCAAGCAGTGTATCTTTTATTGAATCCCTTCGATCATACACATCGCTCAGGAGAGAGCAGAAATAATCCATATAGGTCATTATGGCGCTTATGAATATCTCATCCTTGTTCTTAAAATAGAGGTACAGCGCAGCCCTGCTTATCTCAGCACGCTCCGCAATCTTATCCATGGTGATAGGATAGTAACCCTCCTCATTATATATCTCCATGGCCGCCTCAACCGCGTGCTCCCTGCGATGCTGTTTTTCCCTTTCTCTTCTTTCTGCAACACCCATTTTTTCAGCCTTTATTTTGTAACCTACCAGGATTATTATATTATTATCCCTGATAGGGTTCTCTTTAGACAATGTGTCCATATATTAGATTGAGAGTTCATTTTTGTCAAGAGAGAAAACATTTATTCGTCCATTCCCGGTCGATTACACCCTATAAAAAATAATTTGCGTATAGTAACTTCCCCTGCATATAATCCTCTTACTTTAATGGAGGATTATATGAAAAAAGCCCTAATTCTTGTTGATATACAGAATGATTTTATTCCTGGTGGTGCGCTTGCTGTTGCTGGAGGTGATGAGGTTATTGCAGTGGCGAACAGGGCAATGAATCATTTTGATTATATAATTGCCACACAGGACTGGCACCCTGCTGATCATAAATCCTTTGCAAGCCAGCATAAAGGGAAAAAGCCGGGTGATGTTATTGAACTTAACGGCATACAGCAGGTACTCTGGCCTGATCACTGCATTATGGAAACAAGGGGTGCAGAGTTTGCGCCGGGGCTTGATACAGGCGCATTCACAAAGGTGATCCGAAAGGGCATGGACATAGAGATAGATAGCTACAGCGGTTTTTTCGATAATGCACAGAATCACCCGACCGGGCTCGCGGATTATCTTAAGGCACAGGGGATAACCGATCTTTTTATTATGGGGCTCGCAACCGATTACTGTATAAAGTTCACAGCCCTTGATGCAAGAAGGTTTAGCTTCAATACAAGCCTTATTATTGAAGGAGTAAGGGGTGTTGAGGTAAACGCCGGTGATTGCGATAAAGCAATAGCGGAGATGAAAAAGGCGGGGGTGAAGGAGGTTGGAATAGAAAAGATTTGACACATTGTTTTCTGGCTCCTGCTCTTGATCTTCCTCTTACTCTTGTTCTCGCATTTTAAAAATCAGAGTAAGATTTGAGATTATGAGCAAGAGCAAGAGTGTTAAAACCTCCATGATTATGCTAGGCCTGCACTGACAAATTTCTTCTTATTGGAGCAGTGCCATTCGACTGGGTCTGTATTAATAAGCCTTAAACAATTCTTTTTCATAAAAGATAGCCAGATATTTCATTAAGGACAGTTTTTAGATTTGGTGAATTTGAGATTAGTATTTCATTATTTGATAGATGTTTGTGTTCAATATATTTTAAAGGGGGTTTATGTTTTGCATTGTCGTACCTAAAAAGAAGTTCTCCACTTTTATTCTGATAATGGTAGGAATAGGCAAGTTTTTCTATTCTATATTTGACATCCACATATTCTGTAAAATAAAGTCTTGATCCATCTAAAAACAAAAAATGGCCTTTAATAAAACCGATTTTATCTGTTCTGAAATCATTAGCATAGTCAGACTTAACAATCAATCCTGACTGTGAATATTTATCTATAATAGCTATTATTTCCTGAAAATATTCACTGAGTAACATACTCGATGTCCTTGAGTTGTCTCAGGTCAGATAGTATTCTATCTTTTATTTTTAATTCCCCGACCCACTCAACATATTCATTATCTTGTTTCTCCATGTCTTCAGCAGAATATTTTTCCAGAAATATCGATGAGGTGATATTATATTTTTTCTCAAATTCATCGATGTTCTGGTTTGTATTATCCAGGCCCAATTCAAGTCTTTTTATTTCTGCAGAAATTGCTGACCTGACCATATCAACTGCTTTATCTTTTGAATCTGATTGAATTTGTATTTTTATCATAGATAACTCCTTCACAGATTTTTAACAAATATAATATATTTTCTGTCAGTATGGCGTCTTTGTCAAGAAACCTGTTACCTCAGAGTCGACATTTCGATCAGATTAAGAGGAAAAGGTCAGGGTAAAAATGGTTAAGTAAGATAGCAGATCTGTTAAAATACTAACGTTGAACATTGAACATCGAATGAACAGCAAAAAGCCCGAATTGAGGAAATATTATTTTCCTTTTTCAGACGTTTTTATGCTTGAAACGAATATCTTTATTAACTGTTCTGTTTCCTCCAGAATGCTATTCAGGAAGTCTGAATCATTTAACAATGGTATTTTTTGGATAAGCTTAAGCCACCTCTTAGTTTCCCTCAATTCTTTTAAAGAGATGCGGAGCTTGTGTATAAAATCCTTCTGTGTCTCTGCTGATTGAGCTTCCCCATGGTTTGGATATGGAGATGTACCTGACCTGAGCAACTGCCCAGCAATATGATTACCCGCTCTGCTATTTGGCAGCATTTCAACGATCTTGATAATCTGAACCGAAAATTCCAAAAGTCTCTCTTCAAGGTCATATTTCTGATTCATGATTTTTCCTTTTTATTTTTTTCATTCAAAATTGGATGTTCAATGCTTATCTTTCAAAAATGAACATCCAACATTGAACATTCAACATCGAACATCGAATGAAAGACGAAAATCCAATAAAAACATTAAGTGATCAATAATCCCAGTTCATCCATAACAAAGGTAGTTTTTTATTTTTTGCCTTTCATTCAAAATTGGAAGTTCGACGTTCGATGTTCGAAGTTCATCTTTTATTATACCGCCATATTCTCCCCAACAATGTGCCCGTCAAAAAGGTTAATGACCCGTTGTGCATACTCCGAGTAGGCCGGGGAATGGGTGACCATTATTATGCTTGTACCGTTTTCATGAAGACCGGACAATAGCCCCATAACATCATCACCATTGCTTGAATCAAGGTTACCGGTTGGCTCATCAGCAAGTATGAGTTTGGGTTTTCCAACAATGGCCCGCGCAACTGCCACCCTCTGCTGCTGACCGCCTGAAAGCTGCTGCGGAAAATGGCTTTTTCTGTGTGTCATCTTCATCTGATCCATAGCCTCATTCACCTTTTCCTTTCGTTCCTTTGCAGGGGTCTTGAGATAAAGGAGCGGAAGTTCTATGTTTTCATATACAGTGAGTTCATCAATAAGATTAAAACTCTGGAACACAAAACCTATGTTGCCCTTTCTTATGTCTGCCCTCTGCCTTTCTGACTTTCCTGCTATTTCATTCCCCAGAAAAGTATATGAGCCATCCGATGGGTTATCCAGAAGCCCGAGTATATTAAGCAGTGTTGATTTCCCGCAGCCCGAAGGCCCCATAATCGCCACAAACTCCCCTTCATTAATGTTCAGGTTCACCTTATCCAGTGCTGTCGTCTCCACTTCTTCTGTCCTGTAAATCTTTTTCAAATTGCTTGTCTGAATCATTTTGTTCTCCTTTGTGTGTATTGTTCTTAACCTAATTAATATTTATTACTTTTCTATCTCTAAATTGATCCTGGATTCCCCGATCAAGTCGGGGAATGACGATTAGGCGTTTATGTTTTAGTTTGTCATTCCGGACTTGATCCGGAATCCAGTCTTTCTTTTTTGCCTTTCATTCAAAGTTGGACGTTCGATGTTGTATGTTCGACGTTCATCTTTTCTATTCATAACGAAGCGCCTTCACTGGATTCTCATTAGCTGTTTTGAATGCCTGCAGCGCCACAGTCCCAAACGCCAAGGTCATTGCGAAAGCCGCTGACAGTACAAACACCAGAGGATTAATACCAGTATGATAGGCAAAACCGGTCAGCCATTCGTCAATTATAAAATAAGCGATCAATGACGCTATTACAGAAGCTGCCAGAACAATAAACAGAATACCTCGTGATAACATAACTATTATCTGAAAAGTTGATGAGCCCAATACCTTCCGAACACCGATCTCTTTTGTTCGCTGCTCGGTCGTAAAGGCTGCCAGGCCGAAAAGACCAAGACAGGAAATCAGGATACAAATTCCGGAGAAAGTACCTATTAATTTAATGACACGTTGCTCTGACCTGTAAAGGCGATCAAGCTCTTCATCAAGAAAACTGTATTCAAAGGGGTGTTCGGGATCAAACTTTTCAAATACTTCTTTAATATAGTTCAATGTCTTTGATACTTTTTCTCTCGAAATATTTAGTACAAGCAACCTCCACTGATTCGCCCGTTCTTCTGGTTCCAGACTAGAGTAATTGAAACCAGTAGACCAAGTCATAATTACCAGAGGCTCAATTTGTTGGTGTAAAGAACGAAAATGAAAATCTTTGACAACACCGATAACAGTAAACTTTCCTCCATTAAACTGTATATTCTTGCCAAGAGGCTCCTTCCATCCCATTCTCTTGACCTGGGTTTCGTTAACAAGAATAGCCCGGATAGTGCTGGACCAGAGTTTATGTGAAACATTATTTCCAGCTATTAGTTCTATTTCCATTACCTTTATGAAGTCTTCTCCTACGAACATATGCCCCATCATTATACTTTGCTTTTCCATAACCCCATCATTATTCTCTACAATAAAAGGGTTACCATATGCAGACCCTGAGACCATTTCATGAGTCTCAGCTATTGCAGAAATACTGCTGTCTTTTAAGAGCTCCTGTTTCAGGGTTTGCACCTTACTAATCAGGTCCGGGCCGTGCATTGTAATGATAAGTTTGTTTTCTTTGCTAAATCCCAGCGGTTTGTTGGCCACATATCGCATCTGAAGAGCCATAAGGATGGTAGATGCAATGACTGTAATTGAAATGATAAACTGTATAAATACTAATATCTGTCGTATTGTAGATCCCTTTTTACCTGAATGCGTGGTTCCGGTTAAAGTAGCTATGGGAAGAGCTGAGGAGAGGTAAAATGCGGGATAGCTCCCTGAAATCAACCCGACGAAAATAGAGAACGCCAACATACACAATAGCATGGCAGGTTTATCTATAAAATTCATTAACTCATGCTTCCCCAGCAAATCATTGATTGGAGTGATGGCAGTAACTGCCTCTACAATGACGAGTCCTATTACCAGTGCAATTAGGGCAAAAAAGATTGACTCTCCTAGAAATTGGGCGATTAATTGCCACCTGGTGGCGCCAAGTACTTTCCTCATGCCCACTTCACGCCCCCGTTTCATGAATCGGGCTGTTGCTAGGTTCATGTAATTTATACATGCTATCAGAAGGATAAATATCGCCACTGAAGACAATCCATAGAAATAGATTTTAATTTTCGGATCCGATTTGAGATGAATATCTGCCAGCGGTTGCAGCCAGAGCCTGCCTGAGAGGCCACCTTTTTTCAGTTTTTCTTTCAAATGGC
This sequence comes from uncultured Desulfatiglans sp., assembly GCA_964499695.1. GTDB lineage: Bacteria > Desulfobacterota > DSM-4660 > Desulfatiglandales > HGW-15 > JAAZBV01. Next base: position 16,622 of record CAZCMD010000037.1, read on the forward strand.
GATCGTTAATATGCCCGGCAATATCACTAAAAGACTCTGGATTATAACCTTCCGGCATCAATAAATAAGTGGAGAAATAAAAATACTGGGCAAATCGCATAATATAAGGCTGTGCTTCACCATTCTGAGATCGATTGCAAGAAATAATCCCGTCGTATTTCAGATGGGTATTTTCAGGTAAATCTGCAAAGACAAGGGTTATCTTGTATGAGGTCCCATTAGCGGTAACAATCTTTCCAATGGGATTGGCGTTGCTAAAATATTTTTTTGCAAAGGTCCCACTCACAGCCATGGAATATGGCTCAGAAAGAGCTGTCTTTGGATCGCCATAGATAATATCATGGGTAAAGATTTCAAACACATTTTTATCCGCCATACAGATATGTTCCCAATAAAAGCCTTTTTTTTCATGTAGAAATAGCGTTCGATCCCTGAAATTAAATCTGACATATTCTTTAACCTGTGGATAATCTTTGGCAAGCAGAGGACCTAGTTCCCATGGAAAGTCGGACCAATTTTCTATTTTGCCACTGAAATTAAATTCCCCCATAACCCGATAAATTTGCTTATGTTTCAGGTTATGCCGGTCATATGTAAGTTCACTGTGTAAATAAAGACCAAGAATGATGCAGCATGCAATACCCAGAGATAACCCGAATATGTTTATTGCTGCATACATCTTTTCTTTGTAGAAATTACGAAGTGTAATCTTTATGAAGCTTAGCAACATGAAAATATCTCCCTTAAAAAACGAACGCCCAACATCGAACGCTCAACTCCCAACTTCCAATAAAAACAAACGACCCTGGATTCCCGCCTGCACTATTTTTTATCTTGCTCTTGATCTTAATCTCTCTTTTCTTTCCATTCATCATTCAACGTTGAATATTAACCCTGTTAAATGCAGTTCTGCTGCCCCCTTTGGGGATTTGACAGGGTAAATGTTCAATATTCATCTTTTTTACTCATATCGTAGTGCCTCCACTGGATTGGTCTGTGCCGCTCTATATGCCTGCACTGTAATGGTAATAAAAGCCAGCAGGGCAACCAAAGTAGTTGACACAAAAAACACCCATAGTTCTATACCTATCTTATATGCAAACCTGGTCAGCCATTCATCCATCACATAGTAGGCACCAAGTGAAGCGAATATCGATCCTGCCAGAATTAGCAGAAGGATTCTTTTCGAAAACATAGTAATGAGTTGCAATGTAGTTGCACCCAGTACTTTTCGAGTTCCTATTTCTTTTGTACGTTGTTCTGTAGAAATGGCTGTAAGGCCGAATAGACCCATGCATGAAATAAAGATACAGACAGCAGCGAAGATCCCTATCAACCTCATTACATTCTGTTCTGAAAAGTATAAACGATTAAGCGTTTTATCCAAAAAATCAAACTCAAAAGGATGAACAGGGTCAAATTCATTAAATTTCTCTTCAAGAAATTTAATTGTATCAAGTGTATTTTCGCCTTTAATATTTATGACTAAATAATTAATCATATTTTGAAACTCTCCAATGGGTAATATTTTGAGAACAAGAGGTTCAATTGGCTTATGGAGTGAACTATAATGAAAATCCTTTACAACCCCGATAACCCTACTAGGTTTCTCACCATTTCTAGTAAATATCTTTTTATCAAAAGGATTTTTCCATCCTCTATTTTTTACTATAACCTCGTTTACCATATACAAAGGCGCTTCACTGGTCATTTTTACTTTTTGAAGGTCTTTACTCGCTATAAGCTCCAAACCCATTACATCGATAAAATCATTATCAATCTCCAAGAAATTAGCTGATGTTGCTTCAATTTTATTATCGTTATTGACTATTCCTGCACTCGTTATTCCATAATGAGTGCCAATCATTGTAGAAGTCAAAGATACCCCCAAGATATTGTTGTTTTTTAACAATTCTTTCTTAATAGTCTGGGTTTTATTAGCAACATCTGCATTATGTAGAGTAATGATTAACCTGTTTTCTTTATTAAATCCCAAAGCCTTATTTGACATATATTGTATCTGTGCAAGCATAATGAAGGTACATGCAATTACACAAATAGATATAGTGAATTGGATGAAGACTAATACCTCCCGTAACCGAAATCTTCCTTTATATGCCTGACGGTTTTTCGCAAACGATGAAAGAGGCATCATTGCAGAGAGATAAAAAGCTGGATAGGACCCTGATAGTAAACCAAAAATAAAATTGCAAATTAACAGTATCCCTAAAAGCCAAGGTTCATTGAACAGCCTTAAAGATAATGATTTGCCTATCAGTTCATTAAAATAGGTCAGGTTCAAGACTGCTTCTACTATAACAAGACTAAGAAACAAGGCAATAAATGATATGAAAAACGATTCACCCAGGAATTGTAATATTAATTGTTTTTTTCCTGAACCCAGGATTTTTCTCATACTAACCTCTTTTGCACGTTTTGCAGCCATTGCTATTGATAAATTCATATAATTTATGGAAGCAACTAACAGAAGAAATATTGAAACTGTAATATACCCGTAAATAAATAATATGTTTCCGGTAGGCTGATCTTGTCCCACATTTGAATGATAGTGGATATCAGCCAGTGGCATAAGCCATGACCTCCATGAGGAATTAGTTAGCTTTCCCTGTTCAGCCATATATCGTTTAAAAAAAGAGTTGGAAATATCTTTAAATCTCTTAATATCATAGCCATCAGGCATCAAGAGATAGGTATAGTATTTTGGCCACCACAGTAATTTCTTGCGTACATCAAAATCATCTGGTGGGTGCATCATCGTCTTTGAATTATTTAGAAAAAGCACATCGTACCTGATGTGAGAGTTTTCGGGTAGATCTGCAAAAACAATGGATATTTTTATTGGTTGTCCTTCAGAATACAGTATTTTGCCGACAGGGTTTTCATTATCGAAATATTTATGTGCAAATGTTTCGCTTACAGCAGCAGTTCCAGCTTTAGCAGTCTTAGGATCTCCAAAGATAATATTATGGTCAAAAACCTCGAAAACATTTTCACTTACATAAGTAGCATTTTTCCAATAAATTGATTTACCATCATATCGGATTAATGATTTTTCTCCAAGAACCCAGAACCACACATAATTCTCAATCTCAGGGTATTCCCTCGCTAATATCTCCCCCAATAATGGAGATGATAATGCGCTAGTTAATATTGCACCATTAATATTGGTTGCTGTTTCAACTCTATATATTCGTTTGTATTTTTTATTATGAAGATCATAGGTAAGTTCTCCTCGGAGGTAGATTCCAAATATTATGCAACATGCAATGGCAATGGATAGCCCTGCAACATTAATAATTGCATAAACCTTTTCACGATACAGGATACGTATTGTGGTTTTTAGAAAATTTGTTAGCATGATAGCTCCTTTTTAAAGGACGAACTTCCAACATCGAACATCCAACTCTCAACGTTCAATCAAAAACGAAAATCCAAATAAAGCCTAAATTTATCAATAATCCTCATGCCATCTGAGAAAGTCGCTTTTATAAATTATGTTTTACCTTTCATTCATCATTCGATGTTGAATGTTCGATGTTCAACGTTCATTTTTTTACTCGTATCGTAGCGCCTCCACCGGATTTGCATGGGCTGTTTTTAATGACTGTAAGGCAATAGTCACAAAGGCAACAATAATGACTATTAATGTAGCCATCACAAACATAAGTGGATTTATATCTGCCTTGTACGCAAACCCTGCCAGCCATTTTTCCATAACAAGATACGCTGATGCAGATGCAATAACTGCCCCTATCAAAACCAGTATTACTGTTGGTTTAAACAGCATCAAGATAATCTGCATGGTTGATGCCCCGACAACCTTGCGCACACCAATCTCCTTGCTTCTTTGTTCTGTAGTAAATGCAGAAAGACCAAACAGGCCAAGGCAGCTGATAAACACACATATACAAGCAAATACGCTAGTCAACTTTACTAATTGATTTTCAAATACATAAAATCGATCGATTATTTTGTCTAGGAATTCATACCGAATGATATGCTTTGGATCAATCTTTCCCATAGCATTCTTAATATAATTTATTGTTTGGGGTATCTCTTTTCCTGATATACTGATTACCATCATTCGATAATCTGAGATCCTTTGTTGGGGAGTTAAGCTGGAGGCATCATAGTCATATCGAATCAGCATGACAGGCTCAACTGTAGAATGCAAGGATTTAAAATGAAAATCCTTCATGACACCAATTACTTTGTATTTAGTATTATCTCCACCATCCTCTATACGCTTACCCAATGGATTATCCCAGCCCATTTTCTTTACAAAGGTTTCGTTTACAATAGCTGCTTTATTCAGATCAGCGGAAATTTCTTTAGAAAAATTCCTGCCTTCCAGGAGTTTCATCCCCATGACATGCAAGTAATCATCATCAAATGCAGGTAACCAAACCATGGGTAATAACACCATACTACCGTCATTCTTTTCTACTCTTTTCGGTGGGCACATCAGCTCATCACCTGGAAGACCCATACAGATTGTCATCCCCAACACATTTGGGTTTTTTAACAATTCTATTTTTATCAACTTGTGTTTTTCATTTACATCTGCACCTTCTAGACGAATTACCACTCTGTTTTCTTTTGCAAAACCAAGTGGTTTATTAGCTATATATCGCATTTGAGAAATCATTAAAAAGGTACATGCAATAACCCCGATGGAGATAATGAATTGTATAAGTACAAGTATTTGCCGCATCTTAAACCGTGAAGCTGCGGCCTTTTTTAATACTGTTATTGCTGCCAAAGGTGAGATCGAGGAGAGATAAAAAGCCGGATATAAGCCGGATACCACACCTGTAAATATGGTTGAGCCTATCAGCCAACACAACAGCACCGGTTTTAATACATAATCAGTCAACTGCAGATTACCGACTAATTCATTTATTGACGTAAGGGCCAGCACCAGTTCTACAATGATCATTCCAAGAAAAAGAGCCATAATAGTAATCACAATTGACTCTCCTAAAAATTGTATAGTCAATTGTGACTTATTCGCCCCCATTACCCTATGAATACCAACTTCTCTTCCTCGCTTTAAAGACCTTGCTGTGGCCAAATTCATATAATTTATACAAGCCACTAACAGGATCAATAAACCAACCGCTACCGAAGTATAAAGGTATAAAGCATTACCCGTTGGCTCATCAAAGCCTACATCGGACCTATAATGAATATCTTTCAGGGGTTGTAACCAAAAGTCCATTCTCTGGTTGCTTCCATCGCCTATTTCTTTCATATATTTTTGATACAATGTATTAGTTATTTTTTTAAAAGAATCCTGAGGATAATCCTCCGGCAAAACAAGATAGTTATAACCAGCTGCATTCCACAGGTCTTGGCGAAGATTGGATGGATCCAGTCGCATAACAGGTGTATTGTAAGACATGAGGACATCAGTTTTAAGATGTGTATTGGCAGGTAAATTTGCGAAAACAAGACTTATCTTGAAGCTGGTTACATTATTTCTAACGGTTTTGCCTATGGGATTTTCATCTCCAAAATATTTCTTTGCAAAGGTCTCACTTACAGCAATGGAGCTAGGATCAACTAACGCAGTTTTAGGGTCACCATAAATAATGTTATATGTAAATACTTCAAACACATTATCATCTACTACAAAGACATTATGCCAATAGTATGTATCATCCCCGTAGTAAAATGGTATACCATCACCTGTAGTAGGGGAATTAGTAATAGCGAATCGGACGTAATCCTTGACATCCGGATTTTCTTTTTTTAGTAAAGATGGTAATGCATCTGAAGTGAGGGCTAGTTTCCACTCCGTACCATTGATCGTATTTGCCGCGGCAACCCGATAGATTCGTTTATAGTTTTTATTATGTTGATCATAAGTCAACTCACTGTGAAGAAAGAGGCCAAGAATAAGACAACAGGCTATTCCAAGTGCTAAACCGGAGACATTAATAATTGTATACAGCTTTTCCCGAAACAGTTTTCTAAGTGTAACCTTTATAAAGCTTATCAACATACTGGTACCTTCGTTAAAGTTTGTTTTAGTTTACCTTAATTAGCCATTATGATTATAAAAGTATCTCCCTATTGGTGTACGGTTTTAGGTATTCGGTTTTAGGTAACAAAAGCCTTTCCGAACACCGTAAACCGTAGACCGTACCCCATTTTTATTCGTATCTTAATGCTTCCACCGGATTTGCCTGTGCTGTTTTTAATGACTGCAACGCAATAGTCACAAACGCAACAATAATGACTATTAATGTAGCCATCACAAATACCAGTGGATTTATATCCGCTTTATACGCAAACCCTGCTAACCATTTTTCCATAACAAGATAAGCTGACGCAGATGCAATAACCGCCCCTATCAAAACCAATATTACTGTTGGCTTGAACAGCATTAAGATAATCTGCATCGTTGATGCCCCAACTACCTTACGCACACCAATCTCCTTGCTTCTTTGTTCTGTGGTAAATGCTGCGAGTCCAAACAGGCCAAGACAACTTATAAACACACATATACCAGCGAATAAGCCGGTCAACTTTATTATCTGATTATCAGTTACATAAAATCGATTAATCATTTCGTCCAGGAATTCATATCGGAAGGTATTCCTTGGATCAATCTCCTTCATAACATTCTTAATATGATCTATTGTTTGGGACATGTCTTTCCCGGAAATACTGATTATCATCATTCGGTTTTGCTGGGCCCTTGCTATGGGGATAGTGGAGGCATCATAGACCTCTCGCTGCAGCACACAAGGTGCAATTGGAGAATGCATGGACTGATAATAAAAATCCTTCACCACACCGATCACCCTTCTAGTTTCCATTTTTGTAATACTATTGAACTGAATCTTCTTACCCAGCGGATTATTCCAGCCCATTTTCCTTGCCAATGTTTCATTAACTATGACTGTTTCCTTTATATCAGAGGAAATTTCTTTAGAAAAATACCGGCCTTCCACGAGTTTCATCCCCATAACATGCAAATAATCATCATCATTAAATTCTACTGAATCAACTAAGGGTAGTTCCCCCATACTGCCATCATTTTTTTCTATGGGCATCTGAAGAACCTTCCCCCCAACATCACCGGGAACTGAGTTACCGATTGTCATGCCCTGTATATTTGGATTTTTTAATAATTCCATTTTTATAATATTGTGCTTTTCAATTATATCTGCACCATTTAAACGAATTGCTACTCTGTTTTCCTTTGCAAATCCCAGTGGTTTATTCGCGATATATCGCATTTGAGATATCATCAAAAAGATACATGCAATGACTCCAATGGAGATAATGAATTGTAAAAGTATAAATATTTGCCGCATCTTAAACTGTGCAGTCGCTGCCCTTTTTATTGCTGTTATGGCGGCAATTGGTGAGATAGATGATAGATAAATAGCGGGATACAAACCTGATACCACACCGGTAAATATCGTTGATCCAATCAGCGAATACAACAGTAACGGTTTTGTTACATAGTCCGTCAGTTGCAGGTTACCAATCGTTTCATTTATTGGTGAAAGAAAAAGTATCAGTTCTGCGATGAACATTCCAAAGAAAAGAGCCATAAGAGTAATCACAATTGATTCTCCCAGAAATTGTAAAATCAATTGCGACTTATTCGCCCCCATTACCCTATAAATACCCACTTCTTTTCCCCGCTTTAAAGATCGCGCTGTGGCCAGGTTCATATAATTTATACAGGCCACCAGCAGGATCAATACACCAATCGCAGCGGAACCATAGAGATACAAAACATTACCAGTGGGCATATCACCTGTTAAACCTGGCGATTTATAGTGAATTTCTTTCAAGGGTTGCAGCCAGAAGTCTAATTTGCAGTTATTCTTATCACCGAATTCTTTCATATATTTTTGATAAAAAGCTTCAGTCATTTTCTTAAAAGAAGTTTGAGGATAATTCTCCGGCAATAATAGAAAGGTATAGACCGTAGCATCCCATAGTTCTTCACTAAGTCTAGGCGCATCCAGTTGCAATGCAGGTTCATTGGGAAATATAAGGACATCAGTTTTAAGATGTGTATTGTCAGGTAAATCTGCGAAGACAAGGGTAATCTTGTGGGTTCCCATAAATGATTTGACTGTTTTACCAATAGGATTCTCATTACCAAAGTATTTCCTGGCGATCGTCTCACTTATCGCCATAGAGTAGGGCTCAACCAGTGCGGTTTTCGGGTCACCATAAATAATGTCATAGGCAAAAACTTCAAACACATTATTATCTGCGAAATAGACATTATTCCAATAGAAGGTGTCATCCCCGAAGTAAAATGGTATACCGGGATAATCGCGGCCAGTAAATCTACCCAATCGGACATAGTCAATAACATCCGAATTCTCTTTTTTTAATAAAGGCGCTAATGGATATGAAGTTAAGGCCAATTTGATGCCAGTACCTTGGATGGTATATAGTTCGGCAACCCGGTAGATGCGTTTATAATTTTTATGATGCTGATCATATGTCAACTCACTGTGAAGGAAAAGCCCAAGAATAAGACAACACGCTATCCCAAGAGCTAAACCAGAAACATTAATAATAGTATAAAGCTTTTCCCGATACAGTTTTCGAAGTGTAATCTTTATGAAGCTTAGTAACATGGAAATTTCCCTTTCAAAGGTGAAAAGACGAACGTGAAAAAGGCGCAAGGCACCGGGCGCAGGGCTCAAGGGAAAAGCTTTTTACTTGAACCCTTGAATTCTTGGTCCCTCGAACCCTTTCTTTTTCACTCATATCTCAGTGCCTTCACCGGGTCAGATTGTGCTGTCTTATATGCCTGTAACGCAACAGTAACAAAAGCCACGCATGCAGCCATTGCAGCAGCTAATAAAAATACCCATATATTCTTGTATATATTTATCCTGTAGGCAAAATCAGCCAACCATTCATCCATTGCATAGTAGGCAATTAAAGATGCAACAAGAGAACCACTGAAAACAAGCAGTATAATTCGATTAGCCAGCATTAATATTATTTTCCATGTAGAGGCACCCAAGGCTTTTCTTATTCCTATTTCTTTTGTTCGCTGTTCTGTTGTAAAAGCGGCAAGCCCAAACAGTCCAAGACATGAAATAAATATACAGACGCCTGCAAAAATGCCTATCAGGCTCATAAGATGTGTTTCGGACAAATACATTTTGTTCAGAGTATCATCCAGAAATTCAAATTCAAAATGGTGAGAAGGATCAAATATTTCAAATTTATTTTTAATAAAGTCCAGAGTCTGTGCTATCTCATTTCCTCTGATATTAATGTAAAGATAATAAATCATTGTTTCACGTTCCTGGTTGCCTACCTTATCCTGGTCAATGCCGGAAAACATCCTGAGAACAAAGGGCTCAATTTTACTTTTCAGGCTTTGGTGATGAAAGTCCTTCACAACTCCAATTATTTTTCCGTCTGTTCCACCAAATTGAATACGTTTTCCTAATGGCTGTTCCCATTCCATTTTATTAACTATTGTCTCACTCACAATGAAAGAAAATTTTTTATCGGTTATCTGTTCCTTTGAAAAGTCTCTTCCTGCTGTAAGCTCCATTCCCATCACATCTATAAAATCATTACTAACAGTCATGTTATTGGCAGAAAATATTACAGGCACATTATCTTTATTATCCATGTTAAAAGCAGCTATGGGAGTATTGTTAATCTTATGAGTAGAAAAGGCCATTCCTAGAATATTGTTGTTTTTTAATAACTCCTTTTTTATAGTTGGCATATTCTCTACCAGATCAGCTCCCCGCAGGGTAACCATTAATCGATTCTCTTTATTAAAACCCAACGATTTATTTGAGACATATTGCATCTGTATAGCCATGAGCGCAGTACATGCAATGACTGAAACAGAAACAATGAATTGAATAAGCACAAGCATTTGGCGTAAAAATGAACTTACTTTTCCTGTCTTATAACGTCCAATTAGGACTGTTAAAGATTTCATCGATGAAAGCTGAATAGCGGGATACAAACCTGAGAGCAAACCAAGAATAAGGCTAAAGGAAATTATTGAGATTAAAAATAAAGGTTCGTTGCTGAGGCTCAAAGATATATTTTTTCCCATCAGTTGATATAGGGGTGTCAGTTTTAACACAACTTCAACCAGAACAAGACCTAAAAATAATGATATAATTGATAAAAACATGGACTCCCCTATAAATTGAAACATAAGGCGCGATCTTCCAGAGCCAAGAATCTTCCTCATACCAACTTCTTTTGCCCTTTTAACCGCTCTCGCAGTTGCCAGATTCATATAATTGATGCTAGCAACAAGCAGGATAAAAACAGCTACAGCGAAAAAGCCATAAACATAAATCCTGTTTCCGACAGGCTCGTCGTATAATAATTTTGAATTTAAATGAATGTCTTTCAAAGGTTGCAGCCAGCCGTTCCAGGCACCATTAAAGGTCTTTCCGATTTCCTCCATATGCTTCTTAAAAAATGAGTCAGAGATATGTTTAAAATCAGAAATATTATAATCTTCGGACATCAATAAATATGTATAGTCATTCGGGTTCCATAATCCATTTTGACGGGCAGTAATACTGTCCTCTCCGGCAAATTCCTTATCGTTAAATGAAAATAGTGCATCATATCTAAGGTGTGAGTTTTCCGGCAGATCAGTGAAAACAAGGGTTATCTTTCTTGCTTTCCCGTTAGTGGTAATTGTTTTACCAATGGGATTAGCATCTCCAAAATACATCTTGGCAAAAGTTTCACTTACTGCCATAGATGATGGATCGACTAGGGCAGTCTTTGGATCGCCATAGATAATTTTATGAGTAAAGACATCAAAGACATTGTTGCTGGCAACAAAAACAGTATCCCAGAAAAAAGCCTTATCCTCATAACGCATTAATAGCTTAAAACCAGGGAATTTTTTAAATCTCACAAATCCTTTAACCTCAGGATATTCCTCGGTAAGCATAGGCCCAAGGTACTGTGAGGTTACTGCTGTTCGGGTTGAGTTGCCATTAAAGATATAATCACTTTCAACCCTGTAGAGTTGTTTATGTTTTTTATGATGCAGATCATATGTAAGTTCGCTGCGCAGCCATAGACCGAGGATCAGGCAACAGGCAATAGCAATAGAAAGCCCAGCAATATTAATAATTGTATACAGCTTTTCCCGATACAGTTTTCGAAGTGTAATCTTTATAAAGCTTATCAACATGGAAAAACCCCTTTTAAAGATAAAAAGACGAACGTCCAACATCGAATCCACCGTCGCCAAAGGCTATTGCGGGACAGGCACTCAACTTCCAACTTCCAATAAAAAACAAAAAGACCCTGGATTCCCGCCTTCGCGGGAATGACGGCAAATTTTTCACTTGAACCCTCGAACCCTTGACTCCTTGAACCCTTTCTTTTTTTCTTTCATTCATCATTCGATGTTGGACGTTCGATGTTCGATGTTCGTTTTTACTCTTTTAGAGCTATCTGTTCCCCAAATTCCAGCTCATCCGCTTCCTTAAAGCTATCATACCCCGATGTAATTACCCAGTCGCTTTCATTCAACCCTTCCAGTACCTCAACATACCTTGGATTCTGGCGGCCAAGGCGAATATCTATTCTATGTGCTGTTTTACCTTCTTTTGACACAATGTAAACCCAGCGACCTCCTGTCTGCTGATAGAATCCACCCTTATTAACCATCAGACTTTGGCCGGATTCTCCAAAGGTTAACTCGGTCGTAAGAGTCTGCCCCCGCTTTATTCCTTCCGGGACCTCGCCTGAAAAGGCTATATCTACTGTAAACAGATTGTTTATTACCTCAGGGTATATCTTTATAACTTCAACTTCATACTTTTTCTCATCAAGGGTGAACTTGCCTTTTGTGCCTACTGTCACCCTGGAGTTGTAATACTGATCAATACCGGCCTGTACCTTTAATTTATCAAGGATATCTATCTGGCCAATGCGCTGACCGGGGATAATATTTTGGCCTATCTCAGCATTTATGCTGGAAAGCTGCCCTGATATGGGCGCTCTGATCACCAGGCTCTCTATCTGCTTTGACAGGAGATCAAGGCTCAGGTTTATGCGTTCTATTGCCTTTTTCGCCTGTGCCAATTGTTCATCACCGATAAGATCCTCCTGCTTATTCCTCTCTTTCTGCAGTTCCATCTGGGACTTTTTATACTCCAGTTGATCCTTGAGAGTCTCAAAATCTTCTTCAGATATGCCTACTTTTTCATCATTCAGGACGCTGAAGCGTTTATACTGCTTTTCCAGTTTAAGAATTTCATAGTTCAGGTTCAGAAGCGCCTCTTTTCTGGTAAGCTTGTCCTTGGCCAGTTGAAGCTGGGTGTTTCGCTGTTGATCCAGGTTTTCAAGCAGGCTGTTTTCTGTATTTATGAGATTTGTCTGAAGGGTTGTATTTGAAAACCGCAGGATCAGGTCTCCCTTTTGAATGGGCTTACCCCCTTCAACATAAATCTCTTCTACACGCCCTCCCTGCTCCACATCAAGATATACTGATGTTAAGGGTATTACTGTGCCATCAAAGGGATAGTACTCCTGAAATTCGCCATACTTAACCTGTGACAGGGTAATCC
>CAZCMD010000037.1:29317-33847 GCA_964499695.1 uncultured Desulfatiglans sp.
TTTCATTGGATTTTATATTTTCTATTTATAAAACAGGTGTCCGCCAGCGGACATAGGGTGTCCGGGGATGAACAGATGAAAACCAATAAACATCCAACACCGAACGCTCAACTCTGAACATCGAATGAAAAACTTAACCGTCCTGTTGGAACAAAAGCAGATTGGTTTTACATGGTAAACGAAAAAGCCAAAGACACATAGAACAAACTCATTTATGTGCCGGGGTTTATATGCCGGAAAAATCTGAACAGCCATTGATCGTCAGCATCCACGGGATATGTATGAATGCAGTATTTACTATTCTTCAATATAATGATGTGGTTCTATGTTGACATACAACGCCCAACTCCATATACTTCATTCCTCAAAAAGCTAATTCTTATCAGCCATTTTTAAATTGACCGTGAAATAACAACAAAACAGGAGGGGGATTTTATGCCAAGCGAATTTTTAATTGATTTGAATGACCATAAAACAGCATGGAAAGGCAGCGCAAAGCTTTACAGGCCTGACGGATCAATTTCGTCTGAAGCGGGTTTTGTTATACCGGCTGAGGGACCAAGGCATATGTTCTGGATGCTGGACACGATTATGTATGCGCTTCCGGATGGAGTTAATCCTGATGAAGATCACAGGCCCCATGAACACCGCCACGGCTATGAGACCTTTTTTGTAGACAGCGGCAAATTGTGGCTGTACATCGACGGTATGAAATGTTTGCTTACACAGGGTGATATTCTTCACCTTCAGGCGACTCAGATTCACGGAATGGCCTTTCTGGAAGATGTTAAATGGCGTGGAACTTACCACGATTATATCATAAGCGACGATGTGAGAGCTGTCCAGAATGTAATGAACCACATGCCCGAAACGCGGGATGATCAGGACCTGAAAAAACTGGAACCCCCCATGGATTTTATTCCCCGTGAACGCTTACTATTTAAAGAAGTCCCCACCGAACATTGTACCGCTGTGAGAAATCCAAAGCGGCCGCTTGCGGAATACAAATTTGAAGGTGTCACAATGAAAGTCCTGATCCAGCGTTGGGAAAACGGTGGCGCCAAAGAGCTTTGCTGTGCCGAGATGGAGCCGGGTTTTACTGCCGAGTGGGTAAAGTATCCGAAAATCCGTGAATTATTATATGTAAGAAGCGGAGAAGTGAAATTCAAGGTGATGAATGATGAATTTATCGCTCATTCCGAATGCCTTGTAAACATACCAAAATTTGCACCGCACAGCCTGGAAGCGCTGAAAAAATCTGAGGTTTACGATCTGGGCGGTTTAACCATGTGGTCATCTTTCCTCCATGACTACACATCCATAAAGACATACGACCCGGAAAGATTTGCAAAACCGGGAATGATTGATGAACTGAAGGAAAAATTCGATTGTCCCATCAAGTGTATGGGAATGAAGAAATAATATTTAACCATATTCAACTGACGAAATGAGTCAGAAAACATGAAACGTAAATCTACAAAAGAGAAATTTACGAGATGCCAGGAGATTAGAGATCAGCTTCAGAAAGAAATCGGATAATTGATGTCAGAGAAAATCGGTAAAATTCTTATTGTTGATGATGATGAGGATGTGCTTAAGGCAGCAAGGCTATTTCTTAAGAAGCACGTAACATCCATTCATACGGAACAGAACCCTGAATGCATCCCCTCACTCATGGCTAAAAACAGCTATGATGTGATCCTGCTTGACATGAACTACTCAAGGGACGTGACGAGCGGCCAGGAAGGGTTAAACTGGCTTTCAAAAATTATTGAGATTGATCCCACTGCTGTTGTGATCATGATTACTGCCTTTGGTGATATAAACCTTGCAGTTACCGCTGTTAAAAACGGGGCAACCGATTTTATCCTGAAGCCCTGGCAGAATGAAAAGCTCCTTGTAACAGTATCTGCTGCCTGTAACCTGCGTAAAACAAGGCTTGAGGCAGCAAACCTCAGACAGCGCCAGGAGCAGTTAAGCTCTGACATGAACCAGCCCTTCAGCGAGTTTATCGGCGCATCCACTGCCATGCAGAGGGTTTATGATACGATCCTCAAGGTCGCTAAAACCGACGCCAATGTCCTTATCCTTGGCGAAAACGGGACCGGAAAGGAACTTGTTGCGCGATCCCTTCATTACCACTCTATCAGGAACAAAGAGGTATTTATCAGCGTGGATATGGGGGCCATAAGCGAATCTCTATTTGAAAGCGAGCTGTTTGGGCATGTAAAGGGTGCATTCACTGATGCAACTACAGACCGTGTTGGACGCTTTGAAGTAGCCTCCGGTGGGACGCTGTTTCTTGATGAGATAGCAAACCTGCCCATTGCCATGCAGTCAAAGATACTGAGGGCAATAGAGACAAAGCAGGTTGTACGCCTTGGTTCAAATAAAAACCTGCCAATAGATATAAGGCTGATATGCGCCACAAACATGGATATCCGTGAAATGGTAAACAGGCAAAAATTCAGGCAGGACCTGCTCTACAGGATAAACACCGTAGAGATACACCTGCCGCCGCTAAGGGAAAGAGGTGAAGACCTGAAACTATTGGCTGAACACTTTCTTAAAATCTTCTGCAAAAAATATAACAAGCCTGAAAAAGAGATTGGGGCATCAACAATAAAAAAGCTTATGGGATATCAATGGCCTGGAAATGTAAGGGAGCTTCAGCACTGCATGGAAAGGGCGGTTATCTTAAGCGAATCAGATATACTTCAACCCGAGGATTTTCTTTTGACAGCATCAGGCGCTGAAGGAGATGCTTTATTATTTGATAATTACAATCTTGATCTTGTTGAAAAGATTGTGATTCAGAAGGCGATTGATAAATACAGGGGTAATGTGAGTCAGGCCGCGCGTGAACTTGGTCTGACCAGATCATCCCTTTACAGGCGCATGGAAAAACATGGAATTTAGGTTCACCACAGAGGCATAGAGAACACAGAGAATATTATTATTACTCTTCGGATAGTCAAAATAAATCTCCGTGACCTCCGTGTCTCTAGTGAGCGAAGCGAACGAGTGGTGTTCCTTTACAGGCGTATGGAAAAACATGGGATTTAGGTTCACCACAGAGGCACAGAGAACACAGAGAATACTTTTTTAAAATAATTTAACATCTTTAGTGAATTTAAAAAAGACTCTGTGACCTCCGTGTCTCTAGTGAGCGAAACGAACGGGTGGTGTTCCTTTACAGGCGCATGGGGCATAGCGCAAAGAGTAAAACATGTATCACACGGAGGCACAGAGAACACAGAGAAAGACAAAGATGTTTTTCAATAATGCATCAAGGGCGGCATTTTTTGTATTTTCTTTGCTTTTTGTTTTTCATTGGAAATTGAAAATTGGATGTTCGATGTTGGACGTTCATATTTAGGAAAGCAAAGACTCCATGAGGTTTTTACACTTTCCAGGCCAGCAATAACAACTTAGGAAAAATGTCATATGGTTAAAACATTCAGATTTAAAATCATATTCAGGATCATCCTTCTTACCGCCACTATCCTTTTATTTGCCTATCTTGTCTTTAAAATGGATTTTATATTTGTGACTGTTACAGTGGGTCTTCTTGCAGTTGCCCAGGTGTTTTCCATTATCCATTTTGCAGAAAAGACAAACAGGGACCTGAGCCGGTTTCTCCTTTCCATCAGGTATGATGATACCTCACAGGCATTTACAAGCGATGGGCTGGGGTCATCCTTTACAGATCTTAAACAGGCATTCAGTGATGTAATGCAGAAACTTCAGGAGACACGAACATACAGTGAAGTTCACGCAAGGTATCTTCAGACAATACTTCAGCATATCGGCACAGGCATTATTGTTTACAGACAGGATGGTACTGTTAATCTTATTAACAATGCGGCAAAAAAAACACTCAAAATCAGCCTTTTAAAAAACATCAACGATTTACAGTCAAGATACCCAAAGCTGGCGCATTCCCTGTTAAACCTGAAACAAAATGAGAAAAAGCTTGTTAATTTGCAGATGGACAATGAAACAGGCTACCTTTCTATATACAGCCACCCATTTGTTATTAAGGAAGATAAAAATATTCTGATATCCATACAGAATATCAAGGAAGAGCTTGAAGAAAGGGAGCTTGAGGCGTGGCAGAATCTTATAAGGGTATTAACACACGAAATCATGAATTCAATAACCCCTATCTCCTCCATGACATCCACCATGCTTGAGATGATTGATAAAGAGGATGAAACCATTAACCCGGAGGATACTAAAGATTTGATTGATGCATTAAAAACCATCAATTCAAGAAGCCACGGGTTAATGGAATTTGTAAGTAACTACCGGAATATGACACTGATCCCCACACCCAAATTCAAGTTACTTTCAATTCAATCATTTTTTAAACGTATTGAAATACTGATGAATAAGAATCTTGCAGAGCACAATATTACTTTCAAGTGGATAGTGGAACCGGAGAGCCTTGAATTTACCGCTGATCCTGATTTGATGGAACAGGTGATGATAAACCTGATCTTAAACGCCATACAGGCAGTCGAAGGC
>CAZCMD010000038.1:0-33818 GCA_964499695.1 uncultured Desulfatiglans sp.
CTCCGTCAAAATCCTTCCATTTTGATAGCAAACGCCCATGCCGGGCACACTAGGGAACGGTCGCGACCGTTCCCTGTCCAGATATTTATTCATGCTCATCATTCCTGTGCAAACGGGAATCCATTTGTTGCTGATTTCTCTTGGCAACTGCGGATAGCAGGTATAAGGATCATGACTCACTCAACTGCCTCCGGTGAAATAAATAGTTTCATTTTAACATGAACATTTTCATGATAAACAGTTAGTAAAGCATCTTTTTTTGCCCTTTTTATAGCAAATCTTTTGAATTTTTTTAAGATGGAATAGTAAACAGAAACTGTATAATCATTAGTTATGCCTTTGAAAGGAAGCCTCAATTATATGACAACAAAAGACATTCCATTTGGTGACTTAACGACTGTGGCTATTGTACCCAAGAACTGGTCTGTTGAAGTTTATGAAGATGGAAAGACAGTAGTTTTCCCGTCTAATCAAGATTTGGCATTTTTGTGGATGTCTACTGTATCTGCCGAGATAAATGATAAATTAAATTATCGTCCCTCAGAAGATTTTGAACATCTGGAAACACAAAAAAATGGATACCAAATAACAAAATTATCTGATCGTATCATTGCGTCTTATAGCACGAAATCGTTTAGAGATGGATGCAATTTAATATCACATCAATATACAATTAGACCAATGCGTTTGTATAATGGTCGAGTATATGATGCCATATTAACCCTCAGTTTAAAAGAACCTGATAAGCACGTAGATAAAGTTGATGAAATGTTACACATAACCAAAAAGATTGTTGAATCTATAATTTTCAGTGAGAATGTAAATCAACGAGTATTACCATTATCTGATAAAGATATTACTCAATTAGATGAACAAAGAAATATTATAGAAGCATACCTTGCTGATGGTGCTAGACTTAAAAATAAAACCAGTCCTGAAAAACTTGGATTATTGGATGATTTATTAGAAGGTAAATATTTTGCTGCTGATCAAACTTATGAACTACAATCTATGGGAGTTGTTCTGGGCGATGTATTCGCAAAGGAGTTAGGTATGAACTGGGTTAGTGTGGAAGATTCTTATGGGAAAACTTGTGCTGTTAAGCATGGAGATACTTCAATAATATTATACCCAATAACCATGATTTCCAAAAGAGTCGAACGCGGAGAAAATGTCGATGTTTATGAACTTTACAATGATATAGCAGCAAAAATAGATGAGATAAAAGAAAAAGCTGATTAAATCTAAGGCATAACAATCTGCTTCAGGTGACATCGTAAAAAACACGCTGCCCCTGAGCAAAACGTTAAATATTAAATCAGGGAGGAATAATGGCATCAACAAAAGAGGAGTTCGTAGAGATTATCAAGAAGCTCCGCGAAGTGATAGCTTCTGGCGAACACACTGAATGCTCATGTCCGAATGTTCGATGTGAACTGCATGGCGATTGTTACAATTGCGTAAGAGCTTACAGATACTTTGCTCACCATGTACCAAGGTGTCTTCAGTGTGTTCTGGATAAAAAGATTGCAAACATTTCAAAGGCAATAAAAGAAGAGTTGGAAGGAAAACCAGTAACACCGGATGAGTACTACAATTACTTAAATACTGTAATGCCTAAGACGGATATTTAACACCATGCACATGATCGCCCCATAGGCCATAAGACGCCTGCTTTAAAAAAGAATTTAATATTTGACCTGCACAGTTTCACAAAACTATTTCGTATTTCAAGAATCATTGGCAGGATAATAAAATATGAGTAATGAATCTACCCGTCGTGAATTTATTGCAAAGGCTACCATCTTTACCGCTGGTGCTGTCACCCTGTCGTCACTTGATTCGTTTGCATCAGACTCTCTACCAGTCTCTAAATTACCAAAGCGTGTTTTGGGAAAAACAGGTGTAGAGGTGCCCATACTTGGCCTTGGTGCAGACGGTATGGTTACTGATATAACCGATCCTGATAAATTATTCACCTGCTATCAGGGAACAGATACCCTTAGCTGTTAAACAGAATGCCGGTATTATCGTAATGAAGACATTCGGCGGGAGACCCGGTTCCCTGGTTGGCAACTCACCCGGTCTGGCAGATACAGAGGCACTACTCCGTAATGCCTGGAGCCAGCCCATTACGGTAGCGATCCCCGGTGTTAAATCAATCAAACAGCCAAGAATGTCGGGTTGATAACCCGACATTCTTTTAATTGATTTCAAAAAATAAAAATGATTGAATAAAAAATATGACGAATTTTAATAAATCTTGATTGGAACAATGTCGGGTTGTTTCACTTAACCCGACCTGTATAATAATGAGGTGTAGTGAAATATGAATAAAAACATTATTAAATCGCTTGTATGCTTTGTGATAATATTTTCACTCTTCTCTTGTGTTAAGCTGAAAGAAGCTGGCAAAGATGTAGGTCATACAACCAAAGAGGTAACAAAAGAAGTCGGGCATACCACCAGAGATGTAACGAAAAAAATAGGTCATACCACCAAAAAGGTAACAAAAAAAGTAGGCCATGCAACAAAGGATACTGTCAAAGCTATCGGAAAAGGGACAAAGGAAACGATAAACGACATCAAGAATAGTGACGATAAGTAATTCGATAGGGGTATGACATACGCAGCACCTGGCAGATCGGGTTGCTTCGCTTAACTTGATCTGCATATTTTGTTGTCTTATGAAATATTCTTATTTTTGATCAAATGTTTTCAACTCTGACCTGTTAATAAGGCGCTTGACTTTCCTGATACCCAGGCATTTGCTTTGGCGTATATCAGTTTTTCAACACGGAGATTTAGTATGAATTCAGCCAGGTGCCCGGGTTAGGTGTTGAAAACTGGCTTGATTAAAAATTCCTGTAAATACCTTTTATAGTTTAATCCCTATTGATATTGTATTATACTCCTATCAAATAAAACTCTTGATAATTCTGACTTGGAATACTCAACACATTCTAAAATATCTTGCTTGTTGTTATCTCTTTTTTGATATAAAAATTCAATTGACTGGATATTGTTTCATATGTTAACGATAACATAACTTTAAGAAACAGGGACGCTAAATTGGATTCATTTGATACTTTACTTGAAGGCTCTGCAAAGGCACACGGGCACCTCTGCCCGGGGCAGGTTGTTGGTGTGCGCATGGCCATGCTCGGTTGCAGGCTTATAGGGCTTGATGAGCCCCAGAGGCTGGATCAGCTTAAAAAACTTATTGTTTTTGTTGAGATGGACAGGTGTACCGCTGATGCAGTTGCCTATGTAACAGGCGTAAAACTCGGAAGGCGTTCCCTTAAATTTACCGATTACGGGATCATGGCTGCCACATTTTTGAACCTTGAGACAAATGAGGCATACAGGATTATTTCCACAGAAGAGAGCCGGAACCTGACTTCAGAATATGCCCCTGAGATAGAAAAAAAGGTTCCCCAGCAGATTGCCGCATATAAACGTATGCCTGACAGTGTGCTTTTCAGGGTGCAGAAGGTAAGGATCCCCTGTATGGACAATGAAATGCCGGGGCCGACAAAAAAGAAGGCCACCTGTGTACAATGCGGGCAGGTGGTCCGTGATGGTAAAGAGATTACAAAAGAGGGTAAGCCATATTGCAGGCCATGTGCTTCTGGGGCCTATTTTGAAGACCCGGTAGATGTAAATATTGATGAGGTATGAAAAAAGGCCCAAGGCTAAAGGTACAGGGCGCAAGGATATTGTCATCGTAAGAACTTACTTCTGGTAAGAGATGGTAACTTAGGGTTTTAACAAAGAGTTATGAAAGGCAAAATCTCCTTGCTCCGTGGTAAATATTAAATTTCAGGCCATTATTTCTTGACATGAAGTAACAGATCAACAATTATCTCCCCCATGAAATTTATAGCTGACCTCCATATACATTCCAGGTTTTCCCGTGCTACTTCAAGGGCCCTTACCCCTGAATCCCTTTCGCTATGGGGGCAGAAAAAGGGCATAAGGGTAATAGGCACAGGTGATTTCACTCACCCTGAATGGGTGAAGGAGCTTAAGGACAAGCTTGAGGAGGCGGATACCGGGCTCTTCAGGCTTAAATCCTCCTGTTCAAAACAGATACGGGGAGAGGTGCCTTCAAGCTGCTCCTCAGAACCCCTGTTTATCCTTTCGGGTGAGATCAGTACAATATATAAAAAGGATGGCAAGACCAGAAAGATACATCACCTTATCCTGATGCCAGATTTTGAATCAGTGGAAAAATTCAACAGGGCCCTTGAACGGGTGGGTAACATCCGCTCTGACGGCAGGCCGATCCTGGGGCTTGATTCAAAGATACTCCTGACCATGATGTTAGAGGCAAGTGACAGGGGGTTTTTTATACCTGCGCACATATGGACGCCATGGTTTTCCTTGTTTGGCTCAAAATCGGGATTTGATGCCATAGAGGAGTGTTTTGAAGATTTAACACCCCACATACACGCCCTTGAGACAGGGCTTTCATCAGACCCGCCAATGAACCGGCTTTTATCTGCACTTGATAAATATACCCTGGTCTCCAACTCGGACGCCCATTCGCCATCAAAACTCGGGAGAGAGGCAAATATATTTAATACCACTCTTGACTATAACAGCATGATTAAGGCAATGAAGGAAAAGGATGATTTCCTCGGCACAATTGAGTTTTACCCGGAAGAGGGAAAGTATCATATGGATGGCCACAGGAAATGTAACCTGATGCTTCATCCCCATGATACCATTAAAAACAATGGCATTTGCCCCACATGTGGAAAGCCTGTTACAGTCGGGGTCTTTCACCGTGTTGCAGAGTTATCTGACCGTGAGACACCGAAACTCACAAAACCATTTCACAGCCTCATACCACTAAGCGAGATATTATCGGAAATACTTGATAGCGGCCCTGATACAAAGACCGTTGTAACTGCCTATGAAAAATTACTAAATGACCTTGGCCCTGAGATTGACATACTAATTAACAGGGATCTAAAGGATATTGAAGCAGCCGGAGGGGCTCTGCTTTCAACTGCCATATCACGGATGCGTAATGGCGAGGTGATAAAGAAGGAGGGTTATGATGGTGAATATGGTGTGATCCGCCTGTTTAAAGAGACAGAAAAACATGAACTCATGGGCCAGAAACGGCTTTTTGCAAGCGCTGTTACAGGTACAGAAAAGAAAGAGTCGCCCTCATTAAAAAAAGGGCTGAATCCAAAAAAAAAAGCGCTGAAACAGGAAGAACAAAAAGCAACAGATGACCCCCTGCTTTACCCGTTAAACGAACTCCAGCGTGAGGCTGTATCTCATACTGGGACCCATCTTATAATAAATGCAGGTCCGGGCACAGGGAAGACACTCTCCATTACCCACAAGATTGCTGGAGAAATCCTGAACAATAATATAGACCCATCTCAGGTGCTTGCCCTTACCTTTACCAATAAGGCTGCAATCGAGATGAGGGAGCGTATTGAAGGGCTTATACCGGGCATGATTAAAAAGGGGATGAGCATCTCCACCTTTCATGGTTTTTGTTTGAATGTGTTAAGACAACATGGCAGCATTATTGGTATTTCGCCCGGTTTTTCAGTGTGTACAGAGGCGGACTCAATACTGATAGCCGATGAAGCGGGAAAAGAGACAGGTGCAAACAGGGAGATCCTCGCAAAATTTAAGAAGGTTGTTTCTGAGCTGAAATTCATGTATGCCACAGATAAAGAACCTGGCGCAGCCTTTATGGATGTCATACCCATATTTGATAAATACAGGGGAAAACTCAATAGCTATAACATGCTTGATTTTGATGACCTTGAGGCAGAGGCCCTGAGGCTCTTCCGGTTGCACCCTGAAACAGGCATGGAATACGCCAACAGGTATAAACGTATTTTTGTGGACGAATACCAGGACACAAACCCTGTCCAGTCTCTCATACTGAGGCATATTGTATGGGGTGGCCTTAACCTTATATGTGCAATAGGTGACCCTGACCAGTCCATATATGGCTTCAGGGGTGCGGATATGGCAAACTTTTACAGGTTCAGTTCTGATTTCCCAAATGCCCGCAATATTACACTAACGAAAAATTACCGGTCAAAGGAAACAATACTTGAGGCGGCTGCCGGGATACTTGAAAAGGAGATGCTTCTTGAGGGGATCAACGGAAGGGGAGATTATATCCGTATCTCTGAATGCAGCACCGCTAATGAAGAGGCGGAGATGGTGGTGGAGAACATAGAAAAGCTCCTGGGTGGTACAAGCCATTTTTCTATTGATAGCGGCAGGGTGGAATCCTATGAAACAGGTGAAGAGGGCTTAAGCTTTGATGATATAGCGGTGCTATACCGCATCAATTCACAGGGAGATGCCATCGCAGAGGCATTATCAAGAGCAGGCATCCCATTTACAAGATCAGGTGAAAGGCCATTTACTGACCTCTTCCCGGTGGATCTGATTATGGCATACATAAGGTCAGAGGTTTTTCGTGACAACAGCTTTTACAGGGAGAGATACCTGAGTAAAGTAAGGGAATACAACCTCACACCAGATACATCAAAAGATAATGATGTTAAAGGGTTAATAGATGAGGCTGTTTCCATTCATAATATTGACCTCTCAACAGATGAGGTAAAAAGGGCAGTGGAAAGGTTGAAGGAGGCGGTGGCAGGGATATCCGGCTCTTTATCTCTGGCGGATATTCTCTCTCTTGAAAGGGGCATAGACAATAGCGCTGTTAAGGGTGACAGGGTGGCGGTAATGACCATGCATGCAGCAAAAGGGCTTGAGTGGCCGGTGGTGTTTATCACCGGGTGCGAGGATAAAATCATTCCTCTTAACATGTATGGCGATTGTGATGAAGAGGAGGAGAAGAGGCTCTTCTATGTGGGGATCACAAGAGCTAAAAACAGGCTTATACTCTCTCATGCGAAAACAAGACGGATGAACAACCAGTTGCTTTATATGGAGAGGTCACCATTTATTGATCTGATCCCCAAAAATAACATAAAGCCCCTTGAGCGTGGCAGGTTTAAACGAAAAAAGCAGGAAAAACAGTTGAGCCTTTTTTGATATTAATGATCAGGGTATTAGGGGTCCAGGGGTCTAGGGTTCGAGTGAAAGACTGAAATATGACACTTATGCTTTTATGAAATTATGTTAACAATCACTTGAACCCTTGAATCCTCGACTCCTTGAACCCTTTAGCATTTAATTATGTAGGAGCATATTTACCGAGTTTATGGATTACCTATCATTATTTAAAAAATGCAAATTATGCCCGCGGGGGTGCGGGGTGGACCGTACTGTACCCGGAGCTGAAAAAAAGGCCTTCTGTGGACAGAGCAGTCAGCTAAGAATTGCTCATATCGGTCCACATTTTGGTGAAGAGCCGCCCATATCAGGCACACTTGGATCAGGTACAATATTTTTCAGCGGTTGTCCTCTCAGGTGTACCTTTTGCCAGAATCATCAGATTTCAATGGAGGGTGTCGGCGAGATCCTGACGCAGGAAGATTTATATAAAAAGACAAAGGCGATGGTAGAGGAGTACAGGGTGCACAATATCAATTTTGTTACGCCTGACCACTTTTACCCTTACACATTCAGGCTTGTTGAACAGTTAAGAGAAAATGGGTATTCCATACCGATCCTGTACAATACATCCGGATATCAATCAATCGCACTTTTAAAAATTGCAGAGAAATATGCGGATATCTACATGCCGGATTACAAATATTCAGACCCTGATGTAGCAAAAAAGTTTTCAAGGTGTAGCGATTACCCTCAAAAGGCCCTGGACGCAATCATAGAGATGGTAAGGCAGAAGGGATTTCTGGATTCATCATCAGGAGATAATGAGGTTGCCTCAAAGGGGGTACTGGTAAGGCACCTGATACTTCCGGGGAGAATTGAGAATTCCATCAATGCACTTGATTCGCTTTTTCTGGAATTTGGGGCATTGCTCCCTTTAAGCCTTATGTCGCAGTATCACCCTGTAATAAGGCATGATGATCCTGATATGAACCGGTTTCTTTCTGTGGATGAGTTTGATTTGGTTTACTCCCATACCCTTGAACTGGGATTCAAGAATATGTTTGTGCAGTTCCCCTCAGGGTATGACAGCCGCCCTGAAGAACAATCGGAATTTTTACCTGACTTCAATGATGAATCGCCTTTTAAAGGAAATAGTAGAAGATAACAAGTTCTGGGTATTCCAAAAACTTTTTTATTGAGAAGCAGGCCTGAAATAATATAACAGTATAAATTGTAAAGTTTTTTTAAAGAGGATTTGATTTATGATTTTTAAACTTCTGGCTCTTGCACTGGCAGGGTCATTTGGCACCCTTGCAAGGTATGGGCTTTCCGGGTTTGTTCAGAAATATAACAGTGCATCGTTTCCATGGGGCACAATAACTGTAAATATTACGGGCTGTTTTTTTGCAGGGTTAATGTGGTCACTCTTTGAGAGCCGGTTACACATATCGGGTGAAATCCGCACTGTTGTGCTTGTAGGGTTTATGGGTGCCTTTACAACTTTTTCCACCATGATCCTTGAAACGAGCCATCTGTTGCGATCATCCGAATGGCTGTATGCCGCGGGTAATCTTACAATACAAAATGGTCTGGGATTTTTTGCCCTTTTTATTGGTCTTGCACTTGGTAAATTAATTTAAGGGGGATAAAATGAAACTTCCGCAAGAGGCATATCTGTTACGTATCTATATAGGAGAGAGTGATAAGATTGAGGGAAAACCCCTGTGTGAGGTTATTGTGGAAGAGGCCAGGAAGCGCGGTATGGCAGGCGCCACTGTATTAAGAGGGGTTCTGGGTTTTGGGGCCAATAGCCGCATCCATACCTCAAAGGTGCTGCGCCTGTCAGAAGACCTGCCCATACTTGTTGAGATTGTTGATGAAGAAGAAAAGATAAACGCCTTTCTCCCTGAACTGGACAGCATGATAAAAGAGGGTATGGTTACCCTTGAAAAGGTAAAGGTGGTTTTTTACAGGCACAGCAAAAAGGGCGAAACAGCAAAGGGGCAATAATTAACCCCTTATGCTAATTTTAATTTGTGATACCAGCCTTATTTGCTAGCGATAGCTGAGCCTTCCTAAAAATTATATATATCTTCTGCCAGGTCGGGGTTATCAATGAGCCTTTTGGCAAAGTTGATATACTTGTTAACAATAGCCCTGATAGCGAGCTGCAGGGCATATGCCTTTATGGGCTTTTCAAGCAGATAGGTAATATTTGATGCAACACACATGTTTACCACATCGTCACTGGCATTACCCGACATCATTATGGCGTCTTCATAGACCATAGGAAACTTCGATGCTATGGCGTCAAGAAACTGGAAACCTGTATACTCATTCAGGAAGACATCAACAACAAAGATAGAAACACCTGTCCTCTGGCTCTTACAGTAGACAATCGCCTCTTCCGCATCAGTAAAGGAGATCACCTCACCCCAGGTATAAAAACGTTTTATTGTCTCAAATACAAGCTGGCAAACCTCTTTGCTGTCATCAACAATAATTACATTTAGTCCGTCTGACATAACCATTCCCCCTTTGAAGCTGAATCTTTCTTATTAGCCATTTTCATATTTCCATGCAGCCGCAAACAATATCTGCAAACCCTGAGCATGATACCTCTTCTGCCTTATCCATCAGCCTCGCAAGGTCATATGTAACCTTTTTTAAGGCAACCGCCCTTTCAATACCGGTCTCTATCCTTCTTGCCGCCTCAGGCCACCCGATATAGTCAAGTAGCATTGCACCGCTCAGTATGAGTGATGATGGGTTAACCTTGTCAAGCCCCGCATATTTCGGTGCTGTTCCATGGGTTGCCTCAAAGATAGCATACCCCTTTTCATAATTGATATTGCCGCCAGGCGCCATCCCGATCCCGCCAACCTGGGCAGCCAGGGCATCGGAGATGTAATCGCCATTGAGGTTCATGGTTGCTATCACATCAAACTCATCCGGCCTTGTAAGGGTCTGCTGGAAAAATATGTCAGCAATGGAATCCTTGATAATTATCTTTTTATCGTTAGCCTTTGCATCATATTCATCCCATATGACAGTCTCGCGAGAAAAATCCTCCCTGGCAAGCTCGTAGCCCCAGCTCCTGAATGCACCCTCTGTGAATTTCTGGATATTACCCTTGTGAACAAGGGTGATGCTCCTCCGGTTATGCCTGATGGCATACTCGATGGCTGCCCTTATGAGCCGCCTGCTCCCGCTCCTGCTTATTGGTTTTATGCCGATGGCTGAGTCAGGGCGGATCTCCCATTTATACTCGCTCCTGAGATAATCAATGAGCCTTTTAACCTCGCTGCTTTCGGACTTAAGCTCAAGACCTGCATAGACATCCTCCGTGTTTTCCCTGAAAACAACCATATCCACCCTGTGAGGCTCTTTTACAGGGCTTGGCACCCCTTTAAAATACCTTACGGGCCTGACACAGGCATAAAGGTCCATAACCTGCCTGAGTGTAACATTAAGGCTTCTTATACCTCCGCCCACAGGTGTTGTAAGTGGGCCTTTTATACCGACTCTGTATTTACGGAATTCCTCAATGGTTTTTCCCGGGAGCCACTCGCCTGTAATATTGAATGCCTTTTCACCGGCAAGCACCTCCTTCCATTCTATCTTTCTTCTACCCTGCCAGCAAATTTCCACTGCCCTGTCTATTACCCTGGAAGCGGCCTTCCATATGTCAGGCCCCGTGCCGTCACCCTCCACAAATGGGATTATGGGCCTTTCAGGCACATTAAGCTTGCCATCAAAAAAGTTTATTATCTCAGATGCCAACTATTACTCCTTGTTAACCAATTAAAATATTTAAGATTGAAATGTCATATATAAATATCATTTTTTCATACCGGTCAACCAATTATTGGTAGGCTCTTGTTCAAATAAAGAGGGTAAAATAACGGGTTGTTAAAAGAGATGTTCATCTTCTTCTTTCTGATAAAAGGTTTTTTCTTGCTTTTTAAACCTCTAATTTCTAAAGTAAGGCATTGTATCTTTTAAGGAATAACCAATTGTTTCAACAAAAGGTTTTATCTAACTTGATTTTTAACATTAATAAAAAGGGGCATTATAGCTGATGGCTTAAAATATTAAAAAGCAGAACAATCAATTTGCCCCCTTTGTTAGGAGACTAAAAACTATGAATGACAAACCGATAACCAAGCACAAGAAACTGATTGAATGGGTTGAGGAATGGGCTAGGATATGTAAACCGGATAATGTCTACTGGTGCGACGGTACCCGGAAGGAGTATGATCTCCTGGTAAAAGAGCAGATAGAATCCGGCATCGCAACAAAACTGAATGAGAAAAAACGCCCGGAGTGCATTTTATACCGCTCTGATCCCTCTGACGTAGCCCGTGTTGAAAACCGCACCTACATCGCTTCAGTAAAAAAGGAAGACGCCGGTCCGACGAATAACTGGATCGACCCCAAAGAACTCAAGAAAAACATGCTGAGCCTTTATGAGGGCTGTATGAAGGGGCGCACCCTGTATGTGATCCCCTTCTCTATGGGCCCGGTAGGCTCCCCCATTGCAAAGATAGGCATTGAGATTACAGACTCCCCTTATGTTGTCATCAACATGCATATCATGACCCGCGTAGGCACAAAGGTGCTGGAGGTACTGGGAGATAAGGGTGAGTTTGTTCCCTGCATGCACTCTGTTGGAAAACCCCTTGCCAAAGGGGAGAGTGACAATGGCATATGGCCCTGTGCCCCCCTTGATAAAAAATACATATCACATTTCCCTGAGACCCGCGAAATCTGGTCATACGGCTCCGGGTATGGCGGCAATGCACTATTAGGTAAGAAGTGCCTTGCCTTGCGCATAGCCTCTGTACAGGCAAGGGATGAAGGCTGGCTCGCAGAGCATATGCTGATCCTTAAGCTCACCAGCCCTGAAGGCAAGGTAAAATATATCACAGGGGCCTTTCCATCTGCCTGCGGCAAGACAAATCTCGCCATGCTCATACCCACTGTCCCCGGCTGGAAGGTAGAGACCATAGGTGACGATATAGCATGGATGAAATTCGGTAAAGATGGCAGACTGTACGCCATCAACCCTGAAGCGGGTTTCTTCGGTGTTGCACCAGGCACATCCAATGAATCCAACCCGAATGCCATGCGCGCCTGTGACAGAGAGACTATATTCACAAATGTCGGGCTTACCAGTGACAAAGATATCTGGTGGGAAGGCATGGGTATGGATGCACCCGGTAAACTCATAGACTGGAAAGGGAAGGAGTGGGAGGCGTCCACAGCGACAGCCCCGGCAGCGCACCCCAATTCCCGGTTCACCGCCCGCGCAAAAAACTGTCCGGTGATTGCACCTGAATGGGAAGACCCGCGTGGTGTGCCCATCAGTGCATTTCTGTTCGGGGGCCGAAGGCCAAGCACTATCCCGCTTGTGTACCAGGCATTTGACTGGGTTCACGGCGTGTTCATGGCCTCATGCATAGGCTCGGAAATTACTGCTGCTGCCCTTGATCTAAATATCGGCACTGTCCGCCGCGATCCCATGGCAATGCTGCCCTTCTGTGGATATCACATGGGAGACTACTTCAAACACTGGGTTAATCTCGGCGTAAAAGCTGATGCTGATAAATTACCTAAAATATTTTCTGTTAACTGGTTCCGCAAAACCAAAGATGGTAAGTGGCTATGGCCCGGTTACGGCGAGAACAGCCGCGTCCTCAAGTGGGTTTTTGAGCGCTGTGATGACAGCGGTTCCGCTGTAAAAACAGCCATTGGTTATATGCCAGCACCGGATGCCATCGACACAACGGGTCTTAATGTGAGTGGAGATGATATGAAACAGCTTCTCTTTATTGACCGTGAAGGGTGGGAGAGGGAAATTGGGATGATCAGGGAACACTATGCCAATTTTGGCAACAGGCTCCCCAAAGAGCTTTCCGATCAACTTACGGCCCTTGAGGCCAGGTTGAAAAAGGCATAAATTCCGCACAGTTTTAACCCGGTTTCCCTGCAGCTATATATCCTGCAGGGGAAACAAGGTACCAATGCAGGGTTTTAAAATTATTACTGAAAAGGCCCTTTTATTGCCAATATTGATGGTTTCGTAAAAAAGCTGAATCTCACACAAAGACACAAAGTCACAAAGGTGCCTACTTAAAATAAATTGTTTTTCTTGGTGTTCTTTGTGGCTTTGCGTGATAACTTGCCTTTTTACAATGTTGTCAATATTCCCCTTTCTATTAAAAAATGCAGGAGATACACAAGACTTTTTTCATGTTAACCTCAATTTCTTTCAGCATTAAAAAATAAGGGTACATTTTTTGCATAAAACTGGTATAAAATGGATAAAAATCCTGAAATAATGCTGCGATTATCCAGTGCTTCTGATATTTTTTTTATCAGGGAGCTCAGTACAAGCGCATTCAGGCCATTTGGGGATTACAGGGATGTGGTGCCTGAATGGCATATTTCAGATAAAAGCATAACTGTGATTGCCTGTCTTGAAGAGGCCCCATTAGGTTTTGCAATGGTAAGCAAACCCTTCAGCAGGTATGATCAGAATAACTCAAGCGAACTTTTGGCGATTGCCGTGGAGGCACTGTGGCAGGGAAGAGGGATAGGGAAGCTCCTTTTAAAAGAGATAGAGAAAGTGGCGCTTGAAGCAGGAATTATGACGCTGTTTCTTCATACAGCGATCGATAACAGAAACGCAAGAAAACTCTTTACTGACTCAGGTTACAGGGTCTGGCAGATTAAAAAAGGATTTTATCCGCTGGGGCAGGATGCCTGCGTGATGGCAAAAAAACTTTAACTTTAGGCATGATATTGGAGGAAGCAGAGGATGGCACAGATTGACGCCTTTTTTAAACTCATGAATGAACAGGGGGCATCGGACCTGCACCTTATAACCGGGCAGCAGCCGGTTATCCGTATTAATGGTGAATTAACCAGAATAAAATACAAGACCCTTGAAAATGACCCTTTAAAGGAGATGCTCTATGAGATAGCGCCCGAAGAAAAGGTAAAGCTTTTTGAGGAAACAGGTGATGTTGATTTTGCCTATGAAATTCCAGGGCTTGCACGCTACAGGGCCAATTTTTTTGATCAGAAATATGGCATTGCCGCGGTATTCAGGGAGATCCCTTCGGAGATCCTCACATGTGAACAGCTTGGCCTTCCGCCTGTTGTGCGTAAACTCGCCTCACTTCCAAGGGGGCTTGTGCTTGTAACAGGGCCAACAGGAAGCGGTAAATCAACCACCCTTGCGGCCATTATAGATGAGGCAAACAGGACACGAAAAGACCATATTATCACGGTTGAAGACCCTATAGAGTTTGTTCACAGGAGCAAGGAGGCGGTTGTAAACCACCGGGAGGTAGGTCTGCATACCAGGTCTTTTGCAGCGGCCTTAAGGGGCGCCCTCAGGGAAGACCCGGATATAATACTTGTAGGAGAAATGCGCGACCTTGAAACCATAAGCCTTGCCATTGAAGCGGCATCCACAGGCCACCTTGTCTTTGCCACACTGCACACAAGCAGCGCCGCAAAGACGGTTGACCGCATTATCGAGGTGTTCCCGGCAAACCAGCAGGAACAGATAAGAAATACCCTTTCGGACGGTTTAAGGGCGGTTATTGCCCAGAACCTTTTTAAACGTATAGATAAAAAAGGGAGAATCGCCGCACTTGAAATCATGATAGCCATACCGGCAATAAGGAACCTCATAAGGGAGGCAAAGACCTTCCAGATACCCTCCTCAATGCAGACCGGTAAGAAATACGGCATGCAGACCCTTGATGATGCCATTATGACTCTTTTACAGGCAAAGCGTATCAGTGCGGATGATGCCTATGCAAAATGCAACAACAAGGAACAGTTCAGGCCCTATCTCAAGAATCCGCCTACGGACTTTACAGATGCATAGTAAGGCAGGTTAATAATTAAAGCCTTTTCCTTACAAGGGAGGAGAAAAGATAATGAAAAAGCAACAGATCGATAACATATTAACCTCAATGCTGGAATCCCATGAAGGGGTATCGGACCTTCTTGCAACCGTGGATAAGCCCTTCCAGGTGGAGGCAAACGGGGTACTTAAGGGTGTAAACCTTAATCCCCCCATTGAATCTATTACGCCATTTCAGTCAGAGATATTTGCCCTTAACCTGATCAATTCCGACAGGAGGCTCACAAATGCCCTCATAAGGGAAGGGTCATGTGACCTCTCCTATCAACTGGCCGGAAAGGCCCGTTTCAGGGTTAACACCTTCTCGCAGAAGGGTTATTACTCAACCGTAATGAGGCAGCTGGCCACCAGGATCCCTACAATAGAAGAGCTGGGCCTCCCTGATGCATTCAAAAGGATGCCAAAGGAGAGGAACGGCATAATCCTTGTTACAGGCGCTACAGGAAGCGGTAAGTCTACCTCCCTTGCAGCGGTTTTAAACGAGATCAATGAGACAAATTCTGTCCATGTCATTACCCTTGAAGACCCTGTTGAATTTGTCCATTCCCAGAAAAAGGCGACCTTTAACCAGAGGGAACTGGGCCATGATTTTGATTCGTTTGCATCAGGCTTAAGGGCTGCCATGAGACAGGCGCCAAAGGTCATACTTGTAGGTGAAATGCGCGACAGGGAAACGGTTGAGATAGGCCTTTCAGCGGCAGAGACCGGTCACCTCGTGTTAAGCACCCTCCACACTGTTGATGCCGGCCAGACAATAAACAGGATAGTCGGCATGTTTGAGCAGGAAGAAGAAAAGCAGATCAGGATAAGACTCGCTGAAACCATCCGATGGATAATCTGCCAGAGGCTCCTTCCAAAGGTTGGCGGGGGGCGACAGGCCGCCCATGAGATTCTTGGCACAAACCTCAGGGTAAAGGACACTATTCTGAACGGGGAGGCAGAGGGCAAGACATTTTATGAGATCATAGAAGCAAGCCGCCCCTTCGGCATGATGACATTCGATCAGAGTATTGTGGATCATTACAAGGCTGGAAAGGTATCCGAAGAAACCGCCATGAGTTACGCATCAAGAAAGGGCGTGGTTGGCAGGATGATCGATTCGGTCAAGTCCGAACGTGGCGAAAAAACCACCGAGATAGAGGGTCTTAAGATCGACGACCTCTACAGCAAAAAGAAACGCTAGAATGATCTCGCGAGGAGGCTGATATGGAAATAATCTGCACAGGCTGCAATACAAAATTAAATATCCCTGACGAAAAACTGCCAAAGGATCAGACCGTCAGGATAAACTGTCCTAAATGCAAAACCAGACTCACCATTGAACCGCAGGAAGCCTGGCAGGAGGCATTTGCTAAGGATGATATGAATCCGGAAGAGGGGGATGGTGAGATGCCAAATCTCAACCACCGGAAACAGATGAAGGAACCTGACCGTTCTGCCTATGAAGAGCAGGAAGACGATTACACCATCGAATATTATGAAGATGCAAAGCTTGCCCTTGTAATGGCTGATGAGAACCTTACCAGGATCATTAAGCCCGCGGTTGAAGAAAGAAATTACAAATTTATATCTGCCCCTACCATAAGGGAGGCACTCCTGAAACTGAGATATCACCACTTTGACCTGATAGTCCTTGTAGATGGTTTTGATGGCCAGGAGATTGCTGGCGGGCCAATCATGAATTATCTGAATCATATGTCCATGTCAGGCAGGCGCAGGATATTTCTGACCCTGATCAGCGATAAATACAAAACCATGGATGAGATGATGGCCTATTCCCTGAGCGCAAACATGGTTGTTAATACCCGGGAAATCGGAAGCCTTAACATCCTGCTCAAGAGGGGATTACTGGAATATGAACAATTCTACAAGGTATTCACGGATATTCTTCAGAAAGAGGGGAAGGTGTAAAGCTAATTCAAGATTCAAGATTCAAGATTTAAAATTTTACTAAATGATTTGAGATTTCATATTTCAGATTTGAAATTTATTTAACGCCTTTCGGGTCAACGGCACATGGAAGTATGCATGCACCATTTATTTGAGAGAGACACTTTTCCCATCGTTTCTTAAGTCTTGCAATATCATCAGGCGCGCCTATGGCCCAGACAGATCCTCCGGCCCCTGCCCCTGCAAACCTTGCCCCGCACCCCAGCCTTTCGGCTTCTTTAATTAGATTATAGGTCTCGGGAATAAGTGCATCAGGGGTTAACTTTTTCCTTATTCGCATCTCTTCCCTGATACACCTGACTGTCTCATGCCACTTCATGGCCTTGACCGAAGATATCAGCTCTTTTATTACATCATTTGCATTGAGCCATCCTGCCCTTGTCTTACCCTCTAGAAAATTATTAAGCCACACCCTGTTTGTCGTGAGTGACACATGCGATATACCGCTGTATGCAACCATGATCCTCTCTGAAAGCATCCTGATCCCGGTACTGTCGAGAAGGGTTTCCCTGATTACAGGCGACTTACTGTTACTGTAGTTCCAATACCAGCCGTTTACCCCGCCGTACACGGCTGCTGCCTGATCCTGCATGCCGCAGTTGCCCCCGCTTATACCGTCCTCAAGGTGATACCCAAGCGTCAGGATATCTCTCCTGGATAAGCGCCTTTTTGCGCCCGTAAGCCTCTCCAGTTTTGAAAGTGCCTTTATAAGAGAGGTAAGAGCAGTACTTGAGCCCCCGAGGGCGGACTTAACGGGGGAGCCTGAACTGATTTTTATCTCAAGCCCGCTGAAGCCGAAATAATTGACAGCCGCAAAAAAGATGGCAAAAGGGCCCGTAAGATTTATATCTTTGCTTTTACATTCTATGCCTTCAGGGAAACCTTCGGATGTTATCCTGATCCTGCCTGTTTTATAGGGAAGGAGATGAACTGTTGTCCTCAGGTCAAGGGCTATATTGAATGTAACCGGTCTGTACCTCTCAAAGGGTAGCGCCATCACCTTTATATCCCAGGTGCCTCCGGCATCTATCCTGCACGGGGCTGATGCTGTTACCTTTTTCTCTTCAAGTATCTTCTTAACTGATTTTTCAAAAGACATATATAACCTTTTTACAATGGCGGTATCCATTTGCCTGATGAGGCATTAAAAGACCAGCATCCCTCAAGGGCCTTTTTTGATGTGTAATGGGGGTTCTGTGCCCACATCAGCATTGTTTCATGGGCATCCTTAAGTTTTCTGAACTCTGCTGCGTCGCCGCCCATATCAGGGTGGTGAACCCTTGCCATCTTCTTGTAGGCAGATTTTATCCTGGCAGCCTTCTCTTCAGAGAGGATCTCTTCCAGTTTCAGTTTAAGACACTTAAGTGATTCCTTTTCTGCCCTTGAAAGCCTCGGGCTTGTCTTGCTATCGGGTTTAATGGACTTAACAGGTATCCTGCTATTACTGTTTTTTTCAAGCAGAGAGTGGCTTGCAAAACTCCTGGATTTTTTATCTGCTATGATCGTGTAGTATTCACTTCCGGAATCAAGGATCAGTGTCTTCAGATCATCTGCGGGTTTTCTACCGGGTGTCCTTTTGCGGGTGAACCTTGAGATCTCCTTTGACCATGCAGGAAGGATATCCAGAACTACCTGGGCCCTGCTAAAGGAAAACGAGGCATATCTTGTATTAAAGATATTAAGGAGCCCGTTTGAGAGCGAAAGCACCCACATGATCTGTCTTCTGCATTCACTTGAGCAGTACCTCCTCCTCCCGTCAATAGCAGTATTGCCGCATGCAATGCATGCCCTCTTTTTATTGTCAGGGTTATCCTTTATTACACGAACCAGCTTTGTCATCATTACTAAATTAGAATAAAAATATTAATCTTCGATAAAATTACCTGCCTGAAGCCAGGATCGGATAATACATGTTCAAAACCGAATAATCAACCTGATTAACCCTGACTTTCTGATAATTATTGACCTATTCATATGATTTTTTTATACTCCCTTAACCCGACCGGGAATGGAAAATGCATGAACCATAAAGTATGATTTAAAATATTTTAGAACTTTTTAATCTTGTTTATGTCAAATAGCCTGAATACCGATATGATAAAAGAATAGTTAGTCTCAAATGAGTCTGAAAGGAAAATTATTATGCTTTTTATCCGGAAACAACCCGCCCAGTATCTGTTACTCCTGATTTTATCTCTTACAGGATGTACAACAATGGAGAGGCAACTCCCTGTAAATGTTGAAACACAGGGATCAAGTATGAAAGAATCCGGTTACACAATGAGACAGGGCATTGTTTCTGACAAATCCCAAGATCTCTCCGGTGAAGAGCGATCAGCCGAGCCATTTGATGCTGATAAGATCGCCAGCACATATACTGAACAGGAAATAATAGACTCAGCCCTTGAATTCTGCCAGGCATCAAATGATTTCTGGGAAAAGGGTGACCTGGATAACGCCATAGACTGCCTTGACAAGGCATATTCACTGACCCTTAAAATAAACAACTCCGCAAGCCCTGTTATACTGCAGGAAAAGGAAGACCTGCGCATAACAATAGCGAAGAGGATGCTTGAGGTATACTCATCAAGGTTCACCAGTGTGAACGGTTCCCACAAGGCCATACCGCTTGTAATGAACAGTCATGTACAGAAGGCTATAGACCTCTTCACCAGGGGAAGAGAAAAGGAGTGGTTCCTGAAGGTCTACACAAGGTCAGGCAAATACAGGCCTGCAATCGTGAGGGAATTAAAGGAGGCAGGGCTGCCGGAAGAGCTCTCATGGCTTCCATTTATAGAAAGCGGTTACAGCACTGTTGCCATCTCAAGCGCACGTGCCCTGGGTATGTGGCAGTTTATCGCATCAACCGGTTATAAATATGGATTAAACAGGGATGCATGGATAGATGAGAGGATGAACCCTGAAAAGGCAACAAAGGCAGCTATCGCATATCTTACTGAACTGCATCAGATCTTTGGCGAATGGACAACCGCGCTTGCAGCATATAATTGCGGCGAGGCAAGGGTTTTAAGGGTAATAAGCACCCAGAAAATAAACTACATGGATAATTTCTGGGACCTCTATGAAAAACTGCCCAATGAGACCGCATTCTATGTCCCGAAATTTCTGGCAGTGCTTCATATTGTTAATAACCCTTCGGCATACAATATTGAACTCCCTCCCCTTGAATATGAGATAGAATACGACAAGGTAAATATAAATAAACAGATATCACTCAAGACACTCACTACTGAAATGTTCGTCGATTATGATCACCTGAGGGAACTGAACTCTGAACTAAGGCAGAATGTGACACCCAAAACAGCATATGAGCTTAAGGTGCCCAAGGGCAAAGGTGAGATACTGGTGGCAAAGCTGAATGAAATGCCAACCTACACACCAAGCACATCATCTTTTACTGCCTCTGCATCCGACTACCTCATTCACAAGGTAAAGAATGGTGAAACTCTTTCAATTATAGCCAAAAAGCATAAAACCTCCATGGACGCAATCATGGCCATTAACAACCTCAAGAGTAAAAATGTCCTCAGTGTAGGTGCTAAACTCAAGATACCTGTAGGTAAATATACCTATGTGGCGACATATTCTGCCCCCTCAGGAAACCCAACCAGATATACTGTCCGGAAAGGCGATAGCCTGTGGAAGATAGCAGACCGTTTCGGCACAACAGTCAAATCAATCAAGGCGCTCAACGGCCTTGATAACCCCTCTCTCAAGGTTGGACAGGTGCTGATGATAACAGGTGAAACAGCAGAAGGAAAACAGGCGGATAAAAACAATTACACAGTAAAACAGGGGGATACCCCATATATTATTGCTAAAAGACACAGCATGAATCTCTCTGAATTCCTGGCAATAAATAATCTTGACCCGGACAGCACCATCTTTCCTGGTCAGGAAGTCAAGATCTTCACACGGTAGGGCTTAAAGCTCCGAAAGGGAAATATGCATTAATGCCAGTACTTTCAGGTCTTGATCTATACAGGTCAGAATACCATAAAAAATACAGGGGCTGCAGGATCAGTCTCCTTTCAAACCAGGCATCGGTAACAGCCGACCTGATGCAATCCAGAGATGTTATTAAGGAGATATCGCCGGGCGCACTCACTGCCCTGTTCGGGCCTCAGCACGGCTATGCAGGTGAAGACCAGGACAATATGATAGAAACTGGCCATGCGGTAGATAAGGATCTCCGCATACCAATATTCAGCCTCTACAGCAACTCAAGAGAACCATCAGCAGATATGATGGGGCTCATAGATGTGCTTCTAGTCGACATGCAGGATGTAGGTACAAGG
The DNA here is from genome assembly GCA_964499695.1 of uncultured Desulfatiglans sp. Classification (GTDB taxonomy): domain Bacteria; phylum Desulfobacterota; class DSM-4660; order Desulfatiglandales; family HGW-15; genus JAAZBV01. The sequence continues at coordinate 21,232 of CAZCMD010000038.1, forward strand.
GTATATACCTTTTCATCAACCATGATCCACTGCATGAAAGCGGCCCAGAGATACGGTAAAAAAATAGTGATACTTGACAGACCCAACCCTATCGGCGGTGAGGTAATGGAGGGGAACCTGCTTACCTCTGAACTCTACTCCTTTGTAGGGCCATACAGGATGCCCATGAGGCACGGCATGACTATGGGAGAACTTGCGCTCATGTTCAACAAAGAACTTAAAGTGGGGTGTGATCTTTCTGTAATCAGGATGGAGGGGTGGCAGCGTTCCATGTTCTGGGAAGAAACCGGCCTCCCCTGGGCAGTGCCTTCACCTAATATGCCTATACCTGAAACGGCTTATGTATATCCCGGACAGGTCATATGGGAAGGCACAAACCTCTCTGAAGGCAGGGGTACATGCCGGCCGTTTGAGATGTTCGGCGCTCCATACCTCGATACTTCAGCGGTCAAAAAAAAGATCCCTCCTGAATTTTTAAAGGGATGCATATTGAGGGAAATCTCATTCAAGCCCACCTTTAACAAGTGGCAGGGGGAGATATGCAAAGGGTTTATGATACATATTTTGGACAGGGCACTGTTCAGGTCATACGATCTTGCGATTGCCCTCCTTAATGCTGTAATAGAGACACACAAAGACTGTTTTGAATGGAAAAACCCACCCTATGAATATGAATATGAAAAACTTCCTGTTGATCTTATCTTAGGTAATTATGATTTAAGGGTGGCTATTCAGGAGGGCAGGGACATTTTTGAGATCAGGGAACTTTGGTTAAAAGGGTATGAGGAATTTAAGGAGTTACGCAGGCCATATCTTTTGTATTAAATAGTAGATAAATAATTTGAAATTTTTCTATTGATAAAACCAGCCTGCCGTTCACTCCCTCCCGTTGCATTGAATAAGTATCCTTTTTTGCTTGGTGAGATCATTCAATCTTCTTTTTGCCGCCGCTTGCTATCCATTCATCTATTGCATTTTTATCAAAACGCCATACACGACCTATCCTGATGGCTGGAATCTTATCTTCTGCGGCATACTTACATATGGTGATCTCATGCAGTTTGAGATATTTTGCTAACTCTTTTGTTGTCATTATCTGTGGCATGGTAAACTCCTTTTCATATAATATAGATTAATGAAATTATAGAAAATTCCATGTTGTTATTTATAATACTCCAAATGTAGAAAGTCAATATAATAAATGGTTAATAGTAGGTAAAGTTATTCTATATTTATATCTTTTAATTGTTTTTTATTGTCATACATTTATTTCTGTATAATTAATGATAATTATATAAATAATAGTACAAATATGAAACAGAAAGGTCAATTTTGTGGATAGAGACCTCTGATATTCAGGTAAATATCAGAAATTATCCCATTTTTCAAAAAGGATCAGGGGGTCAACAGACCTTCCGAGAGGATCTGCCTGTAATTTTAGCAGGAATGGGCTATAATTATAATATTAAAGTTTTGATAGTTTTTCCTTTGCGCTTTTTGCCTCTGGTGTATCAGGATATGCTTTAATCAGTTTTTTCAGGAGCAGCTTGGTGCTTGTTATATCATCCAGTTCCTGCATGGCAATTGCCTGACGGAGGTATGCACCGGGTACCTTGTTTGCGTCAGGGTATTTCTTGATTACATCATCAAAGGCTATTGCAGCCTCTTTATACTGTCCCATGGACATAAAACACTCGCCGATCCAGAATTGGGCGTTGTCAGCAAGGTCAGATTTCGGATACTCATCAAGAAACGATTTAAACCCGCTTAATGCCTCTTTAAATTGTTCCTTTTGATACAAGAGCAGGCTTGTCTCATAAAGGGCCTCATCCCTTGGTTTATTTTCCATGCTGACGTTATTAAGGTCTGCAAATTCGCCGCCTGAAGGGGTCGTGCCATCTTCAGATGGGACCTTTACAAAAGGTTCCAGACCAAGATATCTCTGCTGTTCTTTTACCATCTTCTCAAGGCGGTTTAGCCTTTCGGCAATACTGCCCCCGCCATTTGAATCTCCCAGCTCCTTCTCCAGGTTGCGCTTTACCAGGTGTTCTGTATCCTCTATCCTGCCGGTGAGCTCCCTCATTTGTGACTTGAGGGTCTCGATGTCAGCCATTAATGATGCCTGGTTTGAAACAATGGTCTCTATCTGGCTGCCCGCATTTTTTTCCAGGGATTCTGTTCTCTTATTGAGGGAACTTATCTGATCATTGGTATACCTGATAAATTCCTGGTTTTGCGCGCAGGATGTAAAAAACAAAAGAAAGGATAGCGTAATAATACCTGCTACCAGCCTGTACCTATTTATTGATATCTTGTCCATGGATTTTGCGCTTTATAGAAAAGGTAAAGGTGCGGGCCGGAAAATCATCCGGCACACACCTGTTATTTAATGAAATAATAAAAGTTTATATTACTGGATCAATACAAACTCATCACGCCTGTTCTGTGACCATGCGGCCTCATCAGAGCCTGTTGCAACAGGTTTTTCCTCGCCATAGCTGACTGTGGTAAGTCTGTCAGATGCTACACCGGCATTGCTGATAAACTTTGCAGCGGCCTCTGCCCTTCTTGCGCCAAGGGCCATGTTGTACTCTGTGCTGCCTCTTTCATCGCAATGGCCTTCAATCTTGAGCTTGTATTCGCCGTTGTCCTTGAGCCAGCCGGCCTTTTTGGTAAGAGTTGCCTGATCTTCGGAATCAAGATCTGCCTTGTCATAGTCAAAGTAAATCTTCTCTGATTCCATGGCTGCCTTTGCGGCTGCCTTTTCTGCCTCAAGCCTTGCTATTCTATCCCGCTCAGCTTGTTCCGCTGCAAGTCTTGCTTTCTCAGCAGAATCATCTACCTGTGCGGGCTGCTCTTGTTTAGTCGGAGCCACCTCAACTTTTTTCTGCTGGCAAGCAGAGGTAAACAGTAATAGTGTAGACACAAAGCCAATCAACAATAAACCAATCATCGATCTCTTAATCATTTTATCCCCCTAATGGATGTTAAAAAAATTATTCATTTATACACAATAAATATATATTTCTGAGTGAAATTAACCGAATCTTATATTCCTACTAAAAATAACAGTCAATATATTTTATTTAAAAAAAAATACAAGATAAAACAGCATGTAAAAGTACATTATTCTACATTAACCCTACGCACATACAACTGTTTCATCCTTATTAATATGGAGACCATGAAGGATTTCTCTCTTCCCCGTCAATAAATGTTATTCTCCTCTGGTTGAACCCGTTATAATTCATTATAAAGAGGTGATATTTTTCGTCCCTGTTTGAACTGAAAACAATGTATCTTCCGTCCGGAGACCAGCATGGCTCCTCGTTATTATCATCTCCCTCTGTAAGCTTCCTTAAACCTGTGCCGTCAGGGTTCATGGTGTATATATCATGCACCCCTTTTTCAACTACTACAAATGCTATTTTATTGAGCGAAGACCACACAGGGCTTGTACAGTATTTAAAATCATAGGTGATACGCTCCTCAGTACCTGTGGTGAGATCCTTTACATATATCTGTGGCAGCCCTGCCCTGTCAGAAACAAAAACCAGTTTTTTATTGTCAGGAGACCTGCTCGGTGAAAAATCTTCACACTGGTTACTTGTAAGCTTTTTTAAATTTCCACCATTCATATCTGCAGAATAGATATCCGTGTATCCCCACTTCTCTCTTAATGTCAGGTCAATACCGCCGCCATTTGGATGCCAGCGTGAGCCGAGCCCTTCCTTTTCGGATAGCTTTTTTATTTTTCCTGACGAAATATTCATATAATGGGGTATAAAGTGCCCATCCCTGTTCAGGGTAAAGGCAAACCCGGTTCCATCAGGTGACCACCGCGGAAACTGTGCAATGGCCTTTTCGTTAGTAATCTTTTTAAGGTTATACCCGTCAAAATCACAGATATATATCTCCTTATTGCCTGTGCTTTTATTATCAAAAAGAAATTTGCTTAAGAATATACCCTTATGCCCTGTGATTTTTAAAAATATATCATTACCTGCCCTGTGTATGAGCAGCCGGTAATCAGTAATTTTTTCAAGGTATCTTTTTCCAAAGATCTGCTTTCCCTCAAAGGGATCATAGGCCCTGATATCCAACTCTACATTACTACCAATGCAGGTATAGGCCCCCTTGATAAGGAGGTCTGTGCCAATAAGGGTCCAGTTCCTGAAATTGATATTTTCAATAGTTATCCCTGCCCCGTCTCCATCAAGAAATGCCTTTTTTTCCATAGGAAGAAAATAACCTGAGAGGTCAAGGTCATTAGCCATTACCTTTGGCAGTTCTGTTGAGAACTCCGGTGACTCCCTGTTTGCAGAAAGGTTCTTGAAATCCGGTATAGCAACCTTAAACCTTATGTCTCCAGGCTTATCTATATTAAAGTCTATCCGCGCAAAAGTGATGGCTGGAAAAACCATGTAAATGATAAGCAAAAAAAATAATACTCTATAGCCTCTACTCAATGTCTCTGAGATTGAAATTGAATACGAATTCTTCATTTCTTTTTTTATATCCTTCCGGAAATGGTGGTATCTGTGGTTTTGACTTTTCTATTGCCTTGAGAACCGACTGGTCAAATGCGATATTACCTGATGGTTTATCAAAATCGGTGTCCAGTACTGTCCCATCGTTTTTTACCTTTAATATTATTATTGCTTCAATATCCTTCCTGCTGGCAAGCTCGACAGGATAATTCCAATTGCTTTTTATCAGGAACTCAACCTCCATCTGGTATATCCTTAAGGCCGGATTGCCGCCTGTGCCTCCCCCACCTCCGCCTCCGCCTGCTTCCCCACCCCCTGATGCAGAACTGGAGCCTGCACTTTTTCGCATTGCGGCAATGGCCTTTTCAAGATGGTTTGAATTTTCTGCATTTTGAGATGCTGACCCACTTTTGATTTTTGATATTGCATTGTCAAGAAGATTATCTGCATCCTTTGCAGAATCGTTCTTTGACTTGCTCTTTTCAACGGTCCTTTTTGCTATGACAACTGCATCTTTCTTGCTCGGAAGTTTGGATATCCTTTTTGCCTGCCTGCTTTCCACCGGGGCCGTGACCGCAGCCCCTTCGGCCTTATTAGCTGCTGAATCAGGCGCTGCCATCTCGGGACTGCCTCCAGCAGGCCCTTCCACAAGGCTGACACTGTATACAGACTCACCCATCCTTAAGCCGCCAGAACTCCCGCTACCCGGCACCCAGAAAAGCATTGAAAAGAGAAGACAATGCATAAAAAGCGAAGCACCCACCATTGGCTTCCACTTTATCATACTGTCATCTGTTTGCCTGTACATGGCAATTGCCTTTGACACTGTAATCCCTCTTATTTTTCTTCCGGCTCGGTAATCATCCCAAGCTTTTCTATGCCTGCACCCTTGATCCGGGCAGTAACCTGCATAATAAAACCATAGGGGATATCCTTGTCTGCCCTTAAGAGCAGCTCCTTGTTATCCCTGTATTTGAACATGGTCGAAAGCTTTTCTTCAAGTTCGCTAAGCTCTATCTTGTTTTTCTCAATGCTTATCTCTTTGTTGATATCAACTGTGAGTATAAGGGGGTCTTCATCTGTCTTCATCTCCTTTGCCTGTGTCTGCGGGAGATTTACATCAACACCCTGCGTCATCATGGGAGAGGTCACCATAAATATTATTAGTAACACCAGCATTATATCAACAAATGGTGTTACATTGATATCGGACATCAGCTTTTTTTTGCCGCCGCCACCGCCTGTCATCATTTTTATATCAAGCCTCCCCTGAAATTATTCCTCTACCTTGTCAAGGCCGCCCTTCATTGACTGACGCACAACAAGTGAAAGGAAGTCAGCGGAAAATGTCTCCATCTCTGTACCCAGCGCTGCCGCCTTGCTGTTGAAAAAGTTATATGCAATAACAGCAGGTATAGCGGCAAACAAACCAACTGCTGTTGCGATCAGTGCCTCTGATATACCGGGTGCAACAACAGCAAGGCTGGCTGACCCCTTGATACCTATACCCCTGAATGACTCCATGATGCCCCAGACCGTGCCGAAAAGGCCTATGAATGGAGCTGCATTCCCTGTGGTGGCTAAGAATGCAAGGGCCTTTTCCATCCTGCTGCTTTCGTGTATGTTGGCCCTCCTTAATGCCCTCTCTACTGTTTCGGATATCCCGCTGATGTTATTCAGGGTGGCGTTCCCGTTCCCTTTGAACTTTTTGAGCCTGATGAGCTCAGTATACCCCCTTATAAAAAGCTGTGCAACCGGACTGTAGAAAAGGTCTTTGCTCTCTTTATAAATACTTGTAAGCTCTGTGGCCTCCCAGAAGATCTCCAGGAAATAGGCTGTTTCAAGTCTGGCATACCTGAAAAATCTTAGTTTAATAAAAATAATGGTCCAGCACGCTATAGAAAAACCGATTAGTATAAACATGACCAGCTTTACAACAAGCCCTGCGTCAAGGAACATCTGGATTATATCACTTCCAAAACCAACGCCTGCCATAGAAGAAGCAGATATCACATGAGAATGTAATAGATTAATAATATTCATAATAAAGTCCTTCTAGTATAATATTTGCATAGTGCAGTATAAATAAGTTATTGTTAGATGCAAGAGAATTTGTCAACTTAATATTTATACAAGATCGGGCCATTTACTGCCATTTTCACAATAAAGCAATATAACTTTACCTGGACACCTAATAATTGTATATAATATGTAAAAACCGGTTTGAACCTTTTAATAGATTAAAGAGGAAAAAGAGAAATGGGACAGAATTTTTTGATTGCACAGAGAAGGAGCAGCGTAAAGTCAAAATCTGAAAGATACCGGGTTAAAAAGTCGGCATTTATTTTCATAACCTTTTTCATCTCTTTTGTCTTATTTATGGCCTATTCCTATGCACAGAATTCAAAGACAGGTGAGATGAAAAAAATCTATCAGGCCAACTGCGTAAGGTGCCATGGCGCTGACGGTTCTGCCACAGGGCCAGATGGCAAACAGCTTAAGGGCGAGGATTTTACAGACAAGGAATGGCAGAAGGAAACAAACGATGATAAAATGATCAAGGTCATCCTTAATGGTAAATTTTTCGGGCTTGCCATGCCAGCATACAAAGAGATATTAACCCGCGGTGATGCCCTGTTGATTGTTACAGAAATAATAAGGAAGAGCGAAAAGGGAAAAATCATAGCGCCTTAGTATGCATTGGCGTTGTAAAACAGAAAATATTTAAGTTAAAGACACAAGCCCCTGCTATACCCGCAGAAGCGGCATTCAGTCCCTTTTTCCCTTGTGGCGCTAATCTCCTTTTGCCATATCTCTTTATCCTCAAGCTCATTCATTTTCTGTGAAATCTTTTCAAAGATATGGGTCGGGTTGCCCTGCCAATTGCATTCAAACAGATACCCGTTATCAAGAAAATAGATATACTGTTTTTCCACCTTTTCATTCAGAATCTTCTCAAGCGCCCACCTGTAAAGGGCGAGCTGGATATCATAACTGCTTTCATGAGCAACAATCTCCGGGGTCTTTTCTCCGAGGGTATTACTCTTCCAGTCAATGATTGTCCATAGTCCGGTATCAGGGTCTTTTATTATCATGTCCATTACCCCCCTGAACTCAATACCCGGCAGGGCAGTTACAAGAAATGGCACCTCTGAGTAACAGGTTTTACCAGTCATCAGATTGATAAGGTTTTTATCTGCCACTGTATTTTTTAGCAGAGTTTTTATCCTTTCAAGGCACTTGTCCATGCTGCATTCAGTTGCGTTTATCCTTCTTTTTATTTTCTCAAACATTGTTTCATCAAAGGGGCGATTAAACCGGTGCCTTTCAAGGTATCCGTGGATGAAATTACCTGTATAAAGTGCATTCTTTGAATCATAATCCTCCATATCATCAGCCGGGTCATTTTCGTTCAGGTACTCTTCATCAGATGTGCTGTAATATTCATCCTCTTTAAGTTTCAATACGGTACTAAAATAAAATTTTATGGGGCATTTTAAAAAAAGGCGCACAGAGGTAAAACTGAGCTGAAAATAGGGGTTTGATTTTATGGGCGCTGTAAGATCAAGGGATTTAGTCCGGTCATCATATAGACCAAATGAATCTGTATCAGGCTTTTTCGGGTCATATTCAATACCCCTGAACAGTTCCTGTTTTATAAGGTGTCTTCTTATTACCGGAGAAAAATTACTTATGCCCGAAAGGTTTTTATCCCTGCCTTCCTGATCAAACCCGTATATATCATCAAGGAGTTCCCTGATATTTGCCCTTTCTCTGTAGTCATCTGAGGTAAGGGTTACAGGTTCGGCATCATCCTTTTTATTTTTCCTCGAACATATCAAAACCAGGTGGTTCTCTGCCCTTGTACATCCGACATAAAATACCCGCCTGTTTTCAGCCATCTCCTCAAGGTTGTTTCTCCCTGTAAGAAGATGCATGAGCGGGCCCTTTTGTCTTCTGTAATCAAAGGCAGGCACCTCAACCGGCCATACAGGTATCTCCCCTTCATGGCTGTTCCACTTTAAAGAACTTTCTCCTTCCGGGGTATAGAGTCTCAATGGTTTTCCTGTATCAGGTGCCTTTATGATCCTCCTGTCCAGTTGAGGCAGGATTACCATAGGAAATTCCAGCCCCTTTGCTGCGTGTATGGTCATGAGTGATATGGAGCTATTTTCTTCTCCGATGCTAATTGCCTCGCCCTCATCCTCGTCTGTTTCAGCCATATCAAGGCAGTATCTCACAAAATCATGGAGAGAGCCCTTTTCTTCACTCTGGAACCGCCGTGCTATATCTATCAGTTTTTCCATGTTAAGGAGGGTCTGCTCACCCTTTTCATGAAATGAATAGGTAGCAATCAGTGAGCGCTTAGAGATGATCGTGCGTATCAGTTCGGATATGGTTAGGCGCGAGGCAAGTTCACGGAATGATGAGATCTGTTCAAATACTTTACTTATATAAGGGTTATCAGCACTGCTTAAACCTGGCATATTACCCTTTCTGTTATAGAAAAGATCAAACACTTCAGGATCAGTTAACCCGAAGGTCCTGCCCCTGAGGCAGCTTAACAAGGATATCTCCTGCCTTTCATCAGCAAGGTAATTTAAGAGCTGGAGCATCTCTATCACCTCGCTGCTTTTATAAAACCCCTTTCCCCTGTGGATTACAAATGGGAGGCCTGCCTCCCTTAATATATGCTCAAATGTCCTGATATGGGTAAATGCATAAAAGAGTATGCCTATTGCCCGCTCATTTTTATTAATCTTCTCCCTTATGTCCTGATAGGTTTTATATTCATAGGTATTTGTACCATGTTTGCCAAGCATGGATTCTATTAAATTTACTATCAGGAATGCCTCGGTCTCCGGTGGGCTTATCTTATCAGTAGCGACAGAGGGGATATAAATGGTTACAGACCCCTTACTTTCAGTATTTTTTATCTTTTCATCAGGAAGAGTAATCTCTTTCGGGGCAGTCTCATAGTTTTTTATATTACCGGCATGTTTACTGCTGAATATCTCTTCAAATGTCCGGTTGAAAAACGCAACCGGATTCTGATCGCTCCTGAAATTATGAGGTAAATAGATATCTCCGTGGATTATCCTCTCCTGATCATTTTCAGAGAGCATACCAAACCGCTCCTTCTGGTTAGCAGGATTAAATCCTTCATCTATCTCCTTCAGCCGCGGGTTCATATCCTCTAACTGCCAGAATAGGGGAGATGGGCTTGTGTTTGAATCCATTATCTCCCTGTTAACCCTCTCAAACACCGTGACGTCACCGCCCCTGAACCTGTATATGGCCTGCCTTTTATCCCCGACAACAAATAACCTGCCAGGGAGAAGCCCATTCATGGTTGGCCTCGATGTGTCTACGCAGAGGCTCCTTATGATATCCCACTGTATCCTGTTTGTGTCCTGGAACTCATCCACCATTATATACCGATATCTTTCCTGTATCCTTTTGAGCCCCGGGAGGTTTTCCCGATTCTGCAATCTATTAAGAAACATGAGTGCCCTTGTCTCAAGGTCTGAAAAGTCAAGGCTGTTAATCAGCTCCTTTTCATAGGTATATCTTTCTATAGTGGCATTTACTGCCTTCAAAAATGATTCAAGCTCTTTTTCAAGGATGGAGTCAGGGTTTTCGCATACAAACAGGTCAGGAAAATGCTCTTCAACCATATCAATATAGGAGAGCTGATTCAGGCCTGATTCCACAGTACATCTTTGTCTTTTCTTTCCTTCTGTATCCACCAGGGTTCTCATTTTACTAAAAAGAGCAGGAATGCCAAAAGATTCATCCGCCTTTTCACTTGAAGAAAACCACTCTTCCAGGATGGTGATCAGCTCCACGGTTGTTTCATTTTTGTTTTCCTGTGCATCTAACCCTTTCATATAGGGCAGTACAAACCTGTCTTTAAGGTATAGACAGTAATCATTGAACACCTGATCTTTCCAGTCACTGATACTGAAAAGGCGATCTTTTGTTTCAAGTACCCTTTCAAACAGGGCGGAATTTTCGCTCAGGTTTCTGACTGCATTAATAAGGCTGTTTTTACCCCCGAATGACCGCAACAGGGGCATAAGCTCGTCGCTGTTTTCCTGCCATATGGCCTTTATGGCCTCCTGGGTGGCGCCCTCCTGCATCATCTTCTGGCGCATACCCTGTGTGATCTTAAAGTCAGGGTCAGTGCCAGACTCCACCGGGTGTTCCCTCAACAGGTTTGCGCAGAATGAGTGGATAGTTGATATCCTGTTTCTATCAAACTGCTCCTTTGCATCCCTGATCCTTTCTCTTAACCTGCTATTACCATCACGGCTGAATCTCTTATCCAGCTTGATAAGCATGTCATATATACGGCCCTTCATCTCCTCTGCCGCCTTTTCTGTAAATGTAAGGGTGAGTATCTGCGGAAGGGTAACCTTCTCATCGGTAAGAAGGATAAAACAGAATCTGTGGCTTAATATTCGTGTTTTGCCTGCACCGGGGCCTGCGGTAACAACCATATTCCGGTTGTAATCCAGGGCGCACAGTTGCTGTATCGTAAGGTCATTGAACATATTTTCTAATTTATATTTTTCCTTAATTATCTTGAGTCTGTGAATTTACATTTAATTATAATAATTGTAAACTCACTATCATCTCTATCATCTGAAAATTGTAGAGACGGGTTTTAAACCCGTCTCTACCTGATAATAAGGAGAACTGAATTGAAAAAAAAACAGAAGATCGCATCAGTTATTTTTGCAGCCGGAAAGGGAAGCAGGGTAAAGGGCTATGAGGGCAACAAGACACTCCTTCCGCTTGTGCCAGAGGGTGAGGATGTTTTTCAGGGAGATAAACCCATACTTTTAAGCATAATGGATAAACTGCCAAGGGGGCCAAAGGCCATTGTTGTGAATCATAAAAAGGAGGATGTGACAAAGGCGACCGCTTCATACGGGGTAAAATATTATGAACAGCCCGAACTGAACGGCACAGGAGGGGCAATACTCGCTGCCATGGATTTTATCAGAAATGAGCAGTATGACTCTTTACTCATAACAATGGGCGATACCCCACTAATAAAGGCATCCACCTTTCAGGGCCTGGTGGATGCCCTGTCAGAAAATGACCTGACCATTTTAGGGTTTGCTCCACGTGACAGAAAGAAATATGGCGTGTTTGACATTGAAGGCAATTATGTAAAAAGGATCGTTGAGTGGGAATACTGGCATAAATTCCCGGCACAAGAACAGGCGAGACTCAGCATTGTTAATGGCGGGATATATGCTGTAAAAAAGGATGCCCTCATCAAATACCTTGAACTATTAAGTGCAAAACCACACATAGTTATTAAGGAAAGAGAAGGAAAACAGGTTGAGGTAAAGGAATATTTTATCACCGATATGGTTGAGATGATGTACAATGACGGTCTTAAAACAGGTTATGTGGTTGCGGCAGATGAAAATGAGGTGATGGGGATTGATGATGTGGATTCACTCAAAAAGGCGCAGGCACTATACAAAAATCCATAGAATCTTAACTTCTTTAAATCCAATTTTTTCAGGATTTCTATTTTCTTTGTTATCAGGTATGATGAACCAAAACAGTTTTAATACTGGTTTATATTTTGCCGGAGGCTTTATAAATGAAAATAAAAGTTATTCTTGAGCCAAGTGAAGAAGGTGGGTACACCGCCTATGTGCCAAGCCTTCCCGGTTGCATTAGTGAAGGTGATTCGAAAAAAGAGGCACTGGAAAATATCAAGGAGGCTATTGAGCTATATATAGAACCAGTTGTTGACGATATGAACATGGTGCCAGGGACAGAGATACTGGAAATTGCAGTATGACGAAAATTCCAAGTGTATCATTTGACAAGGTAGTTCGGGTACTTCAACGTGATGGATGGGTAATTGTCAGACAGAAGGGTAGCAATATCAGAATGCAAAAGCATATGAACGATGAAGTTCTAAAATTAACAATACCAGCCCACAGGCCAATCAAACGTTCAACGCTTTCCCATATTTTGAAACAAGCAAGGATGAGCGTAGAATCTTTCCTTGAATTGATGTGAGAAATATAAGATAGGACAGCGTGATTTTTTGTCTTTGCACTT